>NZ_JQMO01000003.1:300435-600871 GCF_000744785.1 Kitasatospora azatica KCTC 9699 | reverse complement strand
CAGCGCGGCCCGGCGCGGCCGGCCGGGGCGCAGCGCGAGCAGGCCCGCCACGGTGAAGGAGATCCGGGAGCGGTTGGCCGCGACGGACAGCCGCCGCAGCCCCCCGTCCAGGCCGGGGGTGGCGGTGGCGGCGACGGCCGCGTACAGCGCCCGGTCAAGGGCGAGCAGACTGCTGCGCATCGTGCCCTAGACCAGCGCGGCCCCGCCGCCGGCCCGGACGGCCTCGACGGCGTTCTGGTGCAGGACCCGGGCGGCCCGCTCCTCGGTCACGTCGATCGGGCTGCCCTGCAGGGTGAACCAGTCCTGGGCGTCGGTGTACTGCACGGTGAGGATGGCCTCGGTGCCCGTCCAGGTGGTGTGCACGCTGAGGTCGCCGGTCAGGCACGCCCCTTCGACGGTCTGGACCCCGCCGGGCCCGGAGCGCACGTTCTTGGTCGTCCAGGTGGCCCAGTCAGCCGGTTCGTCAGCCATGGCGCTGTCTCCAGTTCGGTCGGACCGCTACTCATTGTGACAACCTGTCACATGCTAGCCGTAGTGCTTGTCTGCTGCCCACCGGGGTCGGTCAGGCGCGCCGTGCTGCCGTAGCGCTCCATCCGCTGCCAGCGCAGCCGCGAGCCGGCCAGCGCCGTGCAGACCGACTGGATCACCACCAGGTACATCAGCTGTCGGTAGACGAACTGCTGCAGCGGCAGGGTCCACAGCGCTCCCGGCTTCTCGTTGTCGAGTCGGAAGGCGTACCAGCCCATCAGCAGCTGGACCAGAAGGAAGGCGCTCCACAGGCCGATGATCCGGACCGGATCGAGGAAGACCAGGCCGTACAGCGCGAAGACGTCCACCACCGGGGCGAGCAGCGGCAGCAGCACCTGGAAGAGCAGCAGGTAGCCGAGGCCGCGGCGGCCGAGCTTGCCCGCCGCCCCGCGCTGCACCAGGGCGCCGCGGTGCTTCCACATCGCCTGCAGGGTGCCGTAGCACCAGCGGTAGCGCTGGCGCCAGAGCGCGCCGAGCGAGGCGGGCGCCTCGGTCCAGGCCTTGGCGCGCTCCTCGTAGACCACCCGCCAGCCGTCGCGGCACAGCGCCATGGTGAGGTCGGTGTCCTCGGCCAGCGTCTGGTCGCTGACCCCGCCGACGCCCAGCAGCGCGGAGCGGCGGAAACCCCCGACGGCGCCGGGCACGGTGGGCATGCACTCGGCCAGGTCGAAGAGCCGGCGGTCCAGGTTGAAGCCGACCACGTACTCGATGTGCTGCCAGCGGCCGAGCAGGCCGCCCCGGTTGGCCACCTTGGCGTTGCCGGAGACGGCGCCCACCCGCGGGTCGGCGAAGGGCTGCACCAGCATCCGCACCGCGTCCGGCTCGAAGACCGTGTCGCCGTCCACCATCACCAGCAGCTCGCAGGTGGCGGCGGCGATGCCGGTGTTGAGGGCGGCCGGCTTGCCCGCGTTGGCCTGGCGGATCACTCGGACCCAGGGCGGGAAGCGCAGCGACTCGACCAGCTCGGCGGTGCCGTCGGTGGAGCCGTCGTCCACCACGATGATCTCCACCGGATGGTCGGAGGCGAGCAGCGAGCGCACCGCCGCCTCGATCCCGGCCACCTCGTTGTAGGCCGGGACGATCACGCTGACCGGCTGGGTCACCGGTGGGCCCCACGGCTCGTCCGCGTACTTCTTGTGCCGGCGGGCGGCGACCAGCACGGCGACCGCGCGCAGCAGGGCGATCCCGCCGGCGGCGTAGAGCAGCCAGCCGAGGATCTTGAGCGCCCAGTCGCTGAGCTGGAGCACCGCGACCAGGGCAAGGCCCTGCCAGTGGTCCTGGGCGGTGGCGGGGTGGACCGGCGCGGGCAGGCCGACCGCGTCGGCGACGGTGGCGAAGTGGTAGCCGGCGGCCTGCAGCCGGGGCAGCAGCTGCTCCAGGGCGGCCACGGTCTGCGAGCGGTCGCCGCCCGCGTCGTGCATCAGCAGGATCTGGCCCTGGTGGCCGGTCGGGGTGGCGTTGGCCAGGATCCGGTCCACCCCGGGGCGGCGCCAGTCCTCGCTGTCCTGCGTGGTCAGCACGGTCAGGTAGCCGTCCCGACCGGCCTGCTGGACGGCCTGCCAGTCGTGGTCGGTGAGCGCGTCGCTGGTGGAGGAGTACGGCGGGCGCAGCAGCGAGGTGGTGCGTCCGGTCGCGCCGGCCACCGCGAGCTGCGCCTCGCGCAGTTCCAGCGAGCGCTGCCAGGCGGGCAGCGAGCCGAGGTTGGGGTGGCTGAAGGTGTGGATGCCCAGCTGGTTGCCCTCGTCCAGGATCCGGCGGGTCAGCGAGGGGTTGGCGGCCACCTGGGAGCCGATCACGAAGAAGGTGGCCGGCACGTGGTGGCGGCGCAGCAGGTCCAGCACCTGCGGGGTCCAGGTCGGGTCCGGGCCGTCGTCGAAGGTCAGCGCGATGGTGTCGGCCTTCGGGGCGGCGGTGCGCGGAGCGGATCCGGCGCCGGTGCCCGGGTCGATCACCGGCCCGCCGGTCGAGACGTCGGCGGGAACGGCGTCGTGCGGGCCCAGGGAGAGCGCCGCGCCGTCGGGCGAGCCGCCGTAGAGGTGCTGGGTGTAGCCCTGGAGCAGCAGCGCGGCGGCCAGCGTCAGCACGGTGACGGTGAGCAGCAGCCAGTGGGTGCGCAGCGGCACGGTCCTGACACTGCCGTGCCGGCCACGGGTACGGGCACGGCGGCGGCGTTGCGACATCGGGGGTTATCTCCGCTGGTCAGGACCTGGTCAGGGGTGCGGGTGGTGGCTGGGTGACGGGTGCGGGTGATTCGGCGTCGGGCTGGGTGCCGGGCTGGGCGGTGCGGAGGACGCGGGCGGGGTCACGCCGGGTGTCGGTGACTGGGCGGCGGACGGGGCGGCGCTCGGCCTGGCGGCGACGGGTGCGGCCTGCGGGCGGGCCGCTGGTGCGGCCGAGGCGGAGTCGGTGGGCGGGTCCGCCGGGGCGCTGGGCGGGCGGCTGCGGCCGGGACGGCGGTGCGCTGGTCGGCGGCGGGGCGGGCAGCGGGAGCAGCGGGGAGTGCACCGTCGGGCCGCCGAGCGCCGAGCTGATCAGTAGCGCGACGTACCCGGCCGCGGGGATCGCCAGCAGCCGACCGGCTCGACGCACCCGGCGCTGGCGGCGGCCGCTGGCGTCGACGAAGACCGGCGCCTGGTCGTCGAGCGCGGGGACAGGCGGCTGTGGGAGGTCGAGCGCGTCGGCGAGGTCCACGCGGTCGAACTCGATGGTGTCGTCGGTCACGGAGACGTTCCTGCTCGCTGGTGTGAGGTGGTGTCGGACCCAGGTAGGGCCGGCCACGGCCGGTGACAGCCCGAGGCCCTACCTGGGCCCCGTGCAGCCGACCCCAGCTGCACCGGGCCCAGGGGGCGTCGCGGGTCGGGCGGGCCAGGGAAACCCGCCTACCCGTGGAGCCGGCAGCCGATCTCTGCACAGTCAAAGCTGCCGGCGATCCGGTCAGATGGCGTGCCCGGGGAAGCCGCCACCTGTCCGGAGCCCTTGGGTGCTCCATCCAATCGGTACAGCGGCGGGCGGTCCGGAAGTGTCACACCTTCCGGGAAAATATTTTTCAGCCCGCCAGCGCCGGGCGTTCGATGCCCGCGGTGAGCCTCGCCAGCTGGTCCACCACCCGGTGCAGGGAGCCGGTGCGGGCCAGCACGGCGCGCTGGGTCTGGGCGCCGGTGCGGCCGCTGAGCAGGGGAGCGGTGAGGGTGCGCGCGAGGTCGAGGTCACCGGCGGCGGCCAGGCCGGGAGCGGCGCGGTCGAGCAGGGCGCAGAGCAGCCGGGGCATCGGAAGTTCGGTGCCGGTGAGCGGGTCGACGCCGGTGGCGGCCAGACCGGAGCGGGCGGCCCGCCGGTGCGCCTCGCGCAGCGCGGGCGGGCGGACCGGTGGGGCGGGCAGGCCGGCCCGGGCCTCGCCCAGCAGGACCCGGGCCAGCGCGCGGATCAGCACGGCGAGCAGCACCGTGACGTCCAGGTCCGCGTTGACGTCGGCGATCCGCACCTCCAGGGTCGGCAGGTGCTCGGACGGGCGGGCGTACCAGTAGATGCCCCGGCGGTCGACCACCCGGCCGCTGGCGACCAGCTGCTCGGCGGCGCGCTCGTAGCCGGCTGCGTCCAGCAGCGGGGGCGGGCCGACCAGTGGCCAGCGGCTGTACCGGGCGGCCCGGCAGCTGGCCAGGCCCACGTCCTGGCCCTCGAAGAACGGCGAGTTGGTGGCGATCGCCTGCAGCACGGGCAGCCAGGGGCGCAGCCGGTTGCTCACCGCGATGGCCTCGGCGCGGGTCAGGTCGCCGACGTGGATGTGGCAGCCGCAGACCTCGCCGCCCAGCTGGTCCGCCACCGCCGCGCCGAGCAGCTGGGCGATGCGGTGGTAGCGCGGGTGGTCGGTGACCGGCAGCGGGTGGCGGCTGGGCAGCACCGCCGTGCCGGTGGCCACCAGCCGGCAGCCCGCCCGGGTGGCGGCCGCCGCCAGCGCCGTGCGGACGGTCAGCAGCTCCTCGCGCAGCGCCTCGGCGGTCCAGACCGGGCGGGTGCAGGCCTCCACCTGGGTGCGGTAGAACTCGGCCTGCGCGCGTTCGCCCAGCTCGCGCGCCGCGTCCGCGAGCACCTGTGGTGCGCGCGGCGCGGTCGTGCCGGTGACCGGGTCGACCAGGAGGTACTCCTCCTCGGCGCCGAACCGCAGCGGCTCGTCCATGGGGTCTCCAGGCAGGCGAGGGGAAAGGGGGGTCCGCTCCCCAGGGAAGCACTCGAGGCCCGTCGATGCACCCGCCCGCCGACCGGCGACACGCGCCCGCCCGGCCGGCCCGGGTTGCGGCGTGTCGGGCCGCCGCTGGGTGAGGCTGGCCGCAGGACTTCCGACAGCGGCTGGAGAGCAGCATGTTCGCAGTGACCTTCGCGCGGTACGGCGACCCCTCGGTGCTGGAGGTGACCGAGCTGCCAGAGCCGCACGCGGGGCCGGGGCAGGTACGGATCGCGGTGCGCACGGCAGCGGTGAACCCCTTCGACTGCAAGGTCAGGGCCGGCTACATGAAGGACTTCGTGCCGATTGACTTCCCGTCAGTTCCCGGCCTGGAGGCGGCCGGTGTGGTCGACGAGGTGGGCGAGGGGGTGACCGGGGTGAGCGTCGGGGACCAGGTCTTCGGTCTCGGCCGCGCGACCTGGGCGCAGTACGCCGTGCTCGACCATGTCGCGGCCAAGCCCGCCGTCCTCGGCTGGCCGGAGGTCGGCGGACTCGCGGTGGCGGCCGAGACGGCGCAGCGCTCGCTGGACGCGCTCGGGGCCGGCCCCGGGCAGACCCTGCTGATCGACGGCGCGGCCGGCGGTGTGGGCAGCGCCGCCGCGCAGTTCGCCCGGGCGGCCGGGCTCACCGTGATCGGCACCGCGAGCGAGGCCAACCACGCGTACCTGCGCACGCTGGGCGTCCTGCCGACGCTGTACGGCTCCGGACTGGCCGGGCGGGTGGCCGAACTGGCGCCGAACGGCGTCGATCTGGCGCTCGACACGGCGGGCAAGGGGTCGGTGCCGGACCTGGTGGCGATCACCGGTTCGCCGGACGCGGTGCTGTCCATCGCCGACTTCAACGCGGGCCGGCACGGGGTGCGGACCACCAGCCAGGCCTCGGCCTTCGGCGCCCTGGCGAAGGCGGCGAGCCTCGCGGAGGCGGGGGAGTTCACGCTGCGGGTGGACTCGGTGTACCCGCTGGAAGGGGCGGCTCGGGCGCACCAGCGCAGCGAGAGCGGGCATCCGGCGGGGAAGGTGGTGCTGTCGGTGCGCGAGGAGTAGCGGGTCGGGGGCTCCGCCGGCGGGAGGACGCCCGGAGCGGCGGCCGCCGGCCATGGGGGTGCCGGCGGCCGCCACGCGCTGGTGGGCGCACCCTGACAAGCAAGCTACGCAGGCCGGCCGGGCTCGGCGATGGACCGGACTCTTGGAACGTGGTGAATCCCGCCGGCCGCCCGGCGGAACTCGCCCGGGCTCGCCCCGGTCTCCCGCCGGAAGAAGCGGCAGAAGTACGCGGCGTCGGCGAACCCGACCTGAGTAGCTATCTGACGGATCGTCAAATCGGTGCCGACGATGAGGCGTTTGGCCTCCAGAGTCTGTTGCTCGCGGAGCAGCTGACCGGGTGTGCGGCCGGTCGCCCGCTTCACCGCGGTGTGCAGATGACCCGCCGAGACGCCCAACTCCCGGGCCAGCGACAGCACCGAGCGATCCCTGGTGCCCGGCAATGCGGCCAGCCGGGTGAACCGGGCGGCCAGGTCGCCGCCCCGGTCGGCACCCGCCCCGCGCGGTAGTCGGGCGCCGTGCGCGCGCAGCGCCCAGACCAGCAGGATGTGCAGTCCGGCGGTCAGGACGCTGACGAACCCGGGGCCCGCGTCCCGGTACTCCTCCTGCATCGCGGCGAGCAGGGCGCCGAACCGGGCGGCCTGACCCGGCTGGAGGTCGCGCCAGGGCCCGGCGGCGAGCGCGTGCAGTGCCTCGACGTCCTCGGGGTGGGGGAGCAGGAAATCCTCGTTGAAGATCAGCACCCAGCCGCCGAGGTCGACGGCGTCCTCCCAGTGGTGCACCTGGCCGGGAGTGATCACGAACAGGTGCGGCGGGGCGAGCGGGTACCGGGTCAGGTCCACCACGTGGGCGCCGCGCCCGCTGGTGACCAGGGCGATCTCGTAGAAGCTGTGGCGGTGCGGGAACGGTGCTCGGGCGAGCGGGCCGAGGGTGTCGAAGGAGCCGATCGAGAAGGACAGCGCGCCGGGTGCGGGGACGCGTAGTTCGTGCAGCTCCATCGGATGCCGGCTACGTGGGGGTCGGGTGTCGGTCATGGCAGCTTGCTGCCCAACTCCCGTAGCCGTCACCCGCAAAAGCACCGGCCTGGGCCTGCCTGCGCGCAGTCCCGGCGAGGAGTCAGCGTGCGCTGCCGAGGTCCCGGTCGGCCGCGCCGCCGGCGAGCAGCAGGGTGGTCTCCTCGATCCGGCGGAAGCGGCCGTCCGGGGCGAACTCGCCGAACAGGTACACCTCCATCCGTACCGTGGCGCCGTCGGTCTTGGTGACCTCGACGGTGTGCCGGTCGGCGTACCGGGTGCCGTCGGTGAACTCCTCGTGCACCTCGACGGAGCCGGTGGCGACGACGGTGCGCAGGTGGGCGATGTGCTGCAGGAAGGCCGCGCGGTCGTCCCAGCGGCCGTCGGTGCGCTGGCGGTAGTCGGGGGCGAAGTGCCGGTCGGCGGCCTGCTGGAGGTCGAGGCCGGGGGTGAGGAGCAGGTCGGTGAGGGCGGTGGCGATGTCGGTTCTGGGCATGGTGGCTCCTTCTGGCGAAAATGCGTGCGCTGCGCACGCTTCGCCGAGCAGCCTAACGCATTTGCGTGCGCTGCGCACGCTATCGTTGGGTCCATGGACGAGATGAACGAGATGAACGACAAGGTGGGATTCGAGATCGCCGACGCGCTCGGCCTGCTGCTCAAGCGCGGCACCCGGGCGCAGCTGTACCGCGAGCTCACCGAGGGCCTCGCGGTGGACGAGCTGACCTACCCCGTGCTCAGCGGCCTGGCCAGGACCGGGCCGCGCAGCGCGGCCGAGCTGGCCGCCGAGGTCGGACTGGACCGCTCCGGAGTGACCCGGCGCGCCTCGCAGCTGGAGGCGGCCGGCCTGGTCCGCCGGGAGGCCGACCCCGCGGACCGGCGGGCCACGCTGCTGCTGCTCACCGAGGAGGGCGAGCAGGTGGTGGCCCGGCTGCGGCACCGGCTGGCGGGGATCATCGCGGGGTCGCTGACGTCCTGGGAGCCGGGCGAAGCGGAGTTGTTCGCGCGCCAGTTGACGCGGTTCGTCAGCCAGGGGCCGTTCCGGGCCTGACGGGGCGTGCCGTTCACGCCTCCCCGGGGTGCCAGGCGGGCCACTCCCACGGGTGGTCCGCCCAGTGGACCTGGTCGGGGTCGTCCAGGTCGATGGTGGGGAAGAAGCGAGTGGCCTCGGCCTTGAACTCCTGCTGGTCCACCGGCTCCGTGCCGTGGCCCTTGAAGCGGACCAGGCGGTAGCGGCTGTCGGAGTCGAAGGCGGCGACCTCGATCAGCGGGTCGGGCTGGTTGCTGTTGGTGTCCATGCAGCCAGGGTGCTCCCGAGGCAGGCGAAGCGCACCCGATCAGAACGGCTTGCGTGCCACGGCGGCCCAGTAGTACGCGGCCTGCGGGTCGGCGGGCGGCTCGCCGTCGGGCCGCCAGGCCATCACCGGGACGATGCCCGGCTCCAGCAGCTCCCAGTCGGCCAGGAAGCGCCCCACCTCGGCCTTGGTACGGGGGACCAGGGTGATCCGGCCCTCGTCCTCGGCGTTGACCACCGCGCCCACCGCCCGAGGGTCGAAGTCCGCGGTGACGTGGCTGACCGCGACGCAGCTGCCGGGCGGCAGGGCGTCGAGCAACTCGGCGACGTGCAGCCACGGCTCGTCCGCGTCGGCGACCAGCATCAGCACGCCCAGCAGCATCAGCCCGACCGGCTGTTCCAGGTCGAGGGTCTCGCGCAGTGCGGGGTGGTCCAGGATCGACCGGGGCTCGCGCAGGTCGGCGTGGATGTAGGCGGTGCGGCCGACCGCGGTGCTGCTCAGCAGGGCGTTGGCGTGCGCCAGCACGATCGGGTCGTTGTCGACGTACAGCACCCGGGCGGCCGGGTTGGCGAGTTGGGCGACCTCGTGGGTGTTGCCCTTGGTGGGGATGCCGGTGCCGACGTCCAGGAACTGGCTGATCCCGTGCGCCTGGATCAGGTGCCGGACGGCCCGGCCGAGGAAACGCCGGTTCTCCCAGGCCATGGTGCGGATGGTGGGTATCAACTCCTCGACGGCGGCGCCGAGTCGGCGGTCGGCGGCGAAGTTGGTCATGCCGCCGAGCCAGTAGTCGTACATCCGGGCGGAGTGCGCGACGGTGGTGTCGATCGGCGGGGGCTCAACCATCTCGTCCTCGCCCGGCTGAGCCCACTCGTTGTGCACCATTCGCGTCCTCCCCACGGAATTTCGATCACCCTACCGTGTTCGAACGCTGACCGTGGGTCAAGGGGCGGATGCCTACATGAGTCGCTGTGCGGGGTGGCCTCGCCGAGCAGCTGTGCAACGTACCGGAGGTGGTTCCGGGTTCAGTGAACGGTGAGAACTGCCGAAAACGGATCTTCCTTCGCGCCTTTTCGGACACCTGTGAGTTGTCCGGCCAATAGCACCGGCACGGCCATTGACGGCACCCGGTGCATGGGCTTCACTCAACCCATCAGCGCTGAATGGTCGAATTCACCGAGAAATACGAAAGGGGTGCACAGATGAAGGTCCTCTTTGCGATCCGCGATGCCGTTCGTGGCCAGCAGAGCCTGAAGGCTCACGCCTGGTACCACTGGTACTAAACCCTCGGGGCCGTCCCCGTCCTTCGGACGGGGACGATTCCCCGGGCCATTCTCGAAGCCCCCGGAAATCTCCCCCCAAAGACCTCGGAAAGACCTCGGAGACCCGACATGCCGATTTCTGCCGGTCCGCGTGCTCGGACCACCGTGTTCGCGCCGCGGCTCGCCGCCCTGCTGCGGGACCACCTGGGCCAGGACGTCTTCCGTCTGGAGTCCGACACCATCGGGGTCGCCGGACCCGAGGTCGCCGACCGGATCCTCGCCGCCCGCCGGGCCACCGAGACCGAGCGGCCCACGTTCAAGCCGCTGCACGGGCGGTCGATCTCCCGCAACGAGGCCTCCTCGGTGATGCGGACCATCGGCGGGGACGTGCGCGAGGCGCTCAAGCGGCCGCTGCCGGCCGAGGTCGACCTCGCCGGGCCGTGGCCGATCACCGGCCACATGTTCCTGCGGGACCTCATCCTCGGCAAGGACCCGTATCGGCTGCGGATGCTGATGAGCCGTAACCTCGAACTGACGCCCAAACTCACCTGGTCGGTGATCGTGGCGGGCGCCGCACTGCCCGGTCGGCCGAAACCGGGGGACGACCTGACCGGCACAGCCGGGATGCTGGCCGATGCCAAGACCTATCAGGACCGGCGCTATGCGATGGGCATGTACCGGCGGGCCGCCGCCCCGGTCTGCTTCACCGTCTCCACGCTGGTCGCGAATGCGCTCTGGCTCGGTGCGCCGTTCGACGGCAGCACGCCGAACCGCGACATCATCCACGAGTCGCTGCGGCTGCTGCCCCCCTCCTGGAACATCCTGCGCTACGCCTCCCCCGAGTACCCCGAGATCGACCGGCGGATCGGCCCCGGCGACGACGTCCTGCTGCTGCCGCTGCTCTCGCACCGCAACCCGGCCCTGTGGGAGGACCCCGAGGAGTTCCGGCCTGAGCGCTGGGACTCCCTCGACCCCGAGACCGCCCCCGGCTACCTGCCCTTCGGCCACTCCTCCGAGCGCTGCTGGGGCCGGCACATGGTGATGCCGCTCGCCGAACTGCTGCTCGACCAGGTGCGCGGCGCCGGCCTGGTGGTCGACCCGGAGCAGCAGCGGGCGCGGGTGCCGCTGGTCGGCCTGCTCGGCGTCGAGGAAGTCCGACTGGTCAAGCCGCGCGGCGCCCGCTGAACGCAGTGACCTTCGGACGACCGCCCCGGTCGGCGCGAACGTTGCACCATCGACTGGGCTTCCCGGCCGTGCAGCGCCTCGGGCCGGCCCGAGACGCTGCACGGCGCGGACCGGGTGGCCGTCCTGGCGGACGGGCACCTGGTCGAACGGTGTGTCAGGCGAGCTTGCCCATCGCGTGGGCCTCGTCGACCACGCCCGCGTCGAAGAAGCTCCACGGGAGGTTGGCGAAGCCGCCGTTGCCCCAGTTGCCGGTGCCCCAGCTGTTCTCGATCGTCACGCCCTGGTCGTTGTACGCCACGATGGTGATCTCGTGGCCGCCCACGACCGGGTCGCTGCTGGTGTCGCCGGGCATGTAGCTGTAGTCCGACGCGGTCTGGGAGTTGAGGTCCATGAAGCTCTGCTGGACCGTGAAGCCGATCGGCACCGGCTCGCCCCGGGAGATGGCGTTCTCGATCGCGGTGCGGGCCGCGCTGCCGCTGGTGGGCAGCGCCACGAAGCCCGAGAGCTTGTAGTTGGCCGCGTTCGCGGTCTCGTTGGCGTCCGGCTGGGTGGTGTAGTCGGTGGTGCCCTGCCAGTAGTCGGACTGGGTGTCGATGCCCTGCTGCTGCTCCATCGGCAGCGCGACGCTGGCGTAGGTGCCGTTGTCGTTGCCCTGGGCGATCTGTGAGTAGATGTACATGGGAGCCATCGGCGCGCCGCTGATGCCCTGCTCGTTCATCAGGATGCCGTAGCCGGTGTAGCCGGTCGCCCAGGTGACGCAGGAGCCGACCTGGCCCTGGTCGCCGGGGGAGAGTGCGTACTGGGTCAGGTCCGCGCTGGCCGGCGCCGCGCCGGAGCGGGCGAACGGCGCGATCGTGTTCAGGTCCTGGGCGGTGGCCGCGGCGGGGCGCAGCGCGTGGTGGGCCTTGAGCGCGTTCAGGTCGAGGCCGGTGGCGAAGTGCTTGTGGTGCACGTGGTGCCCGGCCGGCCGCGCGTCGGGGGTCGCCGCGGTGGCGGTGCCGGCCAGGGTGAGGCAGGACGACAGCGCCAGGGTGCTGGCGATGCCGATCGCTATACGGGAACGCATGGATGAGCTCCTTGTGGGGGTCGCCGACTGCTGGGGGCGGCCGGCATGCCGTGCCGCACCGCTTGTGCCGGCGGCCCGGTACGGAGAGCGAAAAGTGGGGGTCGCCCCGGTTGACGCGACATCAGCCGGAGCGCTGCTCACCGTAGGGGCGCGGAGCTGTACATGTCATGGGCAGAACATGACAATGGCGGGAAGTGGACAGGATTCTCCCAGGGAATTGACAGCTGACTCACAGGAAGCCAGGTTCCGGTTCTGCGTGCCCGCCCGCCCACCGTCAGTGACGGACGGTCAGCCCGGATGATGACGGTCGGTCAATCCTCGGCGGGAGCTTGATCGCGGCCGTCTCGGGGTGTGCGACCACACCAGGGCCGAACGGCTCCAGGCCTGGACGGACTGCGCCAACCTCGCCGAGCAGCGAGCGTTGGAGAAGGCGGGCTTCGTCAGGGAGGGCGTGCTGCGCTCCGCGCAGTGCGGTGGCACGATCAGGTCATCTTCTCGATGCTGCGCGCGGAGCGCTCCGGCGGCGAACCGAGGTGAACGCGGCTGTCCGGGGCTCAGCCGGCGGGTCCGCTGATCAGGGTGACGGTGGCGCTGTGCGATGCGCCGGCGGCGTCGGTCCACTGGACGGTCACCCGGGAGCCGACGCTGTGACTCGCCATGATCGTGGTGAGCGCCGCCGGGGTGTCGACCGCCTGGCCGTCGACGGCGGTGATCTCGTCGCCCTCGGCGAGCCCCGCCTGTGCGGCCGGCGAGCCGGTGATCACGCCCGCGACCGGTGCGCCCGTGCCGGAGTCGGTGCCCGAGGTCGTCGCGACCTCCACCCCGAGGAAGGCGGTCGGCCCGATGTGGACGTCCGTGCCGGCCTGGCCCGCCATGATCTGACGGGCCACCGGCAGCGCCGTGTTGATCGGGATCGCGAACCCCTGCGAGGTTGCCTGCTGCGGCCCGCTCACGCTGGTGTCGGCTCCGGCTGTGTCGATGCCGATCACGGCGCCGGTGGCGTCGACCAGTGAGCCGCCCGAGTCGCCGGCCTGCACGTCTGCGTCCACTTCGATCATCCCGGTGAGCCGCTCGGACGTGCCGGTGCCGGGGTCGCTCGCGGTGACGGACTGGTCTAGGGCAGTCACGTTGCCGGTGGCCGTGGTCGGGGTGCCGGTCCCGCCGGCGTTGCCGATCGCGGTCACCGCGTCGCCGACCGCCACCTTCGAGGAGTCGCCCAGCTTGGCGGTCGCCAGTCCGGAGGCGTTCTTCAGTTGCAGGACCGCCAGGTCGCGGGCCTGGTCGTAGCCGACCACGGTCGCCGTGTAGGTGCGGCCGTTCCCGATGTCGGTCGCGGAGACCGATGTGGCGCCCTCGATCACGTGGTTGTTCGTGAGGATCTCACCGTTCGAGCTGAGCACGATCCCGGTGCCGGCGGCGCCGGTGCCCTGGTAGCCGAGGGTGGTGTTGATGATCACCAGCGTCGGATCGACCTTGGCGGACACATCCGTGGCTCCGGTGACGCCGCCGCCGCTGGACGGGACGAACGGTGCGGCGGGGTTGGACGGTGCCGGAGGCGACTGTGGCTGCCAGAACGCGCGGCCGACGCCGATCCCTGCAGCCACGGCCACCACCGCCAGCGGCACCAGGTACCAGCGAGCCCGGCGGCGGCGAGGCGGCACCGGAGCGGGACCGTAGCCGGGAGGCGTCGGGCCTGGCGGGTACGGGGGCATCGGCGGTGGGCCCCAACCGCTGGGCGGACCGACGTGAGCGCCGTTGCCTGAGCTGCCTGAGCTGCCTGAGCCGCCGGAGGGGACCGGGGTCCCGGATTCCTGATTCCCGCTCATGACATCCCCACTAGTGGTTCGTGTCGAAAAGCTGACGGAAACCGCCCTGGTCCTGGCCTGCGGGGCGGCCTTCAGCTCCATGATGCGCGGTGATCGGTACGGTCCACGTAAGCCCTGGATGAGCTGTTCTTGAGAACGGTTAGCCGCCTATTCCGCGCTGGACAGGGCCTCGGTGATCAGGCGGGTGGCGAAATCGTGGTCGTCACCGGCAAGCCGATTGATGTGGTCGGCGAGCAGGACGGCGGTGGCTTCCAGCGGATTCATCTCGGTGCTGGTCCAGGGTCCGTACTGGGCGCGCCACAGGTTGGGGCTCAGTCCGGTGCCGGCGGCGATGAGCAGGCCGGCCATGGTGGGGATGACCTCGGGACGGAAGGTCCTGGGCATCATGCGCATCGTGGCCACCAGGGTGGGCACCGCGTGCTCGATGACGTCCTTGTCGCGGCTCTCGCAGGCCGCCCGCAGCCAGCTCATGAACATGAAGATGAGCGTGCAGGCGCCGTCCAGCAGCTCGTCGAATCCGGTAGGGCCCATGGATGCGGCGAACTGATCGACCATCTGCTGCTGTTCGGGGCCGGACTCGGTCCTGCCGTCGTAGAGCGCTTTGAGTCGGGAGTCGATAGCCAGGAGTGCTGCGCCGACGTCGCCGGCGGGAGCGTTTTCGGGGTCACAGGGCGAGGACACGGGACTCCTTCGTGAGCGGCCGCAGCCGACAGCGCGGCATGTCCGTACGATAGACCGCCGAGCGGATGCGGTCCGGCCGCTCTCGATTTTTGCCCACCCGCAACGGCCGCCGGGTGTAGGACACCGGCAGGACGCGGACGCGGCCGAGCTGCGCGGACGCCCGCTCAGGCCTCGTCGGGGGTCAGGTGCGCGGTGAAGCTGAAGCGGTCACCTCGGTAGAGGGAGCGGACGCACTCCACCGGGCGGCCCCGGCGGTCGCGGGTCACCCGGTTCAGCAGCAGCATCGGCAGCGCCGGGCTGGTGCCGATCAGCTGCACCTCGCGGGGCGAGGCGAGGACCGTCTCGATCCGCTCGTCAGCGTCGGCGAAGACGACACCGCTGGCCCGCAGATGGGCGTAGAGCGAGGTCGCCGGGTCGAACTCGTCCATCAGGGAAGGGAAGCGGGTCGCCGACAGGTAGGTGCTCTCGAGCCCCACCCGCTCCTCATCGGCGAGCAGCAGCCGTTCCAGGTGGAACACCGGCGCACCCGCCTCGATCCGCAGACCCGCCGCGAGCGCGCTGCCGGCCGCGAGCCGCTCGAAGGTGATGAGTTGCCGCCCGGGGAGCCGTCCCTGGCGGCGCACGCCCTCCGTGTAGCTCGCCAGGGTCAGCGACTGCACCAGTTTCGGCTGCCCGGCCACCGAGGACCGGCCGCTGCGCTGGACCCGTCCCTCCAGCCGCAGCTCCCGGATGGCCTGCCGGACCGTCATCCGGGAGACGCCGAAACGCTCGGCGAACTGCCGCTCGGTCGGGAGCGGCGCACCGGGGCCCAGCTCGTCGAGGACCGCATCGATCTTCTGCTTGATCTGGAAGTACTTGGGCGACTCGCCGTGCTCGGGGACCCCCGCGCGGACCGCTGCCAACGGGGTCGGGGAGGGCACCGGTCCGGCCGGGAGGCTGCTCACACCCGCGAGCGTAGCCGAGCGGCCCGGTGGCGCAGCACGCCACCGGGCCGCCGGTCCGGCAAGACCCGGAAGACAGACCCTGGTCAGCCGCCGAAGGTCATCGCCAGGTCGTCGAGGTAGCCGTCGTCGTCCGTTCCGGCCTGGCGGTTGAAGGTGACGGCGAACCGCACCGACGCCGTGCCCAGCGGGACCGTACCGCCGGCCTGCTCAAGGAGCAGCACGGTCTGGTTGTTGCGCCGGGCGGCCGTGACCGGAGCGAGCGTCACCGTCCCGAGCGAGGCCCCCGAGGAGTCGAGGAAGGTCGCCACCACCCCGGCGTTGTCGCCCTGCGAGCTGTAGCCGCCGATCCAGCCCGAGAGCTTGTACGGCAGGGTGCCGGTGGCGATCTGCGCGGACTGGCTCTGGACGCTCACCGTCTGCGTCATCTGGCTGGACGCGTAGGGGCCGCCGTCGAAGAAGGCGTTGCCGGGCGTGGCCGGGGCCTGCGGTCCCTGGGCGGTGGTCGGGTAGGTCGGCGAGCCGTAGCAGACCTGCTGCGGCTGGTTGACCGTCGCGGTCCAGCCCTGGGCCGCATGGCCACCGCTGCCTGAGCCGCAGCTGCCGCTCTCCGCGCCGGGGTTGGCGATGGGCAGGGTGAAGGTCGAGCCGGAACCGCCGGCCACCGTGTAGCTGAAGGAGGCCGACCCGCCGGCCCCGGTGGTGTCCGTGGCGGTGGCGGTCACGCTGAAGGTGCCGGCCGTGGTCGGCGTACCGGAGATCAGTCCGGAGCCGCTGACGGTCAGTCCGGTCGGCAGGCCGGTCGCGCCGTAGCTGAGGCTCTGGCCCGAGGCGGAGTCGGTCGCGGTCAGCTGGAGCGAGGTGGCCGTGCCGACGGTCGCGCTCTGCGGTCCGGGGTTGGTGACCGTGACGGTGTTCCCGCCGCCCTGCGTGCCGGTGAAGACCTCGTTGTAGGGGGTGGCCCACTTGTCGTTGTTGGTCATGGTGGCAGTCAGGCCGAGCGCGCCCTCGATCACCCGGGCGGTGCTGTAGTGGTCGTAGCGGTTGGCGTCCTGGTAACCCGCCTTCACCGTGCCCCGCGAGCCGATCGCCAGGGTCATCACCTGGTTGGTCTGCCCGGGGCCCCAGCCGCCCGGCGAGCCGGCGCCGTCCTCGTCGGTGGTCAGGATCAGCAGGGACTTCTGCTGGGTCCAGGCCGGGGAGTTGAAGAGCGTGGGCAGGGTCTGGCTGAGCCAGGTGTCGCCGGCGCCGATGCCGCAGTCCTCCATGTCGTAGCAGGAGTCGGCGTCGAACCAGGCGAAGTTCGGGGTGGTGGCGGTGGACGCGAGGTCGGTGTTGAGCAGCTGCGGCAGCGGCTGCCAGTGCGCCTGGCAGTAGGCGTTGTCGTTCTTCATCCTGGGCGCGTAGTAGAACGGCACGTCGTCCGGGGCGTACTCGCCGCTGCTGGTGGTCTGGCAGTTGCTGGTCTGGGTCTGGGTGTACTGCTTCCAGCTCTTGCCGATCGCGTCCAGGTTGTCGCCCAGGCCGTTGTTGGTCGCGGTGCAGGCCGGGCTGGTGATGCAGTTGGCGTTGCCGCCGCCGACCGCCTGGTTGCTGCGGCCGTAGGAGTTGCCGAAGGCGATCTGCTCGTAGTTCGGGTCCGAGTTGTGGGTGCCGGCGTGGTAGTCGGTCAGCAGCGAACCCATCGGCAGCAGGCTGTTGTTGATGTAGGGCGCGGCCGAGTTGCCGATGATCCCGGCCCCGCCGTCCACCGTGTTGGAGGTGGCGGAGAGGTTGTTGTTCTCCATCATGACCACGAAGACGTGGTCGTAGGCCGGGACGCTGGAGGCCGGCACGGTGAGCGTCGCGGCGGTGACCGGCGTGTCCAGGGTCAGTGACAGGTCGTCGGCCATGCCGTCGTTCTGCGTGCCGGTCATGGTGAAGTCGACGGCGGTGACGATGGAACGGGTCCCGGCGGGCACTGCGGTGGTGGTGCTCCGCTGCAGGAACTCGGTCGTGTTGCCGCGGGCGGCGGCCAGCACCGGGGCGATCGAGGAGGTGCCGAGCGAGGCGCCGGACGCGTCGCGGTAGGTGACGGTCACCGCCGCCGCGTCGTCGTAGCTGCCGACACCGCCGAGCCAGCCGGAGACGGTGGCGTGCACCCCGCCCGCGTCGATCGCGGTGGCGGCCGTGGAGACGTCGGTGACCTGGGTCATCTCGGAGGAGCCGCGCGAGCCGCCCTGGAAGTAGGCGGTGCCCTTGGTCGGCGAGCCGGGCGTGCTGGTCGAGGCCCCGGTCGGTACGCCGTAGCAGTTGATCACCGGATCGCCCGAGGCGAGCTTCCAGCCGGGCACGGTCGTCTCCTCCCAGCCGCCCGGACTGCACTGCGAGGTCTCGGCGCTGCCGTTGAGCAGCAGATTCGCGCTCTGGGTGGCGGCCGAGGCGAGCTGCGGGGCGCCGGCGAGGACCGGGCCGAGGAGCGCGGCCAGGGTCACGGCGACGGCGACGGGCGCCGCCGTCCGGCGAGCGGCGGACGGGACGAGGTGCGAGCTGCGGGCTGTCCGTGGTGTGTGCGGCGGGAGCGCGGAGCGTCTCATGACAGGGCGTCCTTCTGGCGGAGGGGCGGGCACACGGCCCGGCAATTGGGCTAGCCCAATCACACCACCGGATTGTTGGGTCGTCGGTGGGCCGGGACGGATCCGTCTGTTGCACAGCGCATGTCGCCCGGGCGAACAGTGGCAGGCGTCATCCTCTGGTCGCGTCGGCCCTTGAGGGTGTCGTCGGCGGAGGCGACGGGGTGACGGACGCCTCGAGTTGGGAGCGCCCCGTCGGGTGGTGCCCGTCGGTCGTCAAGCCTCTGGCCTGACACGACAGTTCACTCGGCATCCAATGCTGTGGGGGGTCTTGCCCAGCTCATGACAGTCGGCGATCCTGTACTGCCGCCCCTGTCAGCCACCCCCACGGCCTGGGCGGCGCATGAGCATCCTGATCGTCCCCCACAGAGGAGCCAGCATGCGCAAGTTCCTGATACGCGTCGCCACCCTCGCGGCAGCAGCAACCACCCTCGCCGTCCCCGCCGCGCCCACCACCGCGGCGGCCGCGCAGGGAATGTCGTTCCGCCCGCTGCAGTACAACACCAACGGCTACAACTGGGGTGGCTACGCCGCGACCGGCAGCGGCTTCACCTCCGTCTCGGCGACCTGGACCGAGGCGAACGCGACCTGCAACTCCACCAACGACCTCTACGCCCCCTGGGTCGGCATCGACGGGTACGGCTCGTCCACCGTGGAGCAGACCGGGGTGGCGACCGACTGCTCCAGCGGCAGCCCCGTGCACCAGGCCTGGTACGAGATGTACCCGGCGAACCCGGTCTACCTGAGCCTCGGCTCGTACCCGGTCTCGGCCGGCGACGTCATCAGCGCCTCGGTGACCTACGCCGGGAGCAGCAGGTACACCCTGAAGCTGACCGACTCCTCGCGAGGTTGGACCTTCAGCACCACCAAGTCGCTCTCCTCTGCGCGACGGGCCAGCGCCGAGGTCATCATCGAGTCGCCGACCGGGGCCTACCCCAACTTCGGCACGCTGAACTTCACTTCCGCCACCATCAACGGCACGTCCCTCGGATCCCACGGCCCGGTCGCGCTCGACCCCTCGAACGGCGCCTACGAGGCCCGCACCAGCGCGCTCGGCTCCAGCGGCACCAGCTTCACCGAAACGTTCCTGCGCGAGTAGCAGCACCGGCGCTGGGGCGAGGTCGGCGCACACCCGCCCCAGCGCACGCAGCCTCCCGCAGGCCGAGATCGCGGCCGGGAGCTGACCGCAGCGCCGGTGCGGCACGCGGGCTTCGGTTGCCGTCTGGGGATTCGGTTAGGCTGCCCTGACGCCGCGGCCCCGCGCGGCCTCGCCGTCCCGCGTTCTGGAGGAACCGGCCTTGCACATCGACGAGTGGATCCAGAGTGTGCCGCCCGGCGCGGTCTACGCCCTGGTCGCCCTGATCATCGGCGTGGAAAGCCTCGGTATCCCGTTGCCCGGCGAGATCGCGCTGGTCACCGCCGGAGTGCTGGCCTCCAAGGGGACGGTCAACCCGGTGCTGGTCGCGGTCTGCGCGATCGCCGGGGCGATCATCGGCGACTCGATCGGCTACTCGATCGGCCGCAGGGGCGGCAAGCCACTCTTCGAGAAGCTCGGCCGCAGGTTCCCGCGCCACTTCGGCCCCGACCACCTGGCCACCGCCGAGCGCTCCTTCCAGAAGTGGGGCATGTGGGCCGTCTTCTTCGGCCGGTTCATCGCGCTGCTGCGCATCTTCGCCGGCCCGCTGGCCGGTGCGCTGCGGATGCCGTACTGGAAGTTCCTGATCGCCAACGTGCTCGGCGGCGTGGCCTGGGCCGGCGGCACCACGGTCGCCGTCTACTACGTCGGCAAGGCGGTGGAGAAGTACCTGCAGAGCTTCTCCTACATCGCCCTGGTGCTGGCCGCCCTGGCCGGCCTCGGCTCGGCCGTGGTGCTCAAGCGCCGCGCGGCCCGCACCCGGGCTGCGCACCAGGCCGAGGGCGCCGTCGAGCAGGACCAGGCGGAAAGGGACGCCGTCTCCGCCGGTGAGTGACCGTCAGCCCCGTAGGATCGTCCCCGGTACAACCGGTGAGACAGCGGAGGTTTCTGATGACGCAGCAGCAGTGGACCGCGGTGGACGAGTACCTGAACGGTGTGCTGGTCGGTGAGGACGCGGCGCTGACCGCCGCGCTGCAGACCAGCGAGAAGGCCGGGCTGCCGCAGATCGCCGTCTCGCCCACCCAGGGCAAGCTGCTCAACCTGCTGGCCCTCGGCATCGGCGCCCGCCGGATCCTGGAGGTCGGCTCACTCGGCGGCTACAGCGCCATCTGGATGGGCCGCGCGCTGCCCGCCGACGGACGCCTGATCTCGCTGGAGCTCTCCCCGGCACACGCCGCCGTCGCCCGTGCCAACCTTCACGAGGCCGGCCTGGAGAAGGTCGCCGAGGTCCGCACCGGCCGGGCCGCCGACAGCCTCGCCGAGCTGGTGGACGACGGCGCCGAGCCCTTCGACCTGGTCTTCATCGACGCCGACAAGCCCAGCATCCCCGAGTACTTCGAGTGGTCGCTGCGCCTGACCCACCCCGGCTCGCTGATCATCGTCGACAACGTCATCCGCAGCGGCGCCGTCGCCGACCCCGACAGCACCGACCCGTCCGTCCTCGGCATCCGCCGGCTGCACGAGCTGATCGCCGCCAACCCCCAGGTCGAGGCCACCGCCATCCAGACCGTCGGCTCGAAGGGCTACGACGGCTTCACCCTGATCCGCGTCATGCCCGCAGCCTAGTCAAGAGCGGTCAGTGCGATCAGGCGGTGCATGACGGCCGTCGGAATCGCCGCGATCTCGGCCGGGCTCGCAGGCGGTCGGGACTCGGAGTCCGGCGGACGCTCGACACCGATCCGTGCTCCGGCCCCCCGATACCCGGCCTGGTCCGCTGCCAGCTCCGCCAGGGCATAGCGGAAGTGCGGCTCCGTGGTGGCGGCGAGGAGCCGGCTCCACTGTTCGGCCGAGAGCCTCCCTGATTCTGCGGCTCTGCCACGGACGTTCTTCGAGGGGTGGACGACCGCCGCGTCCAGGACACCGGTCGGGAGGTCGGCGCGGTGCAGGAACTGCGGCGAGGAGGCCGTCCTCCCGGTGTCGAAGAGGCTGACCAGGACCTCCGCCGGAGCGGCCCGGTTGAAGCCCAGACCGAGCAACCACGCCGCAGCCACCTGCTCGCAGGGGTGCAGGTCATCGGAGAGCACGGCCCAGGCGTCCGGGTCGGCATCGGTCTCGAGCATCCGCTGATTGAACAGGTACGGAACCGAAGGGATCAAGGGGGCCGCGCGGGCCGTCCCGTCACGTGCCGTCGGTCATCCTGGCGTGCGGGTCGCAGCAGCGGAGGCGGGGCGTTCCGCTGGGGAGGCGGGCGCCGGCGAAGGTGACGGGACCGTGGAAGGAGGCGGAGCCGCCGCCGCCCGGCAGACAGAAGTGTGTGCTCTCGCTGAACGACGTCCGGGCGAATGACGTGACTCCGTGGAACTGCGTTCCCGAGAAGTCGCCGATGGCGAGCCGGCAGTCGGTGAGGTCGAAGTCGATCAGGGTGGCCCCGGAGAGTCGGAGCCAGGCTTGATCCCAGAACTGCGGGCCGGCTGCCGGCACCGGTGCGGTCCCCTCCGCCGGACGCGGACGCGGACGCAGGCGCTCGGTGAGGAGTTGCTGGGCGACGCGCCGTACGTCCAGTTCCTCGGTCTGGGCGGTGGTACGGGTGGCCGGTCCGGTGCTGAGATCGAAGGACAGGGGTATTCGGAGGTACCCACAGAGGGCGTCCGTTATGGGCCGTCTGAGCGCCGGGGTCGCATCGCCGAGGTCGGCCAGGATGCGCAGGCCGGAGAGCCGGACCTGGGGGCTGCTGTCGGCCAGTTGGCGCGCGTAGGGCCGGACGGACTCGTCGGCGACGAGCGGCATCAGTCCTTCGCGCTCGAGGCCTCGGGTCCAGCCGAACGGCCAGTCCTGGGCGTCGTCGTCATCGAGGGGGCGGGCGGCCTGCGCGCCGGTGAGGTCGACAGTGGGCTGGTCGAGGCCGACGCAGTCGTTGAACCTGGCGTTCCTGAACGTCACGACGCCGCCGAACCGGGCCTTCCAGAACCAGGCGGGCCCGTCGAATCGAGCGCCCTGGAACGACGCCCGCCCGTTGAACCGGGCGCCGTCGCCGCCTTCGGTCCACTCCTGGTAGTCCTCGACCAGCACGTGGCTCGGCCAGCTCGGGTCGGTCTCGTTCAGCTCGTCCCAGGGTAGCGAGACCGATCCGGCCTGTTCGACGGTCTCCCAGAGCGGGTCGTCGTCGTCCAGGCATTCCTCACCGCGTCCGAACCAGGCGATCCCGCCGAACCTGGCCTGGTCGAAGTCGGCGGCCCCGTGGAATCGGGTCCGCCCGAAGGCCGCGCTCCCGTCGATCCGCACGCCGGTGAAGCCGGCGTCGCCCTGGAAGAGCGCGCGCCAGAACAACGCCTCCTCGAACCGGGCGGCCGCGAACGAGACCTCGCCCTGGAAGCGGGTGTCCGCGAACCGTCCCACCGTCAGCCGGCAACCGCTGAAGTCGGCATCGACCAGCGTGGCACCGGACAGGTCGACACTCATGCCGTCCCAGAACTCGCCCTCGCCCGTGGATGTGTGACGCAGGTGCCGGGCAAGCATCCGCAGGGCTTCGCCTCGTACGTCGGTGTCCGCAGGGTTGGCCGGTGTACGCAGGAAGCTGCAGACCGCATCCACCACGGGCTGCCGCTGCGCTGGACGGGCCACCGCCAGCGCCTCCAACTCCCACAGAGTGGCGAGCTGGAGGGCGGCGTCCGCGACGCCAAGGCAGTCGGCGGCGTCGCGGTGGGCAGTGGAAGCCGGTGGCTCTGCGGGCATGGAAGGAACCTGATTCTCCCTCGGGCAGCTGGTGGACGATCAGAACCTACCGGCGAGGACCGACACTCGGGGCCCTGACGGTCGCACGACGGTACGGCGCTCGGCGAGTAGTGGTCAGGCGGTGGGTCGGCGCGGCGAGTTGGGCGCGGGTGGTCGGAGAGTGGCGGAAAACCGGCTCAGTCCTTGCGACCGCGATCCGCCGCTGCAACCATCGCTCCGTCCGGCCGTACCCCGGCGGAGCCGTCCGCCGACGCGTGTGCCGGGTACCGATAACCGGGGGAACCACACCATGCTGTTTCGCCGTACTTCGCTGCGGACCACCGTCGTCGTCCTCGGCGCGGGCGCCGCGCTCGCCCTGACCATGTCCACGCCGGCCTTCGCGGTCGAGGGCGACTTCCAGATGCCCACCACCCCGAACTGCGACGCCATCCAGAAGATCGAGCCGCGGCTCTACTCCGACGGCCTGTACCACGACTTCCAGGCCATCGACCCGACCAGGACCAACGGCCACTGCCAGTTCCTGGTCTGGGACAACGGCCAGATCCGGTACGACTCCTACAGCGGTTCGCAGTCGCCGTGGATCTACGACGGCCCGGGTCACCGAGTCCGGACCGAGATCATCGACAACTACGGAGGGCTTTCCTGGGGCATCTACAACTGACCCCAGAGCGGGCCGGGGAGGCGTGCGCCTCCCCGGCCCGGCGCCGGACGAGAACGGGCCCGGGCCGCGCGAGAACCGCGCGACCCGGGCCCGTTAACAGCCGAGGGCGTATTTCAGCCGCTGTTGTAGCGGGGGCTGCCGGCGTGCCATTCGCGGTTGCCGCCGAGCCAGGCCCACAGGCCCATCAGGAAGCGCCACAACTGCGGGGAACCGGTGAGGCTGAGCAGGGCCGCCTCGATCTCGAAGGTGCGCACCAGCTCGTCGTGGATTTCGACCGTGCGGTCCGCTGCCTCGCGCAGCGAGCACTTCTCCTCCTGGGCGATCAGCTGCGGGAGGTCGAACCCCAGCTCGGTGCCGCTGGGTTGGCGGGCCATCGAGTAGAGGTCGTTGACCAGGGTGCTGGCGCCGGCCGCCAGCTTCACGGCGCGCCGAACCCGGGGGTCGGTGTTGACCTCCTCGGCGAGGACCGGGTCGTCACGCAGGGCGGGTGGGCAGTGCAGCGCGGGGACGGGACCGGGCTGCTGCCCGCTCGGCGGGTGGTCGCCGGTGGCGGGCTGCATCGGCGCGGGCCGAATGGGCAGCAGGGTGGCCGCTGTTCCGATGCCGGTGGGGCCGGGAAGGTAGGACGGCCCCACCGGCCCCACCCCCGGCCTGCGGTCGAGCGGTTACGGGCCGGGTAGCCGCGGATTGGGCGGCGGTGGATTGGACGGCGGTGGGGCGGCCGTGGGTCGGGGAGCGGCGGGCCGGGCGGTCGCGGGTTGAGGGGCCGGCCGCCCCACCGTCCCCCACGCCGGCTGCCCCGGCGCGGTCGGCGGGGCAGCCAGCAGTGCGGTGACCAGCGTGGCCAGCTCACCCGGGGCAGCCGGAGCGGTGATCCGACTCAGCGGTGACGCCACGTCAGCTCACCTTCCATCGTCGTCCTTCATCGTCCGCCGCCGCCGGGCGGCCGTGGTCTCAGTCACGCGGACGGGAGACCTCGACGTTCTCCAGCACCCCCAGCGCGTCGGGCACCAGGACCGCCGCCGAGTAGTAGGTGCTGACCAGGTAGGAGATGACGGCCTTCTCGTTGATGCCCATGAAGCGCACGTTGAGCCCGGGCTCGTACTCGTCGGGGATGCCGATCTGGTGCAGGCCGACCACGCCCTGGTTGTTCTCGCCGGCGCGCATCGCGATGATCGAGGAGGTGTGGCCGCCGACCACCGGGATCTTGCCGCAGGGGAAGATCGGGACGCCGCGCCAGGCGGGGATGTGGTGGCCGCCGATGTCGGCGCTGCCGAAGTAGATGCCGCGCCGGCTGCACTCCCGACCGAAGGCGGCGATGGCCTTCGGGTGGGCGAAGAGGTGGGTGGTCTCGCGGCGCATGCTGAGCAGCTCGTCGAGGTCGTCGGGGGTGGGCGGGCCGGAGTGGGTCTGGATCCGCTGGTCGTACTCGGCGTTGGCGAGCAGGCCGAAGTCCTCGTTGTTGACCAGCTCGAACTCCTGGCGCTCGCGCAGCGCCTCGATGGTGAGCTTCAACTGCTGCTCGATCTGGTTCATCGGGTCGTTGAACAGGTCGGCGACCCGGCTGTGCACCCGCAGCACGGTCTGCGCCACGCTCAGCTCGTACTCGCGCGGCGCGAGTTCGTAGTCGACGAAGGTGCTGGGCAGATCGGGTTCGCCGTCGTGACCGGCGGCCAGCTCGATCTCGGCCTCGCCGTGCTGGTTCTGTGCCTGCCCGTGGCTGTCCAGGTAGTCGGTGATCTGTCGGCGCAGCTCGGGGGAGCGGTCGACCAGGTCCTGGAACGCGCCCCAGGGGAGGGTGAGGACGGTGGCGGCCGTGGCGGCCTTGACGGTGTACTCCCACAGGGAGTCGGACTGGCGCACGGCCTCGTCGCCGAGGTGGTCGCCGTCGGCCAGGTGGCCGAGCACGGTGGTCTCGCCGTACTTGCCGATGCCGATCTTGTTGATCTTGCCGTGCGCGATGATGTAGACCTCGTCGATCGGCTGCCCGGCCTCGACCAGCACCTCGCCGGCGGCCACCTCCCGCTGGGTGAACCGGGCGGCGAGCTGGTCGAGCACCGCGTCGTCCTCCAGGCCGCGCAGCACGGGCACCTCGCGCAGCGAGGGTGGCACGATCCGCACCTCGGACCCGGTTTTCACGAAGCTCACGCGGCCGCGACCGACCGCGTAGCTCAGCCGGCGGTTGACCCGGTAGGTGCCGCCGGAGACCTGCACCCAGGGCAGCGCGCGCAGCAGCCAGCGCGAGCTGATCCCCTGCATCTGCGGCTCGGACTTGGTCGTGGTGGCGAGGTTGCGTGCCGCTACGGTGCTCAGGCTGAGCTGAGCCCTGCCCTGCGCCTGCTGGGGTTCGGTCGGGGCCGGCCCGGTCTCGATCGACATGGAATCTCTCTCCCATTCACGGTCGTCGGCAAACGAGTGAAATCCGCTGCCAGTCCGATTCCATCGCATGCCGACGGTAGTCGTGGGGGACTATGGGCAATTCCTGAGCCTGTGGAGAGGTGCGCGACTATGCGCGCGCCCCCGTTGGGATTCGAGCGCTCGCATGGTATGAGCTGCGGAAACGCTCACTTGCGGGCGCTATTCGCTGATGATGCGTCAATATGACTAGCGTGAAATCGCTTGCTTTTCCGACAATTCCTCTCACTTCTTCTTGATGCCCTCGTTCCAGATCAACTTGAGGATGCTCGGCTTCGCCTCGGTGGTGATGACCGCCATCGCCCGGCGGACGAAACGGTCGTCGGTCAACTGCGCCAGCATGCTCGCCGCCAGGTCGGCGCGAGCGGTGAAGAGGCCGTCTGCGGCGTCGACGGCGAGCTCGTGGGCGGTGACCGTGGGGTGGTCAAAGAGGCCGGACGGGCGGGCGATCGTCCAGTCCAGCGCGCTCTGCCGGATCAGCGCCTCCATCCGGCGCATGTCCGCGTGCAGGGTGCGGCCGAGCTTGCGGTTGACCAGCGGGTCGAGCACGTTGTTGAAGAAGAAGGCGTTGCTGGGACGCCAGTTCGGGTCGGTCACGCTGGAGCTGACGGCCAGCAGTCGCTTGACGCCCTGACGCTCCATCGCGGCCATGATGTGGGTGATGCCCTGTGAGTAGACGGTGATCGGCTGCTTGCTGAACGGTACGCCGAGCGCGGACAGCACCGCGTCCTGGCCGGCCACCGCCTGCTCGACGGCCGGCGGATCGGCAACATCGGCCTGGGCCACGGTGAGGCCGGCGCGAGCGGTGAAGGCCGACGGCCGGCGGGTGACCGCGGTGACCTGGTGGCCGGCGGCCAGGGCCTGCTCGGTCAACTGCCGGCCGGTCGGACCGTTGGCACCGAAGACGGCAATACGCATGTGGGCACTCCTCAGGTACCCCGCCACCAGCGGGGGAGTCGATTCGCTCTGGATGCCCTTGACACTGCCGCGCCGCCGCGTGGTATTCAACGTTGATGAATAAATCGCGCGGCCGCCCGCCCGGCAATCCGCCCACCAAGGCGCGCATCACGGCGGTGGCGCGCGAGCTCTTCCTGCGCGACGGCTACCGGGGCACCACGCTGCGCGCGGTGGCGGCCGCGGCCCAGGTGGATCCGGCGTTGATCAGCTACCACTTCGGCTCCAAGCAGGGACTCTTCGGCGAGGCCCTGCAGGTGCGCTGCGCGGGGAGTTCGGGCTGGAGGAGGCGCTGAAGGGGGACCGGGCCTTCGTCGCCGACCGGATCCTGCACGCCGTCACCAGTGCCTGGGAGCAGACCGACCCGGCGAGCCCACCGTGGCTCTCGCTCGACCACGCGGCGCTGCTCGACGAGGACGTGCTGAAGGTGGTGCCGGGGTTCATCGAACGTGAGGTGACCAACCGGATCGCTGAATATCTCGGCGGCCCGGACGCCACCGAGCGGGCCACCGCGGCGGTGACCGTGATCGGCGGTCTGATCTTCACCCGCTACCTCAACCCGACCGGCGCCGCCGCCGCGATGTCCGCCGCCGACCTGCGCCGGATCCTGGCTCCGGCGCTGCGCGCCGCGCTGAGCGACCGTCAGGCCGGCGCTCAGGCCGGTGCCGGGTACCTGTCCGGGGCGCCGAACGGCCGTCAGGCGGTGGCGCCGGGCTGGCGGTCGGCCGGGCGGCGCGGCGGGATCGGGGCGGCCGGGAAGTCGCGGCTGCCGGTCCACAGCGCGGGTACGGCGTCGCCGCGGCGCGCCAGCTCGTAGGCGATGGGCTCGTAGTTGACCCGCCAGCCGTGGAAGTGCGGCCAGGCCAGTATGGTCGGCCGCTCCACCTCGAACCCGGCCGCGACGATCATGGTCACGGCGGCGTCGAACTCGTCGTAGCTGAGCCGGATCGGGGTGTTCGGGTCCGGGTCGGGGTCGTAGTCGATCCGCACCACCCTGGCGATGTCGCGCAGCGCGGTGAACCCGGCGCGCAGCACCAGCCGGGCCTCCGGCGGTGCGCTGCGCGGGCTGACGGCCAGTTGGATCGCGGCGGCGTCCATCACCGCGATCAGGCCGACGATCCAACTGCGGTAGGGCTGCGGGGAGCGGAAGGAGAGCAGCACCGGGTAGTTGGAGTGGCTCTCGCCGAGCTCGGCGGCCAGCCGCTCCCAGTCCCGGTAGAGCTGCGGCAGCGCCGTCTCGGTGTCCACCAGGGACTGCCGGGCGAGCAGCTCCGGGCCCCAGGCGGGCTCGCCGGCCCGTGACTGCAGCAGCGTGACCTCGAGTTCGCGCCGGTTGTAGGTGCTGTAGAGGGTGGGCAGGTAGGCGATCTGCAGCGCGATCACCAGCGGTCCGCTGGCGGCGGCCAGGAAGTCCAGGGCGGAGAGCCGCAGCCGGTCGCCGCTGGCGAAGCCGAGGGTGAACAGGCTGGAACCGGCCTCGCGCAGCGCGACGTTCCAGGACAGGTCCGAGCTGGCGTACAGCAGCATGGTGAAGCTGGCGAGCAGCGCGATCAGCCAGCAGGCCAGCATGCCGACCAGGACCAGGGGGGCCAACCAGGCCTGGGCCCGGTCGTGCGAGCGGTAGCTGTTGCCGAACAGGCGGGCGAAGCCGTGCAGCGTCGCGCGGAAGGTCCGCCACAGCCGGAACACCAGCGAGGAGTAGAGCCCGCGAGGCACCACCAGGGTGCGCAGGATGCTGGCGAGGGTGAGTGCCAGCAGCAGCAGTCCGCCGAGCGCGGAGATGGTCCTCATGGCTGACATTGTCGATCATCGGACCGCCGCCCCGTCGATCCGGCTCAGCAGGCGGGCACCGGCGGTCGGCGTCGGCCAGCCGAATGGCCGAAACCCGTCGGCCGCTACCGCTACTTGCCGGGTGTTTAGCGAACTCTCATGGAAGGCCGGAGGGTCAAGGCCCTGTCAAGACACGTGATCGCTTAACTGTTCTAACCGGCCAAATTCTGACGTGCATCTGTCACTGATGGGCTGTCAGCTGTCACGATTCCCCCCATCGCTCCCCACCCCAAATCGGGGGCGACTCCCCACCGCACATCGCACCACCCCACATCGCACCACCTCACAGAGCGTCACCCCACAGAGCGTCACCGGCTCCTGCGCCACCCCAAGCGCCAAACGTGACGTGCCCGCGCCGCCGACCAGTGGCAGGGCCGCGCTGTGCCGCAACCCCGCGGCCAGCTTCTCACCACCGGACGTGACCCCGCGCCCGGTCGGTCAAGGAGTAGAACTTGTCTCGCTACACGCCTGCCCGGATATCCCTGGCTGCTCTCGCCGCGACCACTGCACTGCTCGCCACCGGCATCCCGGTCATCGCCCAGGCCGCCACCCCGGCCCCCGCCGCGGTCCAGCAGGCCGCCACCGCGCACGCCCAGCTGCTGGCCGGCGCCAACGCGCAGAGCGCGGCGCTCGCCCAGGCCATCGGCCTCGGCAGCCAGGAGAAGCTGGTCGCCAAGGACGTGGTGATCGACGCCAACGGCGCCAAGCACCTGCGCTACGACCGCACCTACGCCGGACTGCCGGTCCTCGGCGGCGACCTGATCGTCCACCAGGACGGCGCGGGCGCCACCAAGAGCGTGGACCGTGCCAACTCCGCGAGCCTGGACGGCCTCGGCACCACGCCCGCTGTCGCCGCGCCCAAGGCGCAGGCCGATGCGCTGGCCGCCGAGTCCGGTGCGACCCTCAACGCGGCCCCGCAGCTGGTCGTCTGGGCCCAGGGCGACGCCCCGAAGCTCGCCTACAAGACGCTGGTCGCGGGCAAGCAGGCCGACGGTACCCCGAGCCGGCTGCAGGTGATCACCGACGCCACCACCGGCGCGGTGCTGAGCAAGACCGAGACCATCGAGACCGGCACCGGCACCGGTGTCTTCGTCGGCCAGGTCCCGCTGACCACCACCCAGTCGGGCAGCACCTTCCAGCTGAAGGACGGCACCCGCGGCGGCCAGTACACCACCGACATGGCCAACGGCACCTCCGGGAACGGCACGCTCTTCACCAAGTCCAGCGACACCTGGGGCAACGGCTCCGCGAGCAACCGCGAGTCGGCCGCCGTGGACGCCCAGTACGGCGCCGCCGCGACCTGGGACTTCTACAAGAACACCTTCGGCCGCAGCGGTATCCGCAACGACGGTGTCGGCGCCTTCAGCCGGGTGCACTACGACAGCAACTACACCAACGCGTTCTGGGACGACGGCTGCTTCTGCATGACCTACGGCGACGGTGCCAGCAACACCCACCCGCTGACCGAGATCGACGTCTCCGGCCACGAGATGACCCACGGCGTCACCTCCAACACCGCGGGCCTGAACTACTCGGGCGAGCCCGGCGGCCTGAACGAGGCCACCTCGGACATCCTGGGCACCGGCGTCGAGTGGTACGCCAACCTGGCCAGCGACAAGCCGGACTACCTGATCGGCGAGCTGGTCAACCTCAACGGTGACGGCACCCCGCTGCGCTACATGGACAAGCCCTCCAAGGACGGCAACTCGGCCGACTCCTGGTCCTCCAGTGTCGGCAACCTCGACGTGCACTACTCCTCGGGCGTGGCCAACCACTTCTTCTACCTGCTCTCCGAGGGCAGCGGCGCGAAGACCATCAACGGGGTGAACTACAACAGCCCGACGATCAACAACATCACGGTCAACGGCATCGGCCGCGACAAGGCGCTGCACATCTGGTACCAGGCGCTCACCGCGCACATGACCTCGACCACCAACTACGCGGGTGCGCGTACCGCGACGCTGGCCGCCGCGACCGACCTGTACGGCGCCAACAGCGCCGAGTACAACGCGGTCGCCACCGCCTGGGCCGCCGTCAACGTCGGCTCGCTGCCGACCGGCGGGGTCACCGTCACCAACCCGGGCAACCAGAGCACCGCCCAGGGCGGCGCGGTCAGCCTGCAGATCAAGGCCAGCGGCGGCAGCGGCACGCTGACCTACTCGGCCACCGGTCTGCCGACCGGCCTGTCGATCAGCTCCTCGGGCCTGATCACCGGCACCGCGAGCACCGCCGGCAGCTACACCGTGACCGTGACCGCCAAGGACTCGGCCGGCGCGACCGGCTCCACCACCTTCAGCTGGACGGTCGGCGGCGGTGGCGGTGGCTGCACCCCGGCGCAGCTGATCGGCAACGGCGGCTTCGAGACCGGCTCGGCCGCGCCGTGGACCGCTTCGAGTGGCGTGGTGGACAACTCCTCGTCCCAGGCCGCGCACGGCGGTAGCTGGAAGGCCTGGATGGACGGCTACGGCAGCTCGCACACCGACACGCTGTCGCAGTCGGTCACCATCCCGGCGGGCTGCAAGGCGACGTTCAGCTTCTGGCTGCACGTCGACACCGCCGAGACCGGCAGCACCGCGTACGACAAGCTGACCGTGACCGCCAACGGCACCACGCTGAAGACCTACTCCAACGTGGACGCCGCGACCGGCTACACCCAGCGCACCATCGACCTGTCGGCCTACGCCGGCCAGACGGTGACCCTGAAGTTCACCGGTGTCGAGGACACCTCGCTGCAGACCAGCTTCGTCATCGACGACGCCGCGGTGAACGTCTCCTGACGTTGACCTCTGCTGGGTAACCGGTCGGCCCGGTTCGGGTGGTGCGCGCACACCACCCGAACCGGGCCGACTCCATTTGTAGCTGATGGACCGTCAGCTCTCTGCACCGGGGGGCCGGTCAGCTCTGCTGGGAGAGTTGGGTGAACCGCTCCAGGCTCTGCTGGTAGGCCACCGGGGTGACGTGCATCGGGCCGGTGTAAGGGTGCGTCATGTGCAGCACCAGGTAGATGCCGAAACCGACCACCGAGCCGACCAGGCCGAGTGCGATGGCCTCCCGGCGCTGGAAGGTCAATCCGGCGATCGGGGCGTACAGCAGCACCAGCAGGCCGGTGCCGATCAGCGCCGGATAGAGCGGGGCCGGCAGCGAGAGCGAGGCGTCCGCCAGGCGGATCTGCCGCTTGGTGTAGATGTCGTCCAACTCGCTCAGCATGGTGGCCCGTTGGGGCGAGGCGGGAAGAGCCTCGACATGCGCCCGGACGGCGTCCAGGCCGGCCCAGGCGGTGGGAGCCGCGTCGCCGTGGGTCATCGCCTCGAAGTCCGGGCCGATCACATCACTCACATAGGAGCGCAGCAGCGGGCGGGTGCTGTCGTCGGCGTCCGTGTAGGCCGCGTTGAGCGCCCGCGCCTCGTCCCAGGTGTGCCCACGGGCGGTGTTGAGGTTGGACCAGGAGCCGGCGATCAGGAAGGCCGCGACCAGGATGAACGAGGAGAGCGAGGCCGAACCCAGAAAGCTGAGCGCGCCTCCGGAGAAGATGCCCTCGCGCGACCGGGCGGTGCGGCCGAAGACGGCCAGGATGCCCACGGCCAGCGCGGCGCCGAGGGCCACGGCGATCACGATACCGATGCTCAACGACGTCTCCCTGCGGTTTGGTTGATGAAGGTGACGGCCGCCGTGAGGACGGCCGGGACGGTGATGGCGATGAAGGCGAAGGCGTTCTGCGGGTCCGCGACGGGCATGGCGAAGCTGTCGTCGGGGTGATGGGTCGGTGTCACGGTGACGGCGTGCTGCTGGCTGGGCGGGGGAGGAGCGGGCAGCGCCGGGGTGGGCGGCAGGACCGGCGGAGGCGGCGGGGGTGCGGGCGCGGGGTGGACGGGGGTGGGGTGCACCGGTGTTGGGTGCGCGGGGGCCGGCGGCGGCTTCGGCGCGGGAGGGGGCGGGGCGGCGAGGGTGGGGTGGGTGATGGGCGGGGCGGGGTGCGGGGTGGGTACCGGCGGGGAGGGGGTGGCGGCGGAGGCGGCGGGGGAGGTGGCGGTGGCGGTGGCGTGGGTGGGAGCGGGGGTCGGGTGGGCAGGAGTGCGGCGGTGGGGCGGGGGAGGCGGGGGAGGCGGGGGAGGTGGCGGAGGACAGGCGCACGGGCAGGGGTGGCCGGGATGTTCGTGCTGCTCGTGGTGGTCGTGGTCGCCGGGGTGCGCGAGGTGTTCGAGGTGCTCTGGGAGGGCTGGGAGTGCAGGGACTGCAGGGTGCTCGGGGTACTCCGGTTCGTCGTCGCCTTGCATGAGCAGGACGATAATCAGGCGCGCGCCCGCGTGAGCCTCGGATTGCGCCGTCCGCACGGGAATTGACCCTTCCGGGGGTCAACTTCTGGCGTGGCCGTACGTGTGCCGAACTCATGTTCCGTCGCAGGCGGGCCCCGTCGGGTCGCTCAGGCGAGATAGCGGCGGAGCAGCAGCTTGCACTCGGCGATCAGTGCCGGATCGCCGTCCCGGTCCTGCTGGAAGGCGAGTTTGAGCACCGAGTCCGCGCACTCCAGGGCCACCCGAAGGGCCAGCGGCCCCGGCCTGCGCCCCTCGCCGGAGAGGTGTTCGGAGGTGAGCCGGTGCAGCAGTTGGGCCACCGCGCTGTTGTTGTCGAGGGTCAGGTCGAGCAGGTGCTCGACATCGTCCAGGGCGGGCGGGGTCGGCCCGGTCAGACCGAAGTCCAGCGCGCCGAAGCCGGGTACGGCCCGCTTCATCGCCACGAACTCCTCGACCGCGAGGTCCACGAAGCCACCGATGTCCTGCGGGCTCTCGGCCTCCAGGCGCCTGGTGAGCCGGTCCAGGTAGCGGCGCAGGTTGCGCCGGGCGAGCGCCGCCAGCAGGCTCTGCTTGCCGGTGAAGAACTGGTACAGGGTGCCGATCGGTACCTGGGCCCGGGCGGCGATCTCCTTGGTGGTCAGGGCGGCGGCGCCCTGCTCGTCGAGCAACTCCGCGCAGGCGTCCAGGATCCGCTCCAGCCGCTCCTGACTGCGCTGCTGGACGGGCTTTCGCCGCAACTCGGGCTCCGTCACCTCGACCGTCGTGGTCCCGCCGGTGCCGCCCGCGCTCCGTTCGCCCATGGGCCTGCCCTTCTTTCGCGTCCTGGCTTCGCGTCCTTGTCCAACCACGCCGGCCAAACACCACTGTGCCGCATCCGGCGTACCGTGCGCGAATCACTGTCGTGAGCGTCACTCATGTTCAGCCAGGGCGGCGGGCTTGCAGAGGAGGCGCGGTCGGCACTCGCGCAGGCCGTCAGCTGTCAGCTGTCAGCTGTCAGCCGTCACGGTCCGCGTGCGTACGCCGGCACCGGGGCGGCGCGGCCGTAACTGCCGCGCCGCCCCGAGCTTTCCCGAGGGTGCTCGGTCAGGCCCCGGTCACCGGTGCTTGCAGTTCCGTCACCCAGTCCTCGCGGTCCTCCGGGCACTCCAGGTTGATCTCCCGGGGGTATCCGGCCGACCGGTACCCGTGGCCGTCGATCCAGCGGGCCAGCGTCTGGGCGGTGGGAAGCACGGTGTCCATCGAGCCGCGGTGCACAATGGTCGCCGCCTGCTCGAGCGGAGGCAGGTCGAGCACCTGGAAGGGGCCCTCCTGGAGAGGGGCGGCGACCTGGACGGCCGCGTGAACGCTGATCCGGCCGCCGCCCTCCGGGGCGTCCTCGTAGTAGGCGACACCGGGTCCCGTGGGAGTGATGCCGGCCGCCTCCAGTCGCCGGAACAGCTCCTGGTAAAGGGGCCCGATGACCGGGCCGATGTCCTCGGGCTGGTAACTGGCGGCGGTCGCGGTCAGCTCGGCCACCCGTACGGCCGGGACGTTCTTGATGACGACATCGTTCGTGGGCATCTGCCCCTCGCTCTCGATCGCTCGGAGCCTTGCCTCGACCTGTACCAGCCGCATGGCCGCCGCGGCCATGCCGGCCTCCAGCTCAGCCCGTCGCAGCCGGAGCATGGCGCGCAGTTCCTCGGTGGTGACCGTCTCGTCCAGGATCTCCTGGACCTGCTGGAGGGTCAGGCCGAGGTCCTTGAGCGCGATGACGCGGTTGAGGCGGGCCAACTGGGCGGCCGTGTAGTAGCGGTAGCCGCTGGCCGGGTCGACGTGGGCCGGGCGCAGCAGGCCGGTCGCGTCGTAGTGGCGCAGCATCCGGACCGAGACGCGGCCGTGCCGGGCGAAGTCTCCGATGGTGAACATGATGTCTCCGAGTTGAATGCCTGACACGGTGTGAGGGTCAAGAAGCTACTCGGCGGCCGGCGGAAGGCAGAACGCGGTCTGCTGGAGCGGGCTGTCACCGCTGGGTGAGGCCGGCGTCGGGCATCTGGCGTTCCAGCCTCGGCCCACTAACATGAGGTGACCTCATGTTTGTGAAAGGGGCTGGGCATGCAGGATCGGCACGACCTGCCGGCGGACTCCCGCTGGGGCGTCTCCACGGCCGCGTACCAGATCGAGGGCGCGGTGGCGGAGGACGGGCGGGGGCCCTCGATCTGGACCGTGTTCGCCGCCCGAGGGCAGATTTGCAGCCGGACGGCCTGTGACCGCTGTCGCCGGCTACAGCTCGAACGGGCGTAGCAGCTCAGGCAGCCCCACCGAGAGGTCAACCCTGTGAGGGGTGGCGTCCCAATCCGTGGTCCACACGACCGGCGTCTCCTGGCTGAGCGTGCTCAGCACAGTGAAGATGACCCGGAATGGGGCATCGAGTGGGTCCTGGTCGGCGAACGCGAAGAACCGCCGGTTGGCGTAGTAGGTCAACTCCACGGGCTCTTCGGAGTCGTCGAGGCTGACCGTCAGGTCGAATACGTCGAACTGGCCCATGGGCCCTGCCATCTGTGCCTGCGGCCAATGGGCGGTCAGTGCCTGCTCCACCTGGTCCGGGGCGAACGCCCAGGTGCCATTGCGTTCCTCGTCCGCCATTACGTAGTACTTGCCCGACACCTGCTGCTCCCTGTGCTGTCGTTGCTCGGATCTCCGCAGGCTACTTCACGATGCGGACGTATCCCGGGCAGTTCTGGGCGGCCAGAATGGCGTTGAAGTACGCCGCGCCCTTCTCGTCGTTGGTGATCACCTCTAGGTGATTGATCGGCTCGTTCCGCGGATCCTTGAAGGCCGATGCATACCGTTGCGCCTCCCACGTCTGGTCCTGCAGCGAGTTCTCGTACGCGATGTGGAAGACGTTGTCCTCGTTGTTGAGTCGGAGCGGGGACTTGCAGTTGGGCTTCTGCCCGATGTACTTGGAGTCGACCGCAGCCCCGTCTTGCGGGCGGATGCCGTCAGCGTTCATCGTCGCCTCGGTCCCGGGCTTCTTCGGGTTATCGAGGGTGGTGTACAGGCTGTAGGTACCGCTGCCGGCCACGCGGATCTGGTAGGCGCGGCGCGCCGCATCCTCAGGAGTCCGCGAGTTGAGCGGGTCATTGGCCACCCAGTACCGCTTCGGGGGACCGACAGTGGCCTCGGCTTGCGCCATCCAGGCCTGTACCTGTCCCTGCTGGGCGGGCGTCAGATCCTTGAAAGGATTGTCCGCAGCAGGCGGTAGCGGAGGTAGGCCAGGGGTGACGGTGTTCGGCACCGGCGGCTTCCCGGCGGCCATAGCCGGGGTAGCGGAGGCGAGCGCCACCCCGGCAGTTGCGACGGCGGCGACGCCCGCGGCGCTGACCGGTATGAGGGACGCAGCGGCTTCGTTGACGATGGCTTCGGCTTCGGCGAGGACCGCCAGTTCGGCGCTGCCTTCGATCCCGGCGGTCATGGCCAGGGCAGCCGCCCCTGCTTCCCCCGCTATGGCCGCCTCACCTCCAGCCGCAACGACGTCGGAGATGCCGAGCGTGAAAATCGTCAGCCCGATGCCGACGCCGGCCACGACGCCAGCGCCGATCGCCAGGTCCTGGAGTGTGGAGCGCAGGTCATCAACTGCCGTCGCTAGGACTCGCAGGCCGCACCGAGTTTGTATGCGGCGTTGGTGATGCTGTTCAGCAACGGCCCTTCGGTGGCGCATCCGTCGTGCACCTTCGCCCAGTTCGCGGCGAAGGAGTCGACCGCGGCCGCGGTGCTGGAGGCCGTTATTCTCTGGACCCGAAGGTCCCCCTCAGTACCGACGCGACTCATCAGCCCGGCGAGCTGCTTCCAGTCGGCACCAGCCTGCCGCAACTTGTCTGGGTCCCCCTGGGGCCAGAACTGCGCGATGATGGTCGCACGGCCGACTACTCGGTCGAGCGAAGGCCCGGAGCTGAAGCGCGGGCCCTCGCGGAGTGCCGGCTCAGTCGATCGTGACGACACGCGCCCAGGACGGCGGGGCGTCCGGGAGGTAGGCGGGATCGTCCTCGTTCACGGCGCGGGCGGGGCGGGGGAAGAGGCCAACGACGGTGCGGCAGGGTGGTGCCGTGGAGGGCCACGGGGTCTGACCGTCGGTCAGGGCGACGATGACGTCGGGGCGGGGCCGGGAACGCAGGGCCCGGGCGAAGCCGGAGCGCAGGTCCGTTCCGCCGCCGCCGACGAGTTCGATGTTCTCGGCGCGGCAGAGTGGGACGGCGATCCCGGCCGCCGCGTCGCAGGAGATCACCGACACCAGGTCGCGCCGCCCGCCGACGGCCCGGGAGATCGCCGCCACCTCCAGCAGCGCGCTGCCGAGCTCCGCATCGCTCACCGAGCCGGAGGTGTCGATCACTACACAGACGCGGGGCGGCTTGCGGCGCAGGCTCGGCAGCAGTGCCCCGGGGACGCTGGCCGAGCGCCGGGACGGCCGCCGGTAGCTGTGGTCCTCGCCGAGCCCCGGGGCGCCCGCCGCCGAGCGGATCGCGGCGCCCAGCAACTGCCGCCACGGCTGCGGCGGATGGAACGCCTCGTCGGCCCACCGGCGCCATCCTTGCGGCGCGTCGCCCGGTCGGCCCTTGATCCCCTCGGCGACCCGGAAGCGGACCGCGTCCCGTTGCAGCCTGGTCAGCCCCCCTGCCCCGCCGGGCCCGAGCTCCCACGGCCGTTCCTGCCCGTCGGCACCGCTGCCGCAGTCCAGCCAGGCCAGGTCCGCGGCGAACCCGGACATCGGCGCCAGGCGCAGGTACTCCTCCATCAGCAGCCCGTCGGGCAACGCCAGCAGTGACGGCAGAACCGCTCCGGCCGGCACGGGCAGACCGTCGCCGTAGATGTCGTCGTTGATCTCGAAGTCGGCGGCGATGTTGCGCCGCAGCCTCTCGCCCGGCCCGTCCTCCTCGTGCTCCCGCGCATACCGCTCGCCCCGCCCGTGGTGGTCCCGCAGGAGGTGGGAGACCTCGTGCACCCAGACGCCGGCCAGGTCCTCCAGCGAGGTGCGCGCCACGAAGCCGGGGGAGACGTAGCAGCGCCAGTGGGTGTCCACCGCCATCGTCGGCACCGAGTGGTCCTCGACCACGTGCAGCGCGAAGAGCGCGCTGGCAAGGTAGGGGCGGACCGTCACCGCATGGAGCCGGGCGGCGAACAGCTTCTCGGTGTCCAGCGGTTCGCCGGGGCGGCCGACCGGCGTGCCGGAGCCGACCGGTGGCCGCGGCACTGTCGTCCGCACCGGACGCGGCGGCGCGGGTTGGGACATCGGGCGCGGCAGCGGCCGCGGCTCGGAGCGCGCTTCGGAGTACGGCTCGGGGCGCCGCGCGGGGTGCTTCGGGGCCCCCGTCATCGGTGGGCCCCCGTCGCGGTCGCGGCGCCGCCCGCCGCCGCGACCCGAGCCACCGAGCGGTCCGACCGCCGGGCGAGACCGACCACCCCGACCAGTCGCTCCACCGCGTCCGGCACCTCCCAGTCGTCGCGCCGCAACGCGGCCAACGCCGTTGCCGGGGCGACCAGCAGGTCCGGGGCGCCGGTCTCGAGCGCCCGTACCAGCACCGCCCAGCCCGCCTCCCACCGCGCTCGCTCCGGCCGTGCCCCGACGGCGGCCACCACCGCCTCCAACGTCGCCTGACGCAGGTCACCCCGTGCCGGCAGCTCGGCGGCGGCCGGGTCGGCCAGCAGCGTCTCCGGGTCAGGCAGGTCCATCCGGTCCAGATGGGCGAGGAGTTCGAACCCCGGACCGTCCCCCACCGCTCCCCGCACCAGCAGTGCCAGCACCTCGCGGGAGACGCCGGCCGCCGTACCGAAGGCCAGCAGGGTGAGCGCGGCCTCCCAGCTCCGGGGCGAGGGCCAGGCGCCGCCGCGCCGTGTCTCCGTGGTCGGCAGTCGGTGGATCAGGGTCGGCCGGACGTTCAGGAACCCGCAGACCGCGAGCCGCGCGAAGGCCACCGCCTCCGGCAACCGGCCGGGCGCCAGCCGGGGCAGCTCGGCCCGGGGCCAGACTCCGCCGAGGCCGCGCACCACCACCTCACGGTCGTGCACCCAGTACAGGTGCACGAAGCGGTTGGCCAGCGGCGGGCTCAGCTCCCAGCCGTCCGCTGCCGACGCGCGAGGGTTGGCGGCGGCCACGATCCGTACCCCGGCGGGCAGTTGCAGTGCGCCGACCCGCCGCTCCAGGACGACCCGGAGCAGCGCGGCCTGGACGGCCGGGGTGGCGGTGGAGAGTTCGTCCAGGAAGAGCAGCCCCCGCCCGGCCCGCACGAGCTCCACGGCCCACTGCGGTGGTGCCATCGGCACCCCCTGTACGGCCGGGTCGTCGCCCACGATGGGCAGCCCGGAGAAGTCGGACGGTTCGTGGACGCTGGCGATGACGGTCGTCAGCGGCAGATCGAGGGAGGCGGCGAGCTGGGTCAGGGCCGCGGTCTTGCCGATGCCCGGCTCGCCCCAGATCAGGACCGGCAGGTCGGCGGCGACGGCCAGGGTGAGCGCTTCGAGCTGCTCGTCGGGGCGCGGTTTGGTCGTGGTCGTCCGCAGCAAGGTCAAGAGGTCGTCGGCGACGGCGAGTTGGGTGTCGGTGTCGGCAGCCTCGGACGGGCTGGACAACGGCGTGACGGCGGCCGGAACCGGCAGGAGAGCGGTGGAGGTCATAGGTATCACCTGGGATGGGGTAGGGGAACGGGGCAGCCCGTCCCGGAAGTCGTGGGTGCGCCGGATGGTTGGGTGCAGCGCTGGAAAGTGGCCCGTGGGGAGCCGGTCAGGAGGCCAGGCCGGCGCGGGGCCGGGGTCGGCTGCTCCGCTTGCGGCGCAGGGCGAGCGGCGTGTGGCGGTCGAGACGGGGGCGATGTCCCCACTCGGCGTGCCGCTCGCCCGGGTCGTTCCCGCCCCCGGCAGCGCCGGCGGCGGGGTGCACGGCGATCAGCCCCGCACGGAAGACCCCGTGGTCGATGCGGCCGGCCGCGGCCGACTCCAGTTCGTCCCGGAGCGGCCCGTCACGCAGGACCGCTTTGGGGCCGAGCAGCCCCTCGACCACGGTGAGCGCCCCGGCGAAGTCCCCGTGGGTGAGCCGCTCCCGCACCGCGGGCAGGGCCTGCGGACTGCGGTGCACCGCGTCGATCGCCCGCAGGCAGGGCAGAGCAGGGCCGCCGAGTGCCACCAGCAGTTCTTCCCGGCGCAGTTGGGCCAGGTCGTGATCGATCGCCGTCAGCACCCCGTTGCGCAGCGCGATCCGGTGGACCTCGCCGCGGCACTCCACCCGGTGTGGATCAACGGGCCAGCGCGTGCGGGCGGCTGCCGAGGGCGAGCCGGTTCCACCCAGTGCCTCGGCGACGAGCGGGTGCAACCGCTCGACGGTGACCAGGCCGGCCCGCAGCAGCTCCAGATCCGGCGGGATCCGGATCGCCGCCTCCGGGAGCGCGGGAAGCGCCGCGACGTCCTGCGGCCCCAGCGCCTCCCGCAGCGGCCGGACCGTCGGGGCATGGCTGTCGTCGGGGGCGACGAGCTCGAACACGGCGTGGTCGCGTCTGCCGAGCCGCACGGTGAAGCCGCCGCGCGAGCGTCCCTCCGCCCGCAACAGCAACTCCGCCTCGGCGGCCCACCGCGCGGTCCACCAGGACTCGTGGACGGCGCGCGGATCAGCTCGCTCCAGCGGGCGCGAGCGATCCGGCGGGACCGGCTGGTCGGACGCGTGCGGGTGACCGGCTGCATACGGGTGACCGGGCGGCGCCGCGATCGGCGGCCCGTCCGCACCGCAGCGGCGGGCCAGTTCACCGCTCCGACCGGCATCCCAGAGGTGCCGGTGCAGGTCGAGCCGGAAGCGCCGGTCGGGATGCGGATGCGGGTGGTGCCCGGGAGCGCCGCTCCCCGGCCCCTCCCACAGGGCGAGCGAGACGCGCTGTCCGGCATCCGCCCAGGCCGGCGGTGTCCGCACCACCAGGTGCAGTGGCCCTGCGGTATCGCCGGACCCGTAGCGGACCAGCGAGATGGTGAGGCCGGGCCGGAGCCGGCCGTCAGGGGCGATCCGGGGCAGGTGCCAGCGGAGCAGATCCGGCGCGAGCAGGCGCAGATCCGTCCGGAGGCGCGTGGCGACAACGGTGCCGTGGCGGTGCCGCACGGCGCGCAGATCGAGATCCACGTCGATCCGGGCGGCGGCGCATGCCCCCGCCCAGTCGCCCCGGGCGCGCCGTGCCGTCGCGGTCTCGATCATGGACGGTGGCACGGCGTACTCGCGCACGCGCTGCCACATCAACAGGTGGGTCGGAAACTCGTTCACGAGATGAGGTGCCATCAGCACTCACCTTGCGAGAACGATTCCCCCATTCGGTACGAGGCGAAGTTCTTCATCGCCCGCAGCGTAGCCACTGCGCGGACGATCTGTCAGCCCGCTTTTGGTCGCCGGTCCGATCCGCTGCCCGGGCGTTGCCGTGAGCCGCCCTCCACTCGGCGCGGAGGGGAGGCGGTGGACCACGCCCCCGTTGGGATCTGGCGTTCCGGCGGTTGGCAGATAACATGAGGAGTACTCATATTGTGAGGGGACGTGTTCAGGAGGAGCCAGCTCATGCCGCACCGCCTTGACCTACCTGCCGACTTTCGCTGGGGTGCCTCGACGGCCGCGTATCAGATCGAGGGCGCGGTCGACGAGGACGGGCGCGGGCCCTCCGTGTGGGACGTCTTCGCGGCTCGCCCCGGTGCGGTTCGCGACGGTCATACCGGGCGGGTCGCCTGCGACCACTACCACCGCTATGCCGAGGACATCGCTCTCATGCGCGGCCTCGGGCTCGATGGCTACCGGTTCTCCATCGCCTGGCCCCGCATCCAGGCCACTGGCAGCGGCCCGGCCAACCAGGCTGGACTCGCCTTCTACGACCGCCTCGTGGACGCCCTGCTCGAGGCAGGCATCACCCCGCTGCCAACCCTGTTCCACTGGGACCTGCCGCAGGCGCTGGAGGACGGCGGTGGCTGGCTCGCCCGGGACACGGCCTATCGCTTCGCCGAGTACGCCGAGATCGTCGCGGACCGGCTCGGCGACCGGGTGCCGGCCTGGATCACGCTCAACGAGCCTTTCGTGCATATGGTGTTCGGCTATGCGCTCGGGATCCATGCGCCCGGTCGCGCGCTGATGCTCGACGCGCTGCCGGCCGCGCACCACCAGTTGCTCGGGCACGGGCTGGCGGCCGCGGTGCTGCGCGAGCGCGGGCGGGAGGTGCTGATCGCCAACAACCTCACGCCGGTGTGGCCGGCGAGTGACACCCCGGCGGACCTGGCGGCCGCCGAAGCGTACGACGCTCTGCACAACCGGCTGTTCACCGACCCGCTGCTGCTCGGCCGCTACCCCGACCTGTCCGCCTACGGTGTCGGGGAGGACCTCGGCGGCAGCGTCCGTCCCGGCGACCTGGGGTTGATCGCCGGCCCCGGCCCCGGCCTGGACGGGCTCGGCGTCAACTACTACAACCCGACCCGGATCGCGGCCCCCGCCGAGCCGGGCGGACTCCCGTTCGCCGAGGCCGAGATCGAGGGGGTACCCCGAACCGCCTTCGGCTGGCCGGTCGTTCCGGACGGTCTGCGCGAACTCCTGGTCGGCCTGCGGGAGCGGTACGGCGCTGCACTGCCGCCGATCACCATCACCGAGAACGGCTGCTCGGTCGCCGACGAGCCGGGGCCGGACGGCACGGTCCACGACCAGCGCCGGATCGACTACCTGGCCGGCCACCTCGATGCCCTGGGCGCGGCGGTCGCCCAAGGCGTGGACGTCCGCGGCTACTTCACCTGGTCACTACTTGACAATTATGAGTGGGCGGAAGGGTTCAATCAAAGATTCGGCCTTGTGCACGTTGACTTCACCACCCAGCGCCGCACCCCGAAGTCCTCATACGCCTGGTATCGCGAGCTGATCGCGGTTCACCGGGCCGGCCAAGGAAGGTAGTGGGCCGCGCGGCGGTCCTGGGGATGCTTGCGAAGCCGAAGTGGAGGGCGCCTGGTCGCCGCCACAGCTGCCGCACAGGTGCAGCAGACGCTGGCCGCCCCCCGACCTGCGAGGTGCCCCCACCACCGACGCCCGGATCAACGGCTTCATCGAGGAGATGACCCACCACCCCGACATCACAATCCTGCCGCACCCGGTCCCAGCGGTGTCCGTCCGGGAGGGTGTGGATCATGCGTGACACCGGGCCGGCCAAGAACCGGGTGCCGCGCGCTCGGAGCGGGAGGGCCGGCCCCGCCCGGACGGCCGTGCCGGACAGGCCGCAGCGCGCGGCCGTACGGCGTCGGCTACGACGCTCCGCAGGTGGCCAGTGCGGTTCGCGCCAGTGCGCGCAGCCAGGTGTGGGCGTGGTCGGTGTCGTAGCGCTGATGCCATGACAGGTAAACCGGTGCCGACGGCAGTTCGAGCGGCAGTGGGAGCACGACCAGACCGAGGCCGGCGGCCGCGGTGCGTGTGGTGATTTCGGGGACGCTGATCAGGAGATCGGAGCCGCGCGCGAACTCCAGCGCGGCCGCTTCCGTGGGCGCGGTCGCCACCACACGGCGGGTGAGGCCGAGCCGAGCGAGGGCGTCGTCGACGGCGTTGCTGAGGTTTCCACGTCGCGAGACGGTGACGTGTTCGGCGGCGGCGTACCGCTCTGTGGTGACGGTTCGGGCGCGGGTGAGGGGGTGCCCCTGCCTCACGACGGCGACGAGGCGGGTCTCGCCCACCTTCTCGGCGCGGATGTCGGGTGCGCTCGGACGGTTGGCGTTCGCCTCCAGATCGACCTCACCTCGCCGCAACTCGGGGGTGTCGACGCTCGATTCCGCGACGAAGCGCAATCGCACGCCCGGCGCCTGTCCGCGTACGGCCGCGAGCAGCGTGGGGCCACTCATGGCGACCAGGGAATCGTGCCAGCGGAGTGTGAAGGTGCGTTCCAGCGTTGCCGGATCGAGTTCACGGCTCGGGGCCAGCACGCCCCGGACCTGGTGCAGCAGTTCGTGCACCTGCTCCCGGACGGCGATCGCATAGGGCGTCGGGGTCATGGTGCGGCCGGTGCGCACCAGGATCTGGTCCCCGGTCGTGCGCCGGATCCGGCCCAGACTCCGGCTCATCGCGGGGGCGGTGACGTGCAGTCGTGCGGCCGCCCCGGCCACGCTGCCCTCCTCCAGCAGCGCGTCGAGCGCGGTGAGCAGATTCAAATCCAATTGCATGGGAGTAATCCCAGCCGTGCTTGACATGCATTTGATGTTAATGGAGGGGGTGGATAGCGTCGTCACCACGGCGCAGGACGGAACGCGCGTCCTGGCCCGAAATCCTCTTCAACGCCCCTTGCCCAGACGGGAGTTCCACCATGTCCGAAACGCTTCAGACCACTGACGCCATCGTCTCCGACGCCGACCTGCTCGACCGGACCGCGGCCGCCGTGCGTGAGGCCGGTTCGGCACTGCGCGAGCGGTACGGCGAGGTGATCCCCTACCGGACCCGCGAAGGGCTGATGCGCGCGCTCGCCGCCAACGACGACGCGGCCCTCGACATCCTGCGCCCCCGCCTCACACGCCTGCGCCCGGACGCCGGCTGGGTGGAGGACGAGCTGGACGGCGGGGCGCTACCGCCCGGCGAATGGTGGGTCGTGGATCCGGCCGAAGGCAACGTCAACCACCTGCACGCCCTGCCCGAGTGGGCGGTGACCGCCACCCTCGTGCGCGACAACCAGCCGGTGCTCACCGCGGTCCACCTGCCGTTGACCGGCGAGACCTACACCGCGCTCACCGGCGCTGGCGCCCACCTCGACGGCCGGCCGCTGAACGTCTCCCGGACCGCGGACCTCGGCCTGAGCATCGTGGCCACCAGCCAGGCCCGGCCCGACGAGGACGAGAAGGTCGTGCGACGCGTCGGCTCCTCGATCACCGCGATGCTCTTCGACGCGCTCGTCGTCCGCGTCGCCGTGCCCGCGACCCTGCACCTGCTGAACGTGGCCGCCGGCCGGATCGACGCCTTCTGGCAGTTCGCCGGCGCCCGCGCGGACCTGCTCCCCGGAGCGCTGCTCGTCACCGAGGCCGGCGGACAGATCTCCGACGCCGAGGGCCGCCCCTGGACCCCGCAGAGCGAAAGCTTCCTGGCCGCCGCGCCCGGCGTCCACGCCGGGGCCGTCGCCACTCTTTCACGCTGACCGCGCACCACAACCCGCACCCGCACCCCCGGAAGGACCACATCATCATGACCACGATCGCAGTCATCGGAAACGGCCGCGTCGGCGGCAACCTGGCCACCGCCCTCACCCGGGCAGGACATGAGGTGACCGTGGCGGACCGCACGCCGGGCGCCGCCGCCGACGCCGCCCGAACAGCCCGGAGGCGGTCGCTCGCGAGATGTCGAACCCGGCGCCGAGGGCTTGTCAGGTGGACACGGGCCTCCGCAGAAGCGGTCAGGGCCTGCGGACACACGGCGTAGCCGGAGCCCTGAAGCACGGCGGGGCCGGGGGCGGGGCGGCTTGGGCGGCCCGGTGAAGCTCGGCCTCGGCCAGTGCCGCGATCGGTGGAGAGACCATCGGGGACACGGTGGCCGCTGACCGAGTGTGCTGTTGGGCGGGCAAGGAAGAGCGTCGACTGCACGGCTGGGCAGGCTCGCCCGCGTCGAATGGACAGCCGGCGCGTGGGAAGATCTGTTCCCCGACACCATCCGCACCAGAGCGGTCGGCGAAGCCGTCCGAATCGTCATCGAGGAGCAGCTGTGACCGAGCAGCCCGGCCCGCAGCAGCGCATCGCCGACACCATCCGCCCGGCCATGCTCAACGGCCTGCAGGATGTCGAGCTGATCGGCAACCCGGGCACCGAGCGCATCAACGAATGGGTTGACTGGATTGCCGCAGTCATCGCCGGCCAGGTCGTGCAGTCGATCGCAGCCGAACGCGACGCCTTCGCGGACCGGGTGGACACCCTCACACACGTCGCCAGGCGCAACCAGGAGGGATACAAGGATGCGACCCGAGAGGTGCAGCGACTTGAGGCCCGTGTCGCTGAGCTGGAAGCGGAGCTGACGCAGTTGCGTGCACCCGGAGTCGTGGTCCCCGGCCCGGGGGTGGAACTCGACGCGGGATCGGCGGCCGGCAAGCCCGCCCAGTCCCTCCGGGACCGGCTCCGCGCCAAGTACCCCGCGACCGCAGAGGCTCTGGACCGCCGGGATGCCGAGGCCGATCCGAGCCGGAACGCCGAGGTCAGCCTCCGCGACCGGGGACGATTCCAGGCCGCCGGTGGAAACGTTCTCGAAGTCGACGATGTACGGCACAGGACTTCCTGATGACGGTGTCCGACGGAAGACCAGCGGCGCCGGATCCCCCGGCGACGTGTTCACGCTACGTCCCGCGCCGACGTCCGGCTCCTCGGTTCCTGATCGATCGGGACAAGCGCGGTCCGCGGGCTTGTCCCGATCGCGAGCACCGCAACGATCGGCACGGTCCGGCGTCCGGACCCGAGGGAATGCTGCGCCAGGGCTCCGAGTAGGGCCGTGGTGCGACGTGTCGTCATAAATTACCAATGGCCGGGTGATCCGGGACTTCGCATGCACGCCGGCCGGCTTGGCAGGCGCGGACGGTAGGCTACTCCGGCTTCGCAGTGCAAGGCCTTCGCGACACTGATTTTTCACCCACGGGCTCGAATTCGGCCCGCTCGCGAGATGCCGTCGGAAATGAGCATGGCAATGGCATTGCATGCCGTGGCAATGGCATCGCATCTCGCCTGTTCAAAGGGGGCTCGGCGGTGCCGGCCGGACAGTCACACCGCTGACGCGACGTCATATCAGCCAAGCGGTTGGGGATTCGTCCGGAGGTGCCGCAGCTGTCGCTCGCCGATTCGGCAAAACGTTCCCGGCCGGCGTGCTAACGTGCTCTGCCACGCGCGAGTTGCCTACGCCGGCTCGTGAAGTGTCTGTCGGCACCAGCGAGCCCGTGACCCGAACGCAGGCGGCTTGACCACGGTGACGGCCATCGCCATCGACGCGTGCTCGGCTGTCCGTGATCCTCCCAGGCGCGGCACCTTTCCGTGCCTGTTTCCCGCGCACAGTCGGCGAATACGGGCCTTGGCAGTGGACTCACCCCTTGCGCTCCGCTCTGCCGGTCTGCCGCCCGCGCCCGGCCAGGATCCCACCGGGTGAGGTCCGGCCCGGCTCCCACGCCGGAACCACCGGCTGAAGGCGAAGCACCACACACTCCAGGAACTGATGTGAACGATCCATCCAGACCTGAGGGTCTGCGAAACGCCCGCACCGAGATGCGCCTGAGCCAGCAGGAGTTCGCCGACCTGCTGGAGCGGCTCTCCCGGGAGAACGGCGAGCCGGTCGAGTGCTCGGTCCGACTGGTCCGGCGCTGGGAGAACGGCGAGGTCGCGCGCCCGCGGCCGGTGTTCCAGCGGCTCCTGGAGCAGGCCACCGGCCGCACGCTGGCCCAACTCGGGTTCGCTGATTCCCCGCCCGCCCCGGCCGCGCCGAGCATGGCGCCTGTCCCCTCCGCCGGAGCCGGCCGGGGCCGCCTGCCAGGACGTGCCGCATCCCTGGTCCGCGCTTTCGGTGAGCACCAGCTCGCGGTGCTGTCGGTCGGGCTGCTCAGTACGGTCGTCAGCGTCGGCGTCCTCGTCGCCATCGTCTGGATGAGCCTCCAGTCATCCACCGTCCAGCGCACCCAGGAGCCGACACCGACTCATCTCGGCACGCTTCCCTTCGGGGCCGGAGCGGATTGGCACGCCGTGCACATCTACGGGCCCGCCACCCTGGCACCTGAGCAGCGCGGTCTCTACTACGCAGCCGTCCCGCCCGACACACCGTTCCACTGGACGGTCGACGGCGCTGACGCCGGTGAACAACTGCTGGTGCTCCCGGTGACCTTGCGGCGCGGACAGTCGGCCGTCACCTTGTCGGTGGTCCTGGACCTTCCCTCGGGCACCACCAGCGGATCCACCCTCACGGTCTCGCAGGCCAACCCGTGAGCAGCTGTCCCTTCTGCGGACATTCCCGTCCTCGGTGCGCAACGTCCGGCGAGTGGCCGCCCAATGACCGCCTTATGACCTCGTTCGAGGCGCTGTGGGCCTGGCAACATCCTTCCCCATCGTCCCGCCGATGAGGGAGTTCGATGTCACAGGTGATCCACCCGAGCAACCGCCGCACGCCCGGCCGGCGGCTCGTGCCCGCAAGCGGGCGAGAAGCGGCCGTCCCCGGGCAGCGGCAGGGTCCGTCGGTGGTGGTGCTGGTGGCCCGGGCGCAGGCCGGCGACCGGGAGGCGTTCGGGCGGCTCTACCAGCAGTACACGCCCGTCGTGCGACGCTACTTGTCCCGGAAGGTCGCCGATGCGGCGGCCGTGGAGGACCTGACCAGTGAGACCTTCCTGCGCGCCCTGCGACGGATCGACTCGTTCAGCTGGCAGGGACGGGACTTCGGTGCCTGGCTGGTGACCATCGCCAGGAATCTGCTGATCGACCATCTGAGGTCGACCCAGAAGGGCAGAGAGGTCCTGTTCCCAGCCATCGAGAACGGCCCTTCCCTGCCCGGCGTGGAGGACCTCGTCGTCGCGAGGCTGCTCCTCGCCAAAGCACTCGACGCGCTCGTGCTGCTCACGCCCCCGCAGCGGGAGTGCGTGGCTCTGCGAGCCTGCCTGGGCTACTCGACGGCTGAGACGGCGGCCATCATGGGGAGGTCGCGCGGCGCGGTCAAGACCCTCAACTATCGGGCCGTCAAAGCGCTGACGGCCATCCTCGTGTGCGAGGAGCAGGGCTGATGCCCCGCGAGATCCGCACCGGCGACCGCAGCAGGGAGCTCGCCGCGCTCATCTCCGACGCCCGGGCCTTTCACGGCGACCCCCGGTCTCCGCCGGATCGTGCTCGAGCGCGCGCGACCGATGAGGCGGGAGGAACCGGCCGGGAACGAGGGGTTGGCCACCGCGGGCCCGGCGGGCCCGGCAGCGCCGCCTTCTCGCTCTTCCTGTCCTGGTGGGCCCGGCACCGGCTCGCACAGTGGCTCGACGTCCCCGGCGGACCCACTGCGATCACCAGGCTCCGGTCAGCCAGCCCGCTTCGATTCCGCCGAGCACAAACCCGTTCTCGAAGCGCACCCGGTACCTGATCTGAGCGCCGGCTCCGGCGTCGAACGCTCCCGGCCCGATGACCCGCTGACGGAGGTCTGCGACCAAGTCGGCCGCGAAGCCCTGGAGTCGGCTGTCGCGGACTTGCTGATCGAAGCTCGCGAGCATGTCCTGGGATTCGCCGCCGGCTTCCTTTGTTCGACGGGCCGTGGGGTTCAGTGCTGGGTCAGGGCAGCGTCCAGATTCGGGTCGTAATGACGTAGAAGAGAACGGCCCAGAACACGGTCACCGCTACCACGATGCCCAGGCCGATGCGGTTGGTCTTCGCCGGCGGTTCGTCCGGCGGGGGCCGCAGCCACCGCTTGAGCAGCCGGTTCACGTAGTAGGGCATCGTGAAGAAGCTCATGATGAAGCTCGACAGCAGGTTGCCCACGAGCAGCCCGAGCCAGAGCGGCCACTTCAGCGGCGACAGGGCGAGCGTCAGCAGCACAACGGTCGGGTAGAGGCCGACCCAGACCGCGATGGCGGTCTTGGTGCCCGAGGGCGGGGGCGCTTCCTTGCCGTTCTCCTCGAAGGCGAACCAGCTGCCGAACGAGCTGTCGATTGTCCGCAGGTTGAAGTCCTTGAACTTCTCCCCTTCGGCGAGAACCTCCCGCCGCTTCGCAGACGTCAGCCAGGCGTCGAGGTGTTCGGCGTTGTCGTAGCGGTACAGGGTGGTCCATTCGTCCTGAAGGCCCTCGATCGGACGGAAGATCTCGGTGCCGCGGAACCCTTGGAACGCGCTCTCCTCCCGGCTCATGCGGCCCTGCCAGTCGAGGAAGTCGTCGACCTGGTTCGGGTGGACGCGGTGGGTCACCACAACGGTGACCAGCGGGTCAGCCGGTTGCGTGCCGCCGCTGATCACCTGCTGGGTCGCGGGACCGTCGAAGTACTTCTCGCCGATGTCGAGGAGTCTCTGCCGGGTCGCGCCGTTGATCCACGCCTGTAGGTGGGCGATCGAGTCGAAGCGGTAGACGACGACCCAGTCGGGTTGCAGGGCCGTCGGCGGGGAGATCTCGGCGCCGAGGTGTCCGGCGTACTCGGCGGCAGCGGCGTTGACGCCCTCCTGCCATTCCTCGTACTCCCGTTCCATTCCCTGGCGGACCTTCCGGCCGAGGATGACCGTCGCCGTGGCGTCCGCGTGCTTCTCGGCGGTCATCGTCTCGGGCCCGTCCGTGCCGACTCGCTCTCAACGAGGCGGGCGTAGATCCGTTCCGGAGTGAGGGGCAGCTCGCGGTAGCGGATGCCCGTGGCGTCGCGAAGCGCGTTCGCCAACGCGGGTGCCACCGGGTTGATGCAGCATTCCGCCATCCCCTTCGACCGCATGGGCCCGACGGAGTCCGACGAGTCCACCAGGAGGAGGTCGGTGCGGGGGACATCGGCGTAGGTGGGGATCCGGTAGTTGCGGAGGTTCGGGTTGACCATGGCACCGTCCGCGTCGACCTGGTAGTTCTCGGTCATTGCGAATCCGATGCCCTGGGCGACACCGCCGTCCACCTGTCCCCGGACCTGCTGGGGGTTGATGAGCCCTCCGGCGTCGGCAGCCTGGACGCTGTACAGGATGCGGACCTCGCCCGTCACCCGGTGGACGGCGATGCGGAACCCCTGGGTGTTGGAGGTGACGCTGCGGGGCGAGCCGTAGGCCTTGCGGGCGGCGGTGAAGCGAATGCCGCGCGCCCGGGCCAGGGCGACGAGTTCGGCCAGCGGGACGCGCTCGTCTCCGCAGACGACGTCCGTGTCGTCCATGGAGCACATCACGAGGTGGACACCCGTGTGCGCGGCGGCGAACTCCAGGATGCGGTCACGCACCGCGTTGGCCGCTCGGAGAACCGCGTTGCCCGCCACGAAGAGTCCGGCACTGGCGAAGGCGCCGGTGTCGAATCCCGTGCGGTCGGTGTCGGACTGCACCAGGCGGATCCGCGACGGCACCGTACCCAGCTGGTTGGCTGCGATCTGGACGTGCGCGGTGGACGTGCCCTCGCCGAATTCGACGGTGCCGACGGCCAGTTCGTACATGAGGTCGTCGCCGAGCGTGACCCAGGCTTCGGAGATGTGCTCGGTCGGCGGCGCGGTCTCGTGCAGCGAGCTCGCGACGCCGACCCCCACGAGCCACCCGGGGCCGGGGGACGGCTGATCGGCGGTACGGGCCAGAGCACCGGCCACGAGGTCGATGCACTCGGCGAGCCCGTCCTCGGTGAACATCACGTCGTCGGGACCGTCGTGCATCGCGACGAGCGGATCGCCGGGGCGCACGATGTTGCGGCGTCGCAGTTCCAACGGATCCATGTGCAGGGCGAGGGCCAGCTCGTCCATCGCCGATTCCACGGCGAAGGCCGGCTGGGTCATCCCGTAACCACGCAGTGCGCCGCTCGGAACGGTGTTCGTGTAGACGGAGAAGGCGTCGTACTTCTTATTGGGGCAGCGGTAGGTCATCACGGCGGCGCCCCCCGCGTACAGCGTCTCGCCGCCGTGGTTGCCGTAGGCGCCCGTGTTGGACACGTTGCGCACCTGGAACGCCGTGAGCGTGCCGTCCGCCTTCGCGCCGAGCCTGACTGTCAGCTTCATCGGGTGCCGGGGCGAAGCCGTGGTGAACTCCTCCTCGCGCGTGTACTCGAGACAGACCGGCCGTCCGGTGTCCAGGGCGGCGAGCGCGACGAGGTCCTCCGAGATGACCTCCTGCTTGCCACCGAAACCGCCGCCGACGCGCTTGCAGAACACGCGGAGCTGGTCCGGGCGGAGCGCGAACAGATGGGCCAGTTTGACCTTCGCGATCGACGGCGACTGCGAACTGGTGCGGACGTTCAGCCGGCCGTCCGCCATCCAGGCGATCGAGCCGTGGGTCTCAAGATGCGCGTGCTGGACGCGTGGTGAGGAGTACGTGCCCTCATGGATCACGTCGGCCGCGGCGAAACCCGCGTCGACGTCGCCGATGTGCGAGTGGAGCTCGAGCAGGAGGTTGTGGACGGAGTCCCGGACGAACGGATCCTGCGAGTCGTGCAGTTGTGGCGCGCCGTTGGCCATGGCCTCCTCAGGGTCGAAGACCGCCGGCAGCACCTCGTACTCCACGGCCACCCTTCGGCAGCCCTCCTCCGCAGCCCCGACCGTGTCGGCGAGGACGGCGACGACGCGCTGGCCGACGAAGCGGACCGTGTTGTCGAGGATGTAGGTGTCGTCCGGATCGACGAGGTGGTCGGTGTGGATCGCCGTGTTGAAGCGCTTGCGCGGCACATCCTCCCAGGTGTAGACGCGATGCACGCCGGGGACGGCGAGTGCGGCGCTCTTGTCGACCGAGACGATCCGGGCGTGGGCGTGCGGCGAGTGCAGCACTTTGAGGTGCAGCATGCCTTCCATCCGGGTGTCCATCGTGAACTCGGCCCGACCGGTCACCACATCGTCGGCCGCCGGCGCGCCGACGCTCGTCCCGACGGCCTTTCCCGGTGCGGCCGTCCGCACGCCGACGACGCCCCGCACGGCGTCCTCGATGGCCCGATAGCCGGTGCAGCGGCAGAGATTGCCCTTCAATGCCCTTGGCAGGTCCTCCTTCTGGTCCTCGGTGAAGGTCGCCGACGTCATGATCATCCCGGCGGTGCAGAAACCGCACTGGAACCCCGGGGCGTCCCGGAACCGACGCTGCACCGGATGCAGGTCGCCGGGCGATCCGAGACCCTCGATCGTGGTCACCTCACGGCCTTCCGCGCGGAAAGCGGGGGTGATGCAGCTGTGGACCGGACTGCCGTCCAGCCACACCGTGCACGCACCGCAGTCGCCCGAGTCGCAACCCTTCTTGACGCCGAAGTGGCCGAGTGCACGTAGGAAGGTGCGCAGGCACTGGCCGGGGTCCGGCTCTTCGTCGAAACTTCTGCCGTTCACCAGGTAGGTCATGCCGGGCCCCCAGCCATGAGTTCGCTGCGAATCTCTTCGGCGAAGTGTTGCGTCAGGTGGCGACGGTGGTCGGGGGTCCCATTGGGGTCGGCGAACCAGAAGTCGGCGGGGATTCCGTCGATGCTCTGCCGTAGGGCCTGGCCATCCGGCATGGTGTCGAAAGCGAGACGGACGGGCCGCGTGGTGCCGGCGGTGACGGTGAGCAGCAGATCGCTCGTTCCGGGAGTGTGCGTGCCGATGAGGAACACCGTCGAACGGCCGAGGCGGGTCAGCGTGAAGCGGCGGTGGGCGGCGCGTTTCCTCAGGGCGCGCGCCGGAATCTCGATGCGGCGCAGTATCTCGCCGGGAGCGAGGATGTTCCTGCCGTTCCCGGCCACGAAGTCGAGGGCATCGACGGTGCGCATGGACCCGTCGGAAGCCCAGAGCTCGTACCGTGCCTCGAGCGCGACCGTCAGACTGACCATCGGGCCGGCTGGCAGGGACATGCAGATGTTTCCGCCGACGGTGGCCGAGTTCCAGACTTTGAACGAGGAGAGGAACGCCTCGCAGGATGTTGCGAGGAGACTGCCCGCGATCCAGTCGGGCGGCGGCGCGAAGGCGTACAGGTCGCCGATGGTGCACGTCGCGCCGATCTCGAGACCCGCGTTGCTCGGGACGAGCGGCTTCCAACGTAACGCTGTCAGGTCAATCAGGCGGCGCAGGCCCGGCTGCTCCACGGAGAACAGCCATGTTCCGCCTGCGAGCCAGGCGTCCCCGTTCTGCCAGTCCTCGCCTGGCCGGTCGGACGGTCGGCGGACGACTTCGGTGATGGTGTTGAGGTCCATGGGAACTGGTCTCCTACCTCACGACAGTCATGCGGCGGACCGTCTGCCAAACGCGAGAAACCAGCGCGTGACGCCGCTCGGTTGTGTGGAAACCCGCGATGCTCTCGTCGCATGCCGACGGATTGTGATGCGCCCTGGAAGTGCCGCAATCTTGAGCGACAGAATCGACCTTCGATCGCTGTCGAACTGTTGGCGGCGGGTGCGGAGATTCCTGTCAAGCGTATCGCAGAACGGGCCGGCCCAGTGGTGTCCGGCTGTCGCGTGCGGCCGGACACCACCGGTGGTCGGCCGCGTCCTGGCGCACGCGGCCGACCCGATGGCCTCCCCCTGCGGCGCTGCTGGTGTGGAACGGGCTTGGCTCGTTTGATGTGGCGGGAGGGCGGCCGGCTGGCGAGCCCTTCAGGCGGAAGTCATCCGAGCTTCCACTGCTGGTTGCTCTGCCCGTTGCAGGCCCACAACTGGACCGGGGCCCCGTTCGCCGTCGACGCTCCACTGACGTCCAGACAGAGTCCCGACTGGACGCCGGTGATGGTGCCGTCGGCGTTTCGGGTCCACTGCTGGTTGGGCTGTCCGTTGCAGGTCCAGATGATCGCCTTCGTGCCGTTGGCGGTGCCCTTGCCGTTGGCGTCCAGGCACATCTGGCTGCTGCCGGAGTACACCGTCAGCTGGCCCGAGGAGGTGGCGGTCCAGGTCTGGTTCGCGGCTCCGGAGCAGGAGTAGATCTGGGCCTGGGTGCCGCTGGTGGTACTGGAGTTGGGAATGTCCAGGCACTTCGCGGCGCCGACGGCGTGCAGCGGGCCGATGCTGGAGCCGCCGCCGGAGCCGGCGCTGTAGCCGGCTGCCGCGATGTTGGCCTGGACGGCGTTGTCGGTGGCGTCGGACGGGTAGCCGCTGACGACGGCGCCTTCGTAGAAGGTGCCGAGGCTCTGGTTGGTGTTGCTCGCGCAGCAGTCGCCGCCGCTGCCCAGGATGATGGCGCCCTGCTGCTTCATCGGGTTGTAGCCGGGCGGGAGCGCGCCGTTCCAGAGCGTCGTGAGCCCGCCGGACTGGGCGTCACCGCCCTTGAGCGCGAACTGGGAGGTGCCGTTGTTCTTCAGCATCGCGGTGACGTAGCGGCTGGTGAAGGCCCGCTGGTTCTGGTTCCACGACTGGCTGCCGCCGGAGTACAGGCCGTACTCGAGGTCGGCCTGCACCCACGGACCGGTCCCCGAGCAGCCGCCGAACCAGCAGCTGGTGCCGAAGTAGATGGCGTTCATGGCGCCCGCGCCGTCTGCCTTGCGGTCCGTCTCGCTGTTCCCGTAGTCGAAGCAGCAGCCGCCGTTGACGTGAGTGCCGCTGGTCACCATGTACGCGCCCTGGGGGGCGCTGCCGAGCGGCATCCCGGAGGAGGACCCGTTGTGCCAGTAGCTGTTCCCGGGGTTGATGTAGAGCGAGTACGCCTTGGCTCCGCCGAGCGTGAGGGCCTCGCTGGTCGCGCTGGCCGGGGTGTCACTGCCTCCGGCGCCCCCGGGGCCCTGGTAGGCGAGGTCGTTGCCGTGCCCGGACTGGTCGAAGATCACTGTGACCACGCAGGAGGTGCCCGCGCAGAAGGCGTCCTGGGTGGCCGCGTTGGCGACGCCCCCGGCACCGACGACGCCGACGTTCTGCGTCCTGCTGTCCGAGCCCCGCCGGACCTGGTAGAGCGCTCCGCTGTACGCCGAGTAGAGCGCACGGGTCGTGGAGTGCGCGGCCACACAGGCAGTCCCGCCTGCCGCGTAGATGTCACACGGGCCGGCGGTGGCGGCCCTCGCACTGTCGGCGAACGATCCCGCACCGGCGAGACCGCCGACGACCAGCAGGATCGTGGCGGCCGCGCGGATCAGCGTGCCGAGCCGGCGGTGAAGCGAGGGCGCAATCCTCGGTCGTCGTTCCGGGTCTTGACTGTCGCGCATCTGGGCTCCCTGCGTCTCGTCAGGTGAACGGGGCGTGATGGACGGCGCAACTGCCGTGCTGTCTCACGAGGTTGGGAACTCGGGGACAGCACGGCAGTTGCGCCCGGTGACCGGTCAGACGGCCCACTGCTGGTTGGACTGGCCGTTGCAGGTCCACAGCTCGATCAGGGCGCCGTTGGCGGTGGACTTGGCGGTGACGTCGAGGCAGAGCCCGGACTGGGCGCTGGTGATGGTGCCGTCGGCGTTCACCTTCCACTGCTGGTTCGCCTGGCCGTTGCAGGTCCAGATCTCGACCTTGGTGCCGGGCGCGGTCTGGCTGTTGTACGCGTCCAGGCACATCTGGGTGCCGCCCGAGGTGACGGTCAGCTGGCCGGAGGCAGTGCGGGTCCAGCTCTGGTTCGGCTGGCTGTTGCAGTCCCAGATCTGCAGCTGGGTGCCCGCGGTGGTGGTCGAGTTCGGCACGTCCAGGCACTTGTTCGCACCGACCGCGCGCACCGGGCCGGTCTGGTCGGTTCCGCCGCCGGTGCCGCCCGCGACGCGGAACATGGTGGTGCCGTGCGCCGGAACCGAGGCGCTGATGGTGCCGGTGGTGGTCGAGGTCGCGCCGGACCACAGGTCGGTGAGGTTGTAGCTGGAGGCTCCGGTCTTCCCGATCGCGGCGGCGGAGGTGCTGATGGTCGCGGTCGATCCGGTCTCGTTGAACAGGGCCACCGAGACGTCGCCGTTCGCCAGCGGCTTGGCCAGCACGTCGAGACCGTTGGCGGAGGACACCAGGGTGCCCTGCTTGCCGAGCGAGTCCTGGTCCACCGCGATCACCCGGGTATTGGTGAGCGTGGCCAGGGTGGCCGGGCTGGCCGAGGCGACGTTGGTGCCGGCGATCAGCGGAGCCGCCATCTCCGCCCACAGGCTGAACTCCGAGCGGGCCTCGGTGTCGGTGAGCGGGCTGTTGCCGACCTCGAGCATGTCCGGGTCGTTCCAGTGACCGGGCCCGGCGTAGGCAGCCAGGTTCACGTTGCTGTGGAAGATCGACAGCATGCTGCCATAGCTGGCGTTGATGTCGCCGGTGGTGCGCCAGCTGTTGCCGACGCCGGCGCCCCAGGTCCACACGTTGTCCTCGCCCCAGCTGCACAGGCTGAACAGGATGGACCGACCGCTCGAGGCCAGGGCGTCGCGCATCGTGGTGTAACGGGTCTGCGCGGGCGCCTTGTTGCCATTGGGGCAGGAATTCAGCCAACAGCCCGGGCCCGCATAGCAGTTGTCGTACTTCAGGTAGTCCACGCCCCAGGCGGCGAAGGTCTGCGCGTCCGTGGTCTCGTGGCCCAGGCTGCCCGGGAAGCCGGCGCAGGTCTGCAGTCCGGCGTCCTCGTAGATGCCCAGCTTCAACCCCAGCGAGTGGACGTAGTCGGCGGTGCCCTTGATCCCGTCCGGGAACTTGTTCGGATCAGGTACCAGGCGCCCGTCGGAGCCCCGAGTGTGGGTCATCCAGCAGTCATCGATGTTGACGTACTGGTAGCCGGCGCTCTGCATGCCGTTGTTGTGCATGGCTTGCGCCGTGCTCTTGATCAGGGGCTCGGAGACGTTGCAGCCGTAGGCGTTCCAGTCGTTGAAACCCATCGGCGGCGTGGTCGCCAAACCGTTGCCCAGGGCCGCAGCCGGCGTGGCCGTGCCCAGGGAGAGCAGTGGAATCGCCAAGGACAGGAGTAACGCCGAGACTACGCAGGCAAGCGTCCTCCGCAGCCGGGTGCGCGTCGATGGTCGGGTGACGCGCGGGTTCGCGTGGAGCATGTGGTCGCCTCCTGGTGGGAGTGGGTGGGGGGAGGTGTCTGTTTCTCGCGGTTCGGCATGCGCACAGCCTCTTTGTGAGCATGACAAACGCGTTTCGGTGGATGGTCCCACAGTTGCGGGGTGGGGGCTCCGAGATGACTCGCTTGGGCAGCGAGGCCACCGCGTGAAGAAATGGAGGACTGCGCGCCGGTATTTCCGGTGCGGATTCCCCGGTTTATCGGGACGGCGAATCAAACCCGGATCTCCGGTTCGGCCTCGTGGGCGCCGGAAGAAGCGGAAGGAGCCGGCGAGTCGGCGCGACTCCTCGCTCGCCGTCCGGCCGTGCAGTGCCCCGGTGGCCGCACGAGGCCCGCCGGTGGCCGGTCGTGGCGCTCAGGTCCGCATGCCGGCCTCCCCATCGGCGGTGGATTCGACGACTGAGTGTTAGCGCTAACAATCAATCGTAAAAAAGATCACCGAGGTGAATGTCCCCGGCGTTGGCCAATGGGAGCTTCCAATACCCTGCGCGCAGTGTCAACCCTTCTTGCAACAATGCGCGCATCCCGATGGCCGGCCCCTGCGTTGTGGCGCCACGATCGCTCGGCTCCGCTGCTTCCGCGCACGGGATATCCCCTCCCCGCGGGGTGGCGTGGCGAGGGGCGGGGGCGGGGGTGGGGGGTGGAGGTGGGGGTCGCGAGGAGGCTGAAGCCCCGTCATGATGATCAAGGGCCAGTAAAGGTTTGAGTGAACATCAGATTGCACTGCTGTGACCCATGGGGTTTTTGGGACCAGTTGGCGCCCTAGAAGTCGGCCGCCGCGTCTCCTGATGTGTGGCAGACGTGCTCTTGATGTGGCGATCTGACGCTGAGTAGCCGAGATATCCCATTGCGGCACCTGTTCGACGCCATCTACCGTCCGCGCCGACTGCCCGGTATCCGGATCCGGGCAGCTTAGGGGCCCTCCTGAGGGCCCGTTAGGAACAGCGGGGATTAAGTGCGCGCAAGATTTGCGTGGTTGGATGCTGCCCGTGGCCGGGCGGTGAATCGCCGAGGTACCGTCGCTGTCGCGACGCTGGCGGCCTTGGCGCTGGTGGTGCCGTTGGCACACGCCGAGACGGTGGTCGGGGGTTACCGGTTCAAGGGCAAGGTGTGGGCGGCCGATCCGCTCCCCGCCCAGCCGAAGGTGAAGGGGCAGCCGGCGACTGGCCACGGTGCCGTGCCGCCCGCCCAGATGCCGCCGGGTGCGAAGTCGATGCACCCGCACAAGCCGGTCGCACCGACGTGGCCGGCGGCGTCGACCAGTACGGTCAGTGTCGGTGCGGCGGGCGTGGGTTCGCGTTCCGCGGCCGCGCCGTTGCCGGACTCGGCCGCCGCGCCGGCCTCACCGGTGACGGTGGCGCCGGCTCCCGCCGGCCCAGCCGCCGCGCGTGCGGCGACCGAGGCCGCCGGCAGCGCCGAGACAACGCCGTCGACGGTGCGGGTGGAGACCGCCGACCGGGCGAAGGCGCAGGCGGCGAACGTGGACGGCCTGCTGGTCGGCCTGGCGCGGGCTGACGGCTCGTCGGCGCCCGGCAAGGTGTCGGTCTCGGTCGACTACTCCACCATCGCGCAGGCCTACGGCGGTGGTTGGGCCTCGCGCCTGCAGTTGGTCGCGATGCCGGCCTGTGCGCTGACCACGCCTCAGCTGACGGAGTGCCGCACGCAGACCCCGTTGGCGGCCACCAACGACACGGCCTCGAACAAGCTGACCGCGACGGTCGCGCTGCCCGGCAGCACCACCCAGGGCGCCGCCCTCACCGACGGGACCGCCGCTCAGTCGAAGGCGGTCTCCGCCGCGCTGATCGGCTCCGCGAAGGCCGCGCCGATGGGGGTGAGCACCGCGGCGAGCACGATGGCGGTGGCCGCGGTGGCCGGCAGCAGCGGCTCGCAGGGCAACTACGGGGCCACCCCGCTGTCCGCCTCGGGCACCTGGGCGCAGTCCTCCTCGGGTGCGTTCACCTACAACTACCCGATCCCGGTCCCGCCCGCGCTGGGCGGCGCCGCCCCGGAGGTCGGGCTCTCGTACAACTCGCAGTCGATCGACGGCGAGACCTCGGCCCGCAACTCGCAGTCCTCCTGGATCGGTGACGGCTGGGGCTACGCGCCCGGGTACGTCGAGCGCCAGTACCGGACCTGCGCCAACGACGGCATCGCCAACTCCGGCGACAAGTGCTGGGCCGGCTGGAACGCGACCATCTCGCTCGGCTCGCACAACGGGCAGCTGGTGCGCGACGCGAACGGCCAGTACCACCTGCAGAACGACGACGGCACCAAGGTCGAGGACCTGACCGGTGCGTCCAACGGCCTGTGGAACGGCGAGTACTTCAAGGTCACCACCACCGACGGCACCCAGTACTACCTGGGTATCAACCACTCCCCGGGAACCACCAGCGACCCGGCGACCAACAGCGCCTGGGGCGCGCCGGTGTACTTCCCGAACTCCGGTGACCCCTGCTACAGCGCGGCCCAGGGCAACAAGTCGCAGTGCTCGGCGGAGCCGGGCTACCGGTTCAACCTGGACTTCGTGGTCGACGTGCACGGCAACGTGCAGCGCTACGACTGGGCGAACGAGTCGAACTACTACAACATGGGCTACGGCCAGTCCGCCGGTGCCGGCGGCACCCTGACGGCCTACACCCGTGGCGGGTACCTGACCCAGATCTCCTACGGCTACCAGCTCGCCGACGAGCAGGCGGGTCGCGACCCGGCGGCGAAGGTGGTCTTCACCACCGCGCAGCGCTGCGTCACCGACCCGACCACCTGCCAGTCCTCGAACCTGTCGACCTCGACCGCGACGAACTGGCCGGACACCCCGTACGACCTCAACTGCAGTGCCGGGATGCAGACTTCGGGCACCGGCAGCAATGTCTGCAGCGTCGCGGCGCCGACCTTCTGGTCCACCTACCGGCTCAGCTCGATCAAGACCTCGGTCAAGAACGGCTCGACCTGGCAGGACGTCGACTCCTGGACGCTGACCCACCTGTTCTCCAACGCGGGCGCGACCATGGACCCGGTGACCGGCAGGACCGTGGACCCCAAGGACGCGGGCGCGCTGCAGCAGGTGATGTGGCTGTCGCAGATCCAGCGCACCGGCCTGGACACCAGCGCGGGCGGCTCCGGCACGATCACCCTTGACCCGGTCGTATTCACCGGCATCGAGACCGACAACCGGGTGGACGGCCCGACCCCGGCGGCCCCGCCGCTGTACCACCCCCGGATCTCCAGCATCCAGACCGAGTCCGGTGAGTCCATCGTGGTCACCTACCGGGCTCCCGAGTGCTCGCGGGTCAACAACACCATGCCGGCCTCGGCCGACTCGGACACCATGGCCTGCTACCAGGCCTACTGGACGACCCCGGGCGCCAAGGACCCGATCGCCGACTGGTTCCAGAAGACCCTGGTCTCGCAGGTGTCGGACAACGACTCCACCAAGGCCAACTCGCCCGCCAAGGTGACGAACTACACCTACAGCGGCGGCGCGGCCTGGCACCGGGACGACTCCGACCTCTCCGACGACCAGTACCGCACCTGGAACCAGTTCCGCGGCTACCGCACCGTCACCACCCAGACCGGCGCCGCCCCGGACCCGATCACCCAGACGGTGGTCAACTACTTCCAGGGCATGGACGGCGACTACAAGGCCGACGGCACCCAGCGCTCCGTCTCCCTCACCAACTCCATCGGCGAGGGCATGACGGACGGCGCCTGGCTGGCCGGCAGCCCGCAGGAGAGCGACAGCTACACCCAGGCCGGCGGCACCGTCGTGGCGAAGAACCTGGCCGAGCCGGAGACCACCACCGTCACGGTGACCTCGCCGCGCACGGCCTGGACCTCGAAGACCCCGGCCCCGGCGACGCTGTCCACGCTGCCGGACCTGACGGCCCGCCGCATCCAGTCGTCGATCAGCAAGTCGCAGAACCTGCTGGCGAACGGCACCTGGCGCACCGTCCAGGCCACCACCAGCTACGACGGCCTCGGCCGCCCGCAGCAGGTGGACAGCAAGGGCGACGTGTCGGTCCCGTCCCAGGAGACCTGCACCACCACCAGCTACGCCAACCCGCCCGCGGCCAACCCGATGATGCTGGCCTTCCCGAGCGAGTCGATCAAGGTCTCCGGTCCGTGTGGCACCGCCCCGGGCACCGGCACCACGATCAGCGACCGGCGCCTGTTCTACGACGGCGACGGAAGCATCAGCAACCTGCCCGCCTTCGGTGCGCTCGGCACCAACGGCTACGTCACCGCCACGCAGGACGTGAAGTCCTACGACGCCTCGGGCAACCCGCAGTTCCAGACGCTGAACGCGCAGACGGTCGACCAGTACGGCCGCGTCACCAAGCAGCTCGACACCGCGGGCTCCGCGACCAGCACGGCGTACCTGCCCGCGACCGGGACGCTGCCCACCACGGTGACGGCCACCAACGCGCTGGGCTGGACGGTGACCAAGACGATCACCCCGACGCGCGGCCTGACCACCCACGAGGTGGACGCCAACAACCGGGTGACCGACTCCACCTTCGACGCCCTCGGCCGCCGCACCCAGACCTGGCTGCCGGGCCGCACCAAGGGCACGCAGAGCGCGGACAAGGTGTTCAGCTACGCGGTCAACGGCGCGGGTACGAACCCGAGCCCGTCGAGCGTGACCACGCAGACGCTGCGCGAGGACCAGTCGTACAACACCTCGGTGGAGATCTACGACGGCCTGCTGCGCAAGCGCCAGACCCAGTCCACGACGGCCAACAACAGTGCGGGCCGGCTGATCGCCTCCACGCACTACGACAGCCACGGCTGGGAGCACAGCGCCACCGGGGCGTTCGTCGACACCACCACGGCGCCGGGCAGCACGCTCTTCGTCGAGGTGGAGAACACCCTGCCCTCGGAGACGGTGAACGGCTACGACGGTCTGGGCCGCAAGCTCACCGAGACCCTGTACACCAAGGCCTCGCCGCTCTGGACGACCAGCCACGCGTACCCGGGCGCCGACGAGACCGACACCACCCCGCCGGCCGGCGGCACGGCGACGTCGGTGTTCACCAACGCGCTCCGGCAGACCACCATGCAGGTCGCGCACGGCGGCACCGGCACCGGTGACCTGACGACGAGCTACACCTACACCCCGGCCGGCCAGGTGTCCACGATCAAGGACACGGCGGGCAACACCTGGACGAACAGCTACGACCTGCAGGGCCACCGGACGGCGTCGACCGACCCGGACACCGGGTCGTCGAGCACCAGCTACGACCAGTTCGGCCGGGTCGCCAGCACCACCGACGCCCGCAACCAGACCCTCTCCTTCAGCTACGACCTGCTCGGCCGCAGGACCGGGGAGTACGCGGGCACGGACACCACCAACAAGGGCCAGCAGCTGACCTCGTACAGCTTCGACACGCTGGTGAAGGGCCAGCTGACCTCGGCGACCCGGTACGTCGGCGGCTCCGCCACCGGCAGCGCGTACACCGAGGCGATCACCGGCTACAACACGGCCTACCAGCCCACCGGCATGTCGGTCACCATCCCGGCCGCCGAGGGCAAGCTGGCCGGCACGTACGCGCTCGGTGCCGGCTACACGCCGAACGTCGGCCTGCACTCCGACACCGTCTACGGCACCGAGGGCGGCCTGCCCTCCGAGGACATCGGCTACGGCTACAACCTCCAGGGCGGCCTGGTCGCCACCGGCTCGGACACCACCCCGTACCTGGACGTGGCCTCCTACAGCCCGCTCGGCCAGGTCCTGCAGTCCACCTTCGGGCCGCTCGGCAAGCAACTGCGCACCGCGCAGACCTACGACGACGCCACCGGCCGTCCGACGACCAACCGCGTCTCGCTGCAGACCGCCGGCACCAACCCCATCTCCAGCTCGACGTACGGGTACGACCAGGCCGGGAACCTGACCACGGTCAGCGAGATGCAGTCCTCGGGCGGCACCGACCAGGTCTTCGACACCCAGTGCTTCCAGTACAACGGACTGCGCCGGTTGACCACCGCGTGGACGGACACGGCGGGGATCTCCAGCCCGACGGCGGGTCAGCTCGCGCACTGCAACAGCGGTGCGCCGGCCCCGGCGACCATCGGCGGCCCGGCCCCGTACTGGGAGTCCTGGCAGTACGACCTGCTCGGTGACCGCACCCAGCAGGTCAAGCACGACGTCACGGGCAACACCGCCAACAACGTCACGCAGACCAGCGTGTACCCCGGCAACGGCAGCACGGCGGCGGCCCAGCCGAACACCGCCACCACCGTCACCACGGGCGGCCCGACCGGCACCAGCACGCAGACCCCGAAGTACGACGCGGCGGGCAACACCGTCAGCCGTGCCACGGTCGGGGTCAACCCGGTCAGCCAGACCTTCAGCTACGACGCCGAGGGTCGCACTTCCGCCGTCGCCACGACGGTCGGGACGGGCAGCGCGCAGAACACCGGTTACCTGTACGACGCCGACGGCAAGCTGCTCATCCAGCGCGGCTCGGGCAGCACGATCCTCTACCTGTTCGGCGGGGCCGAGCAGCTCACCCTCATCGGCAGCACCGTCACCGGTCAGCGGTACTACAAGAACCCCGACGGCACGGTGATCGTCCGTTCGAGCAGCGGCACGGTCGTCTACCAGCCCACCAACCCGCAGCGGACGGCCCTGCTCCAGGTCAACGCCAGTACCCTGGCGGTCACCCGGCGCTCGTTCGACCCGTACGGCGGTACCCGCGGGACGGCGGCGGCCAACTGGGCGGACAACCACGGCTTCCTCGGCCAGCCGGTCGACCCCGTCACGGGGCTCAACCTGCTGGGGGCCCGCAACTACGACCCGGTGCTCGGCCGGTTCATGAGCGCGGACCCGATCCTGGAGGTCGGCGACCCCAACCAGATGGGCGGCTACACCTACGCCGGCGACAGCCCCACCAACGGCAGCGACCCCACCGGTCTCGACTTCTGGGACGACCTCGGTGAGGTCGCGGAGGACGTCGGCATCGGCGTGGCCGTCGGCGCCGTCGTGGTCGCCGGCATCGCGTGCCTGGGGACCGTCATCATCGCTCCCGAGTGCGTCGCGGCGGGCACGCTCGCGTTCGGCGTCGGCGTGGGCCTGATGGGCGGCGATGCCGGCCCGATGGACGGTCTGGAGGACCCGACCGCACCGGAAGGCGACTACTTCCCGGTCGAGGAGCCGCCGGCCCAGCTCGGCGAGGACTTCGCCCCGGGTCGGGGCGACGACTTCGTCGACCCGCCGACGGGCGACGACACGCCCACCGCTGACAACCCGTCAGAGCCGTCCGTACCGGACGGCGCCGGTGGAGACGACACCGGTGGTGGCGGCGGCGGTGGTTCGAGCGCCGAGGACAGCAACAGTGGTGGCGGCGGTGGCGGCACCGACAACTCCGACGGTGACCACCACGTCGACAGCCACGACCGGTCCGACGACGTCTCGCACGACGACGCCGCGCCGGGCGACTCCTCGTCCAGCGGCACCACCTGCAGCTTCACGCCCGACACCCAGGTCCTGATGGCCGACGGGAGCACCAAGCCGATCGGGGACATCACCGTCGGCGACCTGGTGCAGTCCGCCGACCAGCAGACCGCCACCGACCAGGGCGCCCGCGCCGTGCAGGCCACCCTCGTCCACCACGACGAGGACCTGGCCGATGTGACGGTCCAGAGCGCCGACGGCACGGACAGCACGCTGCACACCACGAGCAACCACCCGTTCTGGGACGACACGACGAAGTCGTTCACCCCGGCGGGCGAGCTCAAGGCGGGCGACTACCTCAAGACGAGCACCGGGCAGCGCGTCCGCGTCATCGGTGTCCGCCTCGTCGCCGGCCTCAAGGCGATGTACAACCTGACGGTCCAGCAGCTCCACACGTACTACGTGCTGGCCGGAAACGCGCCGATCCTGGTGCACAACGAGTGCGGCAATCCCGCCCATGCGGACGACTGCTACTGCAACTGGGACCAGCCGGTGAAGCTGCGGGAGAGCTCCGGTGAGGCGGCCTCCGGCGAGGTGTCGCACCCGGAATCCCAGGACCAGGAGCAGATCAGGGAACACGTCATGCCCCGCCACGTGGCCGGTGGAGACGAGAACGTGGCGGGCAAGTCCACGTTCAGCCCTGACCTGTCGGATCCGGATTCCCTGCTGGGACTGGCCGCGCTCAGCGGCCAGTACATTGGCAAGGTCCAGGAGGCGAATGGCCGTGTCCGCTGGGTCTATGACATGAAGCGCTTCATGGGCACCGACCGCTTCGGCAACAATACGACGATCTTGACCATCGTTCGTGAGGGAGCGGAGTACGCCCTGGGTGACCTCGTGACCATGCACCCGGGACTGCCGAAGGATCTCACTGATCCGTTCGGCTTCTAGCAGGTGAGGTGGGCCTGCGGATGATGTCCGCAGGCCCACCTCGGGAAGTCGGGAAAGGAGACTTTCGTAGTGATCAAGGCTGAGGTGCGCCGGGCCAACGGAGAGAGGCTGAGGCGCCTGGTCATCGACCCGGATTTCAATCCGGTCCTCGACGGCGTCAGCGTGGCTGCCTATCCCATGCTGAGTTCCATCGATCCGTATGGTGACACGGTGTTCAACCACCTCCAGGTGAAGCGCATCATCGAGGAGATCGCGCGGTACTCGGGGGAGGCGGAGGGTATTTCGGAATTCCTCTCCGAACTCCGGGAGCTGTGCGTGTTCTCCCTCGGCGCGCCGCACCGGTACCTGTGGTTCATCGGCGACTGACACGCCTTCAGGCCAGCAGAAGCCCCGCCGAGCACTCGGCGGGGCTTCGCGTCTTCGGCGAAAGGTGCTCACCCCGGCTCAGCCGCTCCAGCGCCTCGCGTGCCCGGGCGTCCGGTTCACGGTCGGTGGGCCTCCAGCGCGTCGAGCCACTGGTGGAAGTCGTCGATGCCACGACCGGTGAGGGCGGCGCCGTGGGCGAAGCCGACGGCCTTGAGATCACGCGGAATTCGGGCCAGGCTGCCGGTCCGCAGAGCGGGGTCGGCCGCGAGCGCGGCGGGGCCCAGGCCGAGTTCGCCGCGGTGGAACACGGCATCGCCGGTCAGCAGCGTGCTGCTGGGTTCGTGCAGCAGGACGATGTGGCCGGGGGAGTGGCCGGGGGTATGGATGACGCGCAGACCGCTGGCCTCCACGAGGTCGCCGTCAACGAGGCACTGGTCGGCCGAGAGCGGGCGCCAGTGCAGTTTGGGCAGACGGTCGAGGAGCCGTCCGGCGGCGCCGGAACGCCCGGCGCCGGGCACCCGGCCGTTCTCCAGCCAGGTGCGTTCGGCCTCGTGGATGAGGAACGGTGCCCCGGTCAGCTCCCGTAGGTCGTAGGCGCCTTGGACGTGGTCGGGGTGGGCGTGCGTGATCACGACGCGCTTGATGTCGGACGGTTTGCGGCCCAGTTCGGCGAGGGTCCCGAGGATGGCGCGGGGTGCGTCGGCCCAGCCGACGTCGACCAGGGTGAGGCCGTCCTCGGCGTCGACGAGGAAGGCGTTGTCGCGGCGGGTGGTGGGGATGCGGATGATCCCGGGAGCGAGTTGATCAGACATGGGAGGCCCTGGGGAGGGGGACGTAGCCTTCGCGGGCGAGCTTGGGGAGGATGCCGCCGGCGGCGAGGATGTCCAGGACCAGCGGCGGCAGGGCGCCGCCGGTCAGGCGCACGCCGGTGGTGGTGTTCTCGATCCAGCCTTCGGCGAAGTCGAGGGCGGCGCCGTCGCCGTCGGTGAACGCGGTGTGCACGCCCGCAACGGTGAGGGCGGGCAGGCCGTGGTTGATGCAGTTGCGCAGGAACAGGGAGTTGAACTCCTCGGCGACCACCGCGGCGATGCCGAGTTCGCGGAAGAGCGCGGCGACGGGCCGGGAGGAGCCGAGGCCGAAGTTGCGGCCGGCGATCACGATGTCGCCCTTGTCGACCCGGTCCGCCCAGCCGGGGCGCAGCTCGTAGAAGATGTGCCTGGCCGCCTCGGGGATCGACAGCTTCATGGCGAAGGCCGGGTACATGGCGTCGGTGGTGACCGAGTCGCCCACCACCCAGACGCGGCCAGAGATCTGCGTGTCCATCAGTTCAGCTCTCCTCGCGGGTCGGTGACGTAGCCGGTCAGGGCGGAGGCGGCGACGGTGGCCGGGGAGGCCATGTAGATCTCCGCCTCGGGGCTGCCCATGCGGCCGGTGAAGTTGCGGGTGGACGAGGTCAGGCAGACCTCGCCGGGGGCGAGCAGGCCCATGTGGTAGCCGAAGCAGGCGCCACAGGTGGAGTTGGTGACCACCGCGCCGGCGTCGGCCAGGTCCTGCAGGTAGCCTGCGCGCATCGCCTCCCGGTACACGGCCTGCGAGGCGGGGGTGACCAGCAGCCGCACGCCCGGGGCGACCGTGCGGCCCCTGACGGTGGCGGCGGCGATCGCGATGTCCTCCAACTGCCCGTTGGCACAGGAGCCGATGAAGCACTGATTCACCGGTCGCCTTTCGATCGCGGACACCGGGAAGGAGTTGTTGCTCACGGTGCCGGGCCGCGCGACGTACGGCTCCAGCGCGGACAGGTCGACGGTGCGCACGGCGGCGTAGGCGGCGTCCGGGTCGGGGTCGGCCGGCCGGTAGGAGTCGGGCGTGGCGCCGCGTTCGGCGAGGAAGTCCCGGGCAAGGCCGTCGATGGGGAAGGTCGAGTAGTCGGCGGATATCTCGGCGCCCTGGGTGGCGATGGTGCGCCGGTCGTTCATCGGGATGGAGGCGAGGCCGGCTCCGCCGAACTCCAGGTTGTGGTTGGTGGCGTCGCCCCAGGTCCCGGCGATGTGCAGGAAGATGTCCTTGCCGGAGACGGCGGCGGGCTTGGTGCCGGTGAACTCGTAGCGCAGGGTGGGGGCGACCTGGAACCAGGTCCGGCCGGTGCACAGGATCGAGTAGACCTCGGCGGGGCCGAGGCCACGGGCGGCGGTGTTGTACGCGCCGGCGGCGCAGGTGTGGGAGTCGGTGCAGGCGAGGATCTCGCCGGGACGGGCCAGGCCGTTCTCGGCGATGACCTGGTGGCAGATGCCGTGCCGGCCGACGTCGTAGAACTTCGTGATGGCGAAGTCGCGAGCGAACGCGCGGGCGTGGGTGCCGCCGAGGGCGTCGCCCACCGAGGGGGCGGGGACCGCGTGGTCCATGATGACGGCGACCTTCTCGGGGTCGTTGATCCGCAGCGGCGGCACCCACATGGTGGCGAACTGCAAGTCGATCATCACGGTCAGGTCGACGTCACAGACGACGGTCTGACCGGTTGTCACCTGTTCCCGGCCGGCCTTGCGGGCCAGGATCTTCTCAATCATGGTCATGCCCATCGGGCATTCCACCTTCATCGTTCGGGGCCGGCGTTCAGCCGGTCGGATGGGTCGGGTCGCGAGGCCGGGTCCGGTCGGCAGGTCAGGCCGGGGTCGGTGCGGTGGGGCGGTGGCGGTCGCCGATGGCGGACCACTCGCGCAGCCCGACCAGCTCGAACAGGCCCTGGGGGCCGGGGGTGAGGTCGGTCGGCACGGTGCCGCCGAGGCGCTGGAGGGATTCGAGGCCGGCCAGCACGGCCGGTCCCAGCAGCGCCCCGGGGTGGATCGCGATGCGGAACCCCAGTGCGGCCAGCCTGTCGGCGGCGGTGTCGGGGGTGAGGCCGCCCTGCACCATGTTGATCAACAGGGGTGCGTCGACCTGGGTGGCGATCCGCTCGATCTCCGCCGGGCTCTGCGGGGCCTCGACGAAGATGACGTCGGCGCCGGCCGCAGCGTAGCGGTTGGCCCGGTCGATCGCCGCGTCGATCCCCAGCGGACCGCGCGCGTCGGTGCGGGCGACGATCACCGTGTCCGGGTCGGTGCGCGCGTCCAGGGCGGCGCGGAGTTTGGCCTCGAACTCGTCGGCCGTGACCAGTTCCTTGTCCGGCAGGTGGCCGCACTTCTTCGGGAACGCCTGGTCCTCCAGCTGGATCGCGGCCACTCCGGCCCGCTCGTAGGCGCGCACGGTGCGGACCACGTTCATGGGCTCGCCGTACCCGGTGTCGGCGTCCGCGATCAGCGGGACCTCCCCGAGGCACTCGGCGACGACGCCGGCCCGCTCGGTCATCTCGGTGGCGGTGAGCAGCCCGATGTCGGGCAGGCCGAACCCGGCGACGGCCACGCCGGCGCCGGTCAGGTAGGCGGCGGTGAAGCCGCAGCGCGCGACCAGCTGGGCGCCGAGCCCGTCGTAGACGCCGGGAGCGGTGATCAGGCCGTCGTCGGCCAGCAGCCGGCGCAGCCGCGCGCCCGGGGTGAGGGTGGTGGTCATGGTTGCCTCGGTTTCGGGGTCAGTCCAGTGCGCCGCGGACGGGGGCGGCGAGCAGGTCGATGAGCGGGCCCAGGTCGCGCTCGGAATCCAGGGCGAGGACGCGCCGTTCGATCTGCTGCGCCCGGTCCTGGTCGATGACGTGGGCGGACAGGCCGCGGAACTTGGCGACGATCTCGTCGTCGGTCAGCGGGTCGTCCGGGCCGCCGTGCGGCTGGTTGAGTGCGTGGGTGACGTTCCGTCCGTCGTGGAGCCGGAAGGTGACGCGGGTGTTGTAGCCGGGCTGGTCCCAGGAGGGGTCCTGCTGGAGGTCGACCTGCTCGACCGTGGTGCGGGCGATCAGCGCCCACACGTCGTCCGCGTCGATCCGCTCGTCGGTGAACTGTGCCGGGCCCACCGTTCCGTCCAGCACGGCGACGGCGACGGCGTAGGCGATGTTCATCTGCGCGCCGATCGTCGTCAGCGGCCGCTCCGGCTGCCACCAGCCGTGGTGGTGGACGGCGGCGGGCACCTGGATCCGGATGGCCACGACGTCCTCGGCGGTGAAGGAGTGCTCGTCGGCCAGCAGGCGGGTGGCATCGATGGCCGGATGCAGCCCGCCCATCGCGGCGTGGATCTTGATGGTGATGGCCTCGGTGTTCCACCGCTCGCCCAGTCCGTCCACGATCCGGGAGGCGTCCGGGTCGTGGCCCTCACCGAAGGTGGACAGGAACCCGCCGAACGGGCGCTCGAAGACCCGCTTGATGCCGGTGTATCCGGCGGCGGCGAGACCGGCGGCGTAGCAGCCGTTGCGAGCGGCGAAGCCGTGGTGCATCCGCTTGGACATCGCCTCGTACTGGGCGGCCATCAGCCCCGCGGACTGCGTGGCGGCCAGGCCGAGCGCGTCCTCGAACGTGGCCGCGTCCAAGCCCCGCAGCACACCCGCGGCGGCGGCCGCCGCGTGGGTGCCGAAGACGGAGCCGGAGTGCCAGCCGCGGACCAGCATCTCGGGCCCGTTGAGGGCCAGGCCCACCCGAGGGCCGACCTCGAAACCGGCGATCGCTGCTTGCAGGAAGCGTTTCCCGGAGACCGGCCCGATCTGCGCGACGGTCGACAGGAGCGCCGGCAGGACGAGGGAGGCGCTGTGCAGCGGCGCCGACGGGAAGTAGTCGTCGAGTTCGAAGCCCTGGATGAACGTGCCGTTGAGGACGGCCGCGGCCGGAGCGCTGGTGGTGCGGCCCCAGCCGATCAGTGGCGCATCGCCGGCTCCCTCCATCGCCAGGACCGCCTCGACCGCGGTGCGCGACCACGGCAGCTGCGCGCCGATGAGCGCGCAGCCGATGCCGTCGAGGACCAGATGCGCGGCCCGTGCGCGGACTCGCGGGGGGATCTCCTGGGTGCCGGCACCGCTCAGCCAGGTGGCCAGCCGGCCGGTGGGCTCCTGCGGGGCAGTGGGTTCTCTCCCTTGTGGGGGCGAGGACGGGGACTCGGACATGGTGCGACTCCTGGGTCGGCGGGCGGCGAAATAGAGCTACATTCGAATTTATAACATCTATGTTCGCACCTGTCGCCGGGTAGGGTGAGCGGGTGGCTCTCAGACGCACTTCTCTTCCGCGTACCGCCGAGGCCGTCGCGCTCGCGGAACTGCGCGACGCGATCATCCGCGGCGACCTGCCCCCCGGCGCCCCCATCCGCCAGAGCGCCGCCGCGGAGCAGCTCGGTCTGAGCGTCATCCCCGTTCGCGAGGCCCTGAAGACCCTCGCGGGCGAGGGCATCGTCGACTACCAGGCCCAGCGTGGCTACACCGTCGCCGAGCTGCGACCTTCGAGCGTCGATGACATCTTCCGCCTGAGGGAGCTGCTGGAGACCGAGGCCGAGACGAGGGCCGTGGCCAAGGTGCGGCCCGAAGACCTCGCCGCCATGCGGGAGGCGCTCGAAGCGCAGGCGCAGGCAACCGACGACGCCGATGCCCATGCCGCGATCATGGCGAACAAGGCCTTCCACTTCGCACTGCTCGACCGCTGCGACAACCAGTGGCTGCTGCGCTTCGTCCGGCAGCTGTGGGAGGCACTGGAACCACACCGCGCACTCGCCTACCGGCGGACCGCCGCTGACGGCGACCGGGTCCGTGCGGACGAGATCGTCCACGAGCACGGCGAGATCCTCGCCGCGCTCGAGGCGGGGAACGTCGACGAAGCGCTGCGGCTGATGGCAGGCCACCGCAACAGCGGTCAGGGCGACTTCCACCGCCTCCTGCCGGCGGGCTCGGACACCGCCACGGACTGAGCGGCCGATGCCCGGGCGTTCGACGGGCCGAGGGGCTTCACTCCAGCGCTTCGGGACGGTCCACCGCGTGCTTCTCGGTCGTCGTCGTCCCGGGCCCGCCCGACCCCACGAGGTTGCGGCTCCTTCCCACGCCGGGGTTGTGAATTGTTGAAATATGTGGGGCTCCGTTGCAGGACGGTAGGCAGTTCGCGCGGTCGCGTCAACGCTTCGGACAGGAATAGCCGTCCGCCGGCTCGATGCGGGCGACGCTGATCCAGGTCGACGCGCAGGGAACGCAGGGGCACTCAGGGGTAGCAAGACATCCGATGTCCATCACCATCGGGTCGGCCGGATCGCCGCTCCTGCGGGCGATAAGTCGTCAGAAGCTGCCAAACCTCTAGACAAGCACCCGACCTATGCGCCTTAATCCATCCCATGTCATGGACGCTGTCGATGAACCGCCGTGCGGCTCCGCACGTGGATCGCCACAGCGGTGACCCGTCCGGCATGCCCGTCTTCAGGCTCGACCCGCAGCTCCGGCCACCCGATCCGGGGACAGCAAGGAGAGCCTCCTTGACAGAATCCACCAGCTTCCGACGCGGGCTGGCCGACGAGCATCGCTGAACACGTCCTCAAAGGAGAGGTGAAACCCTTGTTCCGCAGTCCTTCACGCGACGGCCGACCGGTCAGCCGGTGGCGAACCGCACTAGCCGGGCTTCTCGCCCTGCTCGGGGCCTTCGCGGCGGTGCTGCTGCCCGTCGCCCAGGCCCAGGCGGCCACCGTGACGTTCACCCTGGGAGCCACCCGCACCGACCAGAACGGCCACACGCTCCAGTTGCACGGGTTGGGCATCGTCAAGGTCGGGAGCACCTGGTACGGCTTCGGCGAGGACAAGACCGGCGAGACCCAGTCGAACACCTCGTTCCAGGACATCCCCTGCTACACCTCCAACGACCTCGGCAGCTGGACCTACCAGGGTGTGGCGCTGGCCAAGCAGAGCAGCGGCGACCTGGGGCCGAACCGGATCGTTGAGCGGCCGAAGGTCATGTACAACGCGTCGACCGGCCTGTACGTGATGTACGTGCACATCGACAGCGCCGACTACTCCGACGCGAGGGCCGGCGTTGCCACCAGCAGCACCCCCTGCGGCCCGTACTCCTACCGGGGCAGCTTCCGGCCGCTGGGCAACGTCAGCCGTGACCTGGGTCTGTTCCAGGACACCGACGGCACCGGCTACCTGCTGACCGAGGACCGCAACAGCGGCGGCCTGCGGGTCGACAAACTCTCCGCCGACTACCTCTCGGTGGACAGTGCGATCGCGCTCCTGGGCGGCGGCAGCATCGAGGCCCCGGCCATGGTGAAGATCGGCGGCACCTACTACCTGTTCGGGTCGCACCTGTCGGGCTGGTACAACAACGACAACGTCTACGCCACCGCCACGTCCCCGAGCGGACCGTGGTCGTCCTGGAAGGACCTGGCCGCCCCCGGCAGCAGCACGTACGACAGCCAGACGGCCAACATCATCACCGTCCAGGGCTCCTCGGGCACTTCGTACATCTACGCGGGTGACCGCTGGAACACCGGCGACCTGGGCAACTCCCAGCTGATCTGGCTCCCGCTGACCATCAGGGGGACGACGGTGAACCTCGGTCAGTACCCCAGCTGGTCCCTCGACACGTCAGCGGGCACCTGGTCGGCCGGCAGCGGAATCCCCTCCGCCGGCACCTACACCCTGACCAACGCGGCCAGTTCGATGCGGCTGGACGTGTCCGGCGCCTCCACCTCCAACGGGGGCGGGGTCATCCAATGGCCGTCGACCGGCGGTGCCAACCAGAAGTGGACGCTCACCAGGGTGGCGGACAACGTCTTCACCCTGACCAGCGTCAACAGCGGACTGTGCCTGGACGTTCCCGGCTACTCGACCACCAGCGGCGTGCAGTTGCAGCAGTGGACCTGCAACGGCGGCGGCAACCAGCAGTGGGCGCTGGACCTCACCGGCGGCAAGTACGCGCTGGTCAACGTCGCCAGTGGCCTGACCCTGGGCACCGGCGGCTCGACCACGCAGGGAGCGGCGGTGGACCAGGAGACCGGCGGCAGTGCGAGCGCCGCCAGCGAGAGCTGGACCCTGTCCTGACCGACTGACAGCAGCGGGCCCGGCCGGCGACCGGGCCCGCCCGGCGGGTGGCCCGATCGAGCGCCGCCGGGCGACACGCGCCGACAACCTCAACACCATCGTTCAACGTCGAACAGAAGGAGTTACGGTGCCGGAATCCATCCCGCGCAGATCGGTTCTCGTCGGCGTGGCGGCCATGACGGTTGCCGCCACGGTCGGCTCCGTCGCCATGACGACGCCCGCGTACGCCGCGACGACCGCCGACCCGCTGCCGCTCCCGCCGCTGCGGATCCCGCAGACCGACCTGGGCCTCGAGCAGCAGCCGGACTCCAAGATCCAGTGGCTGATGGACGCCAAGCTGGGGATGTTCATCCACTGGGGCGTGTACGCGGGCCCGGCCAAGGGCGAGTGGTACATGCACAACGCCGCGGTCACCCCGGCGAACTATCAGAAGTTCGTCACCGACGCGACCAGCGAGCAGTTCACCGCCGATGCCTACAACCCGGCGGCCTGGGCCCAGTTGGCGAAGGACTTCGGGGCGAGGTACACGACGCTGACCACCCGCCACCACGACGGCTTCGCGCTGTGGCCGCTGAACCACCCCAACAGCTGGAACTCCGGGCAGGCGCCGCTCAGCCGTGACTTCGTCAAGGACTATGTCGCGGCGGTGCGGGCGGCCGGTCTGAGGGTGGGCCTGTACTACTCGCCGATCGACTGGCGCTACCCCGGCTACTACGACGTGACCGGCACCAACTGCGCGACGAACCCCTGGGGTTACACCACCGATCCCGCGCACAAGGAGAACGCGCGGATCATGAAGACCGAGGTGTACGAGTCGGTCAAGGAGCTGGTCACCCAGTACGGCGTGATCGACGACCTGTGGTGGGACGGCGGCTGGGTCGCGGAGCAGGGCACCGACGCGGCCGGCGCGTTCTTCTGGGAGCCCGGCCAGTTCCGCGACACCGCCAACCAGTGGCCGGTGGACGCCGCGTACGGCGAGACGGACGCCAGTGGCAAGCCGCTGGGCCTGATGGGCATGGTCCGCAAGCACCAGCCCGACATCGTCGCCACCTCGCGCTCCGGCTGGAAGGGCGACTACGACAGCGACGAGGGCCCGGGGGTGCCGAGCGGGGAGATCCGCACGGGCAGGCTGGTCGAGAAGGTCTTCAGCGTCGGTGGCACGTGGGGCTTCTCCAACTCCCCTGTCATGAGCTACGGCACCGCCATGAACATCCTGGTCAACTGCTGGGTGCGGAACATGACCGTGATGGTCAACGTCGGCCCGGACCGGCACGGCACCGTCTCCGACGCCCAGGCCGGCCTGCTGCGGCAGATCGGCACCTTCATGACCGCCTGCGGCCAGTCCGTCTACGGCACCCGCGGCGGCCCGTGGAACCCGGTGGACGGCCAGTACGGCTTCACGTACAAGGACAACACCTTCTACGTCCACCTGCTGCCCGGCTACAGCGGAACCACCTTCACCACCCCGCCGATCGGCGACGCGCAGGTCACCCGGGTGTTCGACGTACGGTCCGGCGGCAGCCTCTCCTCCAGCGTCAGCGCCGACGGCCGGGTCACGATCAACGGCATCGACCGCACCACCCACCCCCAGGACAGCGTCATCGGCGTCGTCCTCGACCGGAGCGTGCAGCCGGCCGACATCGCCCCCGGCCGGACCGCGACCGCCGACAGCGAGGAGAGCTCCAAGGGCAACACCGCGGCCAAGGCGATCGACGGGGCCACCGCCACCCGCTGGTGCGCCAACGACGGCAGCACCGGCCACTGGTTGAAGGTCGACCTCGGCTCGACCCGCTCACTGACCGGCACCCGGATCGCCTGGGAGCTGGACAAGACCAACTACCGGTACAGGATCGAGGGTTCCACCGACAACGCCGCCTGGACCACGTTGGCCGACCTCACCACCACGACCAGCACCAGCCAGGTCCAGGTCTCCCAGTTCCGCACCCAGGCACGGTACATACGCGTCACGGTCACCGGGCTACCGGACGGTGTGTGGGCGTCCATCCGCAGCCTGGAGGTCTACGACCGGCCCTTCGGCGCGGACCTGGGCACCTTCAAACTGGTCAACCGCAGGAGCGGCAAGGTGATGGACGTCAGCGACGCCTCCACCGCCGACGGCGCCAGTGTCATCCAGTGGCCCTGGACCGGCGGCACCAACCAGCAGTGGAAGCTGGTGCCCAACGCGGACGGGTCCTACCGGCTGTCCAACGTCAAGAGCGGCAAGGTCCTCGAGAGCCCCGGCAGCTCCACCCAGGGCGCGAACCTCGACCAGTGGACCGGCAACGGCGGCGACAACCAGGGGTGGCAGCTCGTCCCCTCCACGACCAGCGGCTACTACCGGCTCGTCAACGTCCGCAGCGGGTGGTGCGCCGACGTCAAGGACGCCTCCACCGCCGACGGCGCCCATGTCGTCCAGTGGCCCACCACCGGCGGCGACAACCAGGACTGGCAGATCCTCGCCGTCTGACGGCTGCTGACACCCGCACTCCCGAGGCCCCGCCGCACCCGGACCCACGCGGCGGGGCCCCGCCGCGACCGGCGGCGGGACAGGTCACGCTCTTGACCTCGGTGGCCCGAGCCATTACTTTGCGTCAAGACGCCGACCCGTGACGACCGAAAGGAGGCGACCAGCGGATGTGCACCTGCTCTGATCTCGGTCGCCTCGCCCGCCGCACGGTCTGGGTTCCGGGTCGGATCGCGCACGGCTGCTGAGCACGCCGCTCTGATCTGCCCGGCCAAGGCACCTTCCGGGTTTCCCGTCACCGCCGCCACGCACGTTGCTGTGCGTGCCGTTCCGCGCCCGCTCCTCCCACGTGACCTGCCGGCACATCGCTGTGGGCGTGCCGTTTCCGCGCCCGCTCCTCGCACGTGGCGCGTCTGAACACAGAAAGCTGCCTGACATTGGCGAACATGATGAATCGACCGATCGCGCACCGAATCGAAGGCCTGTCATGGTAGCGGCGCGGATCAAGGTCAATGGGAGAGAAGCACCGATCTCACCGGCCGCGCCGCACACCACGGTGCTGGATTTTCTGCGCGAGCGTGGCCTCACCGGCACCAAGGAAGGTTGCGCCGAGGGTGAATGCGGTGCCTGTTCGGTCCTGGTGGCCCGTCCGGGGGTGAACAAGCCCACCGACTGGGTGGCGGTCAACGCCTGCCTGGTCCCGGTCGCGGCGCTCGACGGTCAGGAGATCGTCACCTCCGAAGGCCTCGCCACCGCCGGCGAACCCGGCAGGCCGCCCACCCTGCACCCGGTGCAGCAGGAGATGGCGGTCCGCGGCGGCTCCCAATGCGGTTACTGCACGCCGGGATTCGTCTGCAGCATGGCCGCCGAGTACTACCGACCCGACCGCTGCGCGCCGGCGGACCCGGCCGACCGCACCGACGCCGAGCACGGTCCGAACGGTTTCGATCTGCACGCGCTGAGCGGAAACCTGTGCCGCTGCACCGGCTATCGTCCGATTCGCGATGCCGCGTTCGCCGTCGGCACGCCTGCCGATGAGGACCCGCTGGCGCAGCGTCGCGAGCAGTCCCCGCCCGCACCGGTTGCCACCGAATACACCCGGGACGACAGCGCGTTCCTGCGCAGGGACACCCTGGCCGAAACGCTGCGGTTGCTGCGTGAGCGGCCCGACGCGGTGGTGGTCGCCGGCTCGACCGACTGGGGCGTGGAGGTCAATATCCGTTCCCGCCGGGCGGATTGCGTGGTCGCCATCGACCGGCTGGCGGAACTGCGGGAGCTGCGGGTCGAATCCGACCGCGTCGAGATCGGGGCGGCGCTGACGCTCACCGAGATCGAACGCCGCCTCGACGGCGCCGTCCCGCTGTTGGCAGAGCTGTTCCCGCAGTTCGCGTCCCGGCTGATCCGCAACGGTGCGACCCTCGGCGGCAACCTGGGGACCGGCTCGCCCATCGGTGACAGCCCGCCGGCGCTGCTCGCGCTGGAGGCGTCGGTGGTGCTCGCCGACGCCGACGGTGAGCGCGAGGTCCCGCTGGCGGACTACTTCACCGGCTACCGGCAGAGCGTGCGCCGTCCCGGCGAGCTGATCCGCACGGTGCGCATCCCGCTGCCGCTGTCGCCGGTCACGGCCTTCCACAAGATCGCCAAGCGTCGCTTCGACGACATCTCCAGTGTGGCAGTCGCTTTCGCGCTCGACATCGAGGACGGGATCGTCCGCAAGGCACGCATCGGCCTGGGCGGTGTGGCCGCCACCCCGATCCGGGCCCTCGCCACCGAGGCGGCCCTGGAGGGCAGGCCGTGGGCGGCGGCGACCGTCGAGGCCGCGGCCGGGGTGCTGCGGGCCGAGGGCACGCCGATGAACGATCACCGCGCCAGCGCCGACTACCGTTGCGCGATGCTCGGCCAGAGCCTGCCGAAGCTGTACGCGCAGACCACCGAGGCGGTGTCGTCATGAGCCAGTTGTCCGAGCGCCCCGCAAAGCCCGTCGTCGGCGTTTCGATGCCGCACGAGAGCGCCGCCCTGCATGTCACCGGCACCGCGCTCTACACCGACGACCTGGTCCATCGCACCAAGGACGTGCTGCACGCCCACCCGGTCCAGGTCATGAAGGCCCACGGCAGGATCACCGAGCTGCGCACAAAGCCCGCGCTCGCCGTGCCCGGTGTGGTCCGCGTGCTGACCGTCGCCGACGTGCCCGGGGTCAACGACGCCGGCATGAAGCACGACGAACCGTTGTTCCCCGACGAGGTCATGTTCTACGGCCACGCGGTCGCCTGGGTGCTCGGCGAGACCCTGGAGGCGGCCCGGCTAGGTGCGGCGGCCGTCGAGGTGGAACTCGACGAACAGCCCTCCGTGATCACGCTGCAGGAGGCGATCGCGGCCGACAGTTTCCACGGCGCCCGGCCGGTGATGCTGACCGGTGACGTCGACGTCGGCTTCGCCGATTCCGCCCACGTGTTCACCGGCGAGCTCCAGTTCTCCGATCAGGAGCACTTCTACCTCGAGACGCACGCGGCGCTGGCCCTGGTCGATGAGAACGGGCAGGTGTTCGTCCAGAGCAGCACCCAGCATCCTTCGGAGACCCAGGAGATCGTCGCGCACGTGCTCGGCCTGCACAGTCACGAGGTGACCGTGCAGTGCCTGCGGATGGGTGGCGGCTTCGGCGGCAAGGAGATGCAGCCGCACGGGTTCGCGGCCGTCGCCGCGCTCGGCGCCAAGCTGACCGGTCGGCCCGTTCGGGTGCGGCTCAACCGGACCCAGGATCTGACCATGTCCGGCAAGCGGCACGGGTTCCACGCCGAGTGGAAGATCGGCTTCGACGCCGACGGCCGTATCCAGGCCCTGGACGCCACCCTGACCGCGGACGGCGGCTGGAGCCTGGACCTCTCCGAGCCGGTGGTGGCCCGGGCGCTGTGCCACATCGACAACACCTACTGGCTTCCCAACGCGCGCATCGCCGGTCGCATCGCCAGGACCAACAAGGTCTCCAACACCGCCTTCCGCGGCTTCGGCGGACCGCAGGGCATGCTGGTGATCGAGGACATCATGGGCCGGTGCGCGCCGCTGCTCGGCCTGGATCCGACGGAGTTGCGGGAGCGCAACTTCTACCGGCAGGGCCAGTCGACGCCGTACGGACAGCCGGTCCTCCAGCCCGAACGGATCTCCGCCGTCTGGCGGCAGGTGCAGGACGACGCCGGCGTCGCCGATCGCGAGCGCGAGATCGCCGCCTTCAATGCCGCGCACCCGAACACCAAGCGGGCACTTGCGATCACCGGCCTCAAGTTCGGCATCTCGTTCAACCTCACCGCCTTCAACCAGGCCGGCGCGCTGGTGCTGATCTACAAGGACGGCTCGGTCCTGATCAACCACGGTGGCACCGAGATGGGCCAGGGCCTGCACACCAAGATGCTGCAGGTGGCCGCGACCACGCTGGGCATCCCGCTGCACAAGGTGCGGCTGGCCCCGACCCGAACCGACAAGGTGCCCAACACCTCTGCCACCGCCGCCAGCGCCGGCGCGGATCTGAACGGTGCGGCGGTGAAGAACGCCTGTGAGCAGTTGCGCGAGCGGCTGCTGCAGGTGGCCGCCACCCAGCTGGGTTCGAGTGCCTCGGACGTGCGGATCGTCGAGGGCGTCGCGCGCACCCTGGGCAGCGACCGGGAGTTGGCCTGGGACGACCTGGTGCGCACCGCGTACTTCCAGCGAGTCCAGCTGTCGGCGGCCGGTTTCTACCGGACCGAGGGCCTGCACTGGGACGCGAAGACGTTCAGGGGCTCGCCGTTCAAGTACTTCGCCTATGGCGCCGCCGCAGCCGAGGTGGAGGTGGACGGCTTCACCGGCGCGTACCGCCTGCGGCGGGTGGACATCGTGCACGATGTCGGCGACAGCCTGTCCCCGATGATCGACATCGGTCAGGTCGAGGGCGGTTTCGTGCAGGGAGCGGGCTGGCTGACACTCGAGGACCTGCGTTGGGACGCCAGCGACGGGCCGAGCCGCGGCCGGCTGCTGACCCAGGCCGCGAGCACCTACAAGCTGCCGAGCTTCTCGGAGATGCCGGAGGAGTTCAACGTCACGCTGCTGGAGAACGCCACCGAGGAGGGCGCGGTATACGGGTCCAAGGCGGTGGGTGAGCCTCCGCTGATGCTGGCCTTCTCGGTGCGAGAGGCGTTGCGGCAGGCCGCCGCCGCGTTCGGGCCGGGCGGGGTCAGCGTCGAGTTGGCCTCGCCCGCAACGCCGGAGGCGGTGTACTGGGCGATCCAGGCGGCTCGCCGGGGCGATGTCCGAACCGACCGAACCGACGCAGAAGCGTTGAGCGGTGCCTGACATGACGTGGGTCGCCGCGGTCGTACGGTTGCGAGCCCGCCGGGAGTCCGGCGTGCTGGTGACCGTCGTGACCGTGCGCGGCCATGCCCCGCGCGAGGCCGGTGCGAAACTCGTCGTGGGGCGCACCGAGACGTGGGGCTCGATCGGTGGCGGCAATGTCGAGGCCGTCGCGATCGATCGGGCCCGGGAGATGATCGCCGCGGCCAAGCCCGAGCCGGAGCTGATCGATTTCGCCCTGAACGACAAGGTGACCAACAGGCACGGCGTGCAGTGCTGCGGCGGCACGGTCTCGGTGCTGCTCGAACCGCTGCCGACGGCACGGGCGGTGGCGATCTTCGGCGTCGGGCACATCGGGCTGGAACTGGCCCGCATCCTGGCACGTCAGGACCTCGACCTCCATCTGATCGACACCCGCTCCGACCTCCTCACCGAGGAGCGGCTCGACGTGCTGGCAGACGCGGTGGCGCAGGTGACCGTGCATCACACGCCGCTGCTGCCGGAGGAGGCGCTGGCCGGGTTGCCGCGCGGCACCCACGTCCTGATCATGACCCATGATCACGCCGAGGACGCCGCGCTGTGCGACGCCGCCCTGCGCACGACCCATCTCGGCTCCATCGGGCTGATCGGGTCGGCGGCCAAGTGGGTGCGGTTCCGCAATCGCCTCGCCACCGAGGGCGGTCACGACGAGGCCACCATCGATCGGATCAAGACCCCGATCGGGCTGGCCGACATCACCGGCAAGGAACCCGCGACCATTGCCGTGAGCGTCGCAGCAGACCTGCTGCGGACCTTCGAAACCGAAGGGGAATGACCCGCCAAGCGGATCGCCAGGGGTGCCCCGCGCTCGTGCGAACGCGCACCTGCGAGGCACCCCTGGCCTGACGGACTCGCTACGGGCTCATCTGATGGGGCGTCCGGTCGGGACCGGGTGTGTCGGCCTTGCGGGCATGGAGCACGGCGGCACCCAGCGGCAGCGGTGCGAGGCTCACGAGTGCCAGCCCCGCGTCGGCGAGCAGCCGGGCGTAGTGGTCGGCACGGCGTTCGCGGCCTCCGACGTTGCACCTCATGTGGAGGTCCCAGGAGGTGGCCAGTGAGGCCGAGTCGTCGGCGGGCAGCACGCGTTCGACGATGAGCAGGTCGGCTTCGGCGTGCATCGCGCGGGCGCAGTGGCGCAGGATCTCCCGGCAGCGGTCGTCGTCCCAGTCGTGCAGGATCCTGGAGAGGATGTAGACGTCGCCGCCCGGCGGCACGTCCGCGAAGTCGCCTGCCAGGTAGGTGCACCGCTCGCCGCGGCCGGCGGCGCCGAGGGACCGACGCGCGGCCTCGACGGCGTGCGGGCGTTCGAGCAGAACACCGTTGAGGCGCGGGTGCGCGGTGAGGATGCGGCCGAGCAGTTCCCCGTTCCCGCCCGCGACATCGACGACCGTCCCGGCGTTCGGTGCCGCACTCGCGGCGGTGACGGCCGGGTGTGCGGGGAGCGGCTCGAACATGCGCGAGCTGGCGGCCATGGACTGGTCGAACAGGTCCGCGAGTTCGGGGCGGCGGGCGAAGTAGTCGAAGTGGTTCTCGCCGAAGAGACGGTCGAAGGCCACCTCCCCGGTCCGCACCGTGTGCCCGAGGCCCGTGAAGGACTGGTAGAACGGGCCGCCGTACATGAGAGCGAGCGGACGCATCGAACCCGGGGCGTTCGCCCGCAGCAGCGCGCCGAGCTCGGTGAGCCGGAAGCCGCGCCGGTCGGTTGCCACCACGTCCAGCATCGCGAGGTAGCGCAGGAGCGCCGCCAGGCTCTCCGGGTCGGCGCAGACGGCTCGCGCCAGCGCCTCGGCGTCGACTCCCGCGTCCGTGTCCATGGTGTCGGGCAGCCGCAGCTCGGCGAAGACGGCCAGGGCCTGGGTCGTCCACGCCCCGGTCAGCAGGCGCAGGAGCGTTTCAGCAGGCTGTCGCGCCTGGTGCTCCGCCAAGTGGGCGGCGAGGACGTCCCGGTGGTCGCCGGGCACATAGAGCTCCACCCGCCGGTATCCGGCCTTGGAATCGGTGGGAGCGGTGAAGTAGAACACCGTGCCGTCCTCGTGCGGGTTGTACCCACCGCCCTCGGCCACCGCGCCGTGCCGCGCCAGGATCGAGCACATGCCGCGCAGGACCAGGGGATCCGGGCGCTCGACCTCGAAGGCGAGGTGCGCCTCGTGCTCCCGGGCACGTTCGTGCTCGGCGATCCCGGCGAGCTCCGAACCCGGTGGCACGGTCAGCGTGAACACCTCGACCGTCCGGCTCGTCCCGTCGGGGCCGGCCACACGCGGACGGACGATCTGAACGTCGAGCTCCGCCGCGTCGCGCCCGTGCCGCGCGGCGAGCCGTTGGCGGACGACCACGCTGGGCCGCGGCGCCACCTCGGCGGCGAGCCCGCAGTCGGCCAGAACGGTGCGCAAGCCCTCCGGAGCCGATGGGAAGATCAGGAGCGCGGCGTGCGAGAAGCGGCAGCGGTCCACCAGCGCTCGCAGTTCCAAGCCGTCCAGCCCGGGCAGCAGGAGCGGCAGCAGGGTCGCGGCGTCCTGTTCCCTGACGAAGTCGACCGTCTCGCGTAACCGGGCCGTGTCACATGGCATTGTCGTCGTCATCGCGGTGCATCCTCATTTCGGTACTGGGGAAAAACGGTTCTCTCAGGCGGGTGTCACACGCCCACGTAGTTCTCGGCGAACCAGTCCTGACAGCTGCGGGAGACGCGCAGCGATTCGAGGCGGGAACGGCGCAGGGAGTCGTGGAACACCGACCCGCCGGCCGAGCCGGGAACGCCGTGCAGCAGCTGGACCATCCACTGCGAGAAGTCCTGTGCGCGCCAGATGTGCGCCAGGCACTGCGCGGAGTAGCGGTCGAGGCCTTCGGCGCTGCCATGGCGGAGATCGTCGATCAGGGCGCGGGCGAGGATCTCCGCCTCGAGCACGGCGAGGTTCGCCCCCTTGGCGGCGGACGGGCTGATCAGGCTCGCGGCGTCGCCCGCGAGGAAGAGCGCGCCGTGGCGCAGAGGCTCGATCACGTCGGACTCCAGGCCGACCAGGGAGCGGTGGACGATCCGGCCCCGGCGCAGCGGGCCGTAGTCCTCGACGCGCATCCGCAGCGCCAGTTCGTCCCAGATCCGGTCCTCGGACCAGGCCTCGGGCGAGCCGTCCCGCTCGCACTGCAGGTAGTAGCGGGTGACCTCGGGGGTTCGGGCCATGTGCCCGGCGAAGCCCCGGCTGTGCACCGCGTAGCCGACGGCGTCCAGACTCGGTGGCGCCTCGGCCAGCAGGCCGAGCCAGGAGACGCCGTGGTCGTGCTGGTGGCGGCGGACCGTGCCGGGCGGGAGCGAGCGCCGTGCCGCGCCGTGCCGGCCGTCGCAGCCGGCGACGTATCTGGCCTGCCACCTGCCCGGCCGGCCGTCGGCCTCGCGCACGGTGACGGAGGGCCGCGGGCCGTCCGCTCCGTGCACGGCCACCGCCGCGGTCTCGAAGCGAACCCGTCCGCCGGCCTCCAGGTACTGCGTCAGCAGATCCGTCACCAGTTCGTGCTGCGGATAGACGGTGTGCCGCTCCCTGCGGCCCAGGCTGCCGTAGTCCAGCCGGAAGCGGCCGTCCTCGCTGCGGAACTCGCAGGTCGCGTGCTCCCGGCCGTTCCGGCGCAGGCCCTCGGCGAGGCCGTGCCGGTCCAGGATCCGGACGGTGTTGGCCGCGAGGAAGCCGGCGCGTGAGCGGGCCTGGACCTGCACCCGGGTGGCACGTTCCAGCACGACACAGTCGACGCCGCTCGCGTGGAGCAGGTTCCCGAGCACCAGGCCGGCGGGCCCGGCGCCGAGGATGACCACGTCGGCTGTGTCACGTGCCGCTGGGATGCTCTGACTTTCCGTCACGAAAATGGATCATAGGCATGGATAAACGCACTGAAGGGACAGATTCACCCGTATGCCGCAGTGGCCGCGGCGACCACTCGCCGGCGGCGATACATCCGTGCACATCGACCGGACCGCGAACTGCGCACATGCCGGATGCAGCGCACTTGGGCGCAGCGCACAGTTGAGGGCATGGACGTCGGACAGCGCTCACCAGGTGAGCACCCCTGGGGTCGCACCCCCGCCCTGGTGCTGGTACCGATCGCCCTCGTCGTGGGGCTCACCGTCGCGATTCTCCAGTCGCCCGCCGCAGCCCATCTCGGCCCGCTGCTCGTGATCGCCCCCGCCCTGACCCCCTCCCTGGCCGGGCCCCGGGTCACCGCCGCCGTCGGAGCGCTCACCGTCGCCGCCGGCATCCTCATCGCCGTCCTGCGCGGTGGCCTGACCGCGGGCGGCCACCTGGCACAGCTCGTCGCACTCGCCGCGCTGTCGACGATGATCGTGTTCTTCACGGTGGTCCGGGAACGCCGCAGCCGGCAGCTCGCCCGTGCCCAGTCGGTGGCCGAAGCCGCTCAGCGTGCTCTGCTGCGCCCGATTCCCGAACAGATCGGCTCCCTGCAGATCGCCACCGTGTACCTGGCCGCGGAGTACGAGGCACAGATCGGCGGCGACCTCTACACCGCGACCCGCAGCGGCAGCGGGACGCGGATGATCGTCGGAGACGTCCGGGGGAAGGGCCTGGCCGCGGTCGGCGAGTCCGCCCTGCTGCTCAGTGCCTTTCGGCTCATCGCCGCACAGCACGCCACGCTGCCCGACCTCGCCTGCACGCTGGACCACAACGTCAGCCGCTTCCTGCTCGACTTCGCCCAGACGGACAGCGAGACCGAAGAGCACTTCGTCACCGCCCTGTTCCTCGACATCCCCGACGACGCCCCGGTGGCTCACCTGACCAACTGCGGGCACCCGGCACCGCTGCTGCTGCGCCACGATCGCGTCGTCCTGCTCGACGGCGCGGGCGCCGCACCGCCCTTGGGCCTTGGCAGTCTGGTGGCGGACGACTACCCGGACGACACGTTCCGCTTCGAGGTCGGGGACACCCTCCTGCTCTACACCGACGGTGTGGTCGAGGCCCGTGACCGCGCCGGGGTGTTCTACCCACTTGCCGAACGGGTCGCCCGCTGGACCGGTTGCACGCCGGAGGCACTGGTCAACCACATCCGCCGCGATCTGCTGGCTCATGCCGGCGGGCGCCTCGGGGACGACGCAGCCGTCGTGGCCGTCCAGCGCACGGCCGGACGGCCCGGTCACGGTCTGCACGGACTGCTGTAGGCGGCGGCCTGCGCGGCAGATCCGGCACAGCGACAGCAAGGGGCCGGCACCGGGCGCCGCTACCTGGCAGGAGCGGAGCCCGGTGCGTGACCGGCCTGGTCAGGGGATCCTGGTCAAGTGAGAGGTTGGAAGGCGAGGTGGTCGGCCATGAACGCCCAAGCCGGTGCCGGCCGACCCGGCGCCGCCATGGTCGCCGCCGTCGCGGTGGCGGGACCCGACGGGGAGCTGGCGGGCTGGAGTTCCGGTGCGCAGGACCTGCTCGGCTACTCCGCTGCCGAGGTCGTCGGCCGGCCTGCCACGGCGCTGCTCGGCGGCGGCCTGCCCGCGTCGGCCCGCGAGCGGCTCGCCGCGCAGCAGGAGTGGGTGGGACGGGTCGCCCTCCGGCACCGCGACGGCCACCCGGTGGACTGCCTGCTCCGCGCTTGTCCGCTGCGAGCCGCTGAGGTGCGGGCCGGCTGGCTGTTCGAGGCCGAACCGCTGGCGGCCGGCGCGGCCTCCTACGAGGACGAGCGGGCGAACGACACGCTGCTGCGCTGGGCGTTCGACCAGTCCCCGTTCGCCCTCGCGATCTACGACACCGAGGGCCGGTTCCTGCGCATCAACGAGCCGATGGCCCGCCAGCTCGCCGCCCCCGAAAACGAGGTTCGCGGCCTGAGGATCACCGAGCACATGCCCGATCCGGCGTTCCGGTTGCCCGAGCGCTACGTCGACCGGGTGGCGGCGACCGGCGAGCCCGAGCACGTCGAGAACTTCGTCCGCGTCCCGGGGGAGCCCAGCCCGCACGCCTGGATCGTGCACTTCGCCCCGCTCAAGGACCAGGCCGGGACGGTGCACGGTGTCCAACTGGCCGCGCTCGACTTCTCCGAGCAGGCAGCCGCCCGTGAGCGTCTCGCGCTTCTGGACCGGGCCAGCCGGTCCATCGGCAGCAGCCTGGACGTCGTCCGCACCGCCCAGGAGCTGGCCGACGTCGCCGTGCCCGTCTGCGGCGACTTCGTCTCGGTCGACCTGCTGGAGCCGGTACTGCGCGGCGAGGAGCCGGCCCCGATCCTCGCCGATGCCCACCTCCTGCTGCGGCGCGCGGCCGTGTGCGCCACGGTGCCGCCGGCGGTCGAGCTCGGTCGCACCGCGAGCTACCCGGAGTCCTCACCGGTCGCCCGCTGCCTCGCCACCGGGCAGGGCGCTATCCACCACATCACCGACCCCGAGATCGCCCACTGGCTCGCCGAGGACCCGGAACGGGCCGCCTGGGTGCGCGAGTACCGCCCCCACTCCATGCTCGCCGTGCCGCTGCGTGCCCGCGGTACGAACCTCGGAGCCATCCTGTGCGTCCGCCTGGCGCCGCACACCGCTCCGTACGGCCCGGAGGACCTGCGGATCGCCGAGGAGCTCGCGACCCGTGCCGCCGTCTGCATCGACAATGCCCGCCGGTACACCGGGGAACGCACCACCGCCCTCGCGCTCCAGCACAGTCTGCTGCCCCAGGAACTGTCGGAGCAGGTCGCCGTGGAAGTCGCGGGCCGCTACCTGCCCGCCGACTCCCGGGCCGGCGTCGGTGGCGACTGGTACGACGTCATTCCGCTCTCCGGGGCCCGCGTCGCCCTGGTCGTCGGTGACGTGGTCGGTCACGGCATCCACGCCTCCGCCGCGATGGGCCGACTGCGCACGGCAGTGCGCACCCTCGCCGATGTCGACCTCGCCCCCGACGAACTGCTCGCCCACCTGGACGACCTGGTGATCCGGCTCGGCACCGGACGCGCCGCCGACGTGCACGCCCCCGACTCGGACCTCGGCGCCACCTGCCTCTACGCGGTCTACGACCCGGTGTCGCGGATCTGCTCACTGGCCAGTGCCGGCCATCCCGATCCCGCCGTGGTCACCCCCGACGGCACCGTGGACTTCCTGCGCCTGCCCACCGGCCCACCCCTGGGACTGGGTGGACTGCCCTTCGAATCCGTCGACCGCCGGCTTCCGGAGGGCAGCCTCCTCGCGCTGTACACGGACGGCCTCATCGAGACCCGACACCGCGACGTGGACGTCGGCCTGGACGCCCTGCTCACCGCGCTCGGCGGTGCGGAGCCCTCGCTGGAGAACACCTGCGACCTCGTGCTCGGGGCCATGCTCGCCGAGCCCAACCCCGACGACGTCGCGCTGCTCGTCGCCCGGACCCGGGCGCTGGACGCCGAGCAGGTCGCGGAGTGGGAGGTGCCCAGTGACCCCGCCGTCGTCGCCGAGGCACGGGCCCGGGCGACGGCCCAACTCCAAGCCTGGGGCCTGGATGCCCTCGCCTTCGTCACCGAACTCGTCGTCAGCGAGCTGGTCACCAATGCGATCCGGTACGCCGCCCCGCCGGTCCGGCTCCGGCTGATCAAGGAGCGGACGCTGGTCTGCGAGGTCTCCGACGCCAGCAGCACCGCCCCCCACCTGCGCCGTGCCCGCACCTATGACGAGGGCGGACGCGGGCTGATGCTCGTCGCCCAGCTCACCGACCGCTGGGGTACCCGCCACACCGGTACCGGGAAGACCATCTGGGCCGAGCAGGCGCTGCCCGGCGGGACCGGCGAGGTACGGTGACGGGGCCTTCGACGGGCCTGCCGCTCAAGGGGCCGTCGTCAGTCCCGCGGCGGCACCACCGCGGCTGAGCACGACCGACCGAATGTGCTCCAGGGCGCGCGCGTAGTCGCTGCGACCGGGGTCGCGCCGGACCGCCTCGGTCAGGTTGAGGACTCGGTAGGGCGGGCCGAGATCGGTGAGCTGCGGGATGAACTCGGCCTTGCTGACGGTCCACCGCTGTCCTCCTGGACCCGGTGGGGAGAAGGTGAACCGGGCGATGGAGCTCCAGTTGCCTCGCGGGTCCTCCGCCCCGGAGTAGTTGAACATGTGTCCGGCGAGCTGGTCGCCCATTCCGTAGACCGTCCAGATGCCGTTGACCTTCTCGTACGCCTGCGGGATGTGGGCGTGGGTGCCGAGGATCAGATCGATGTCCTGCCGGCCGTCACTCTGCCGGGACGTCAGATCGGCAGCGAGGGTGAGCTGTTGTTCGTTCGGCTCGTCCTGCCACTCGGTGCCCCAGTGGACGCTGACCACCACGATGTCCGCCCCGGCAGCACGCGCGGCCCGTGCGTCGGCGAGGATTCGGTCCCGGTCGATGAGATTGACCGCCCAGGGCTGCCCTTCGGGCAGCGGGATGCCGTTGGTGGCGTAGGTGTAGGCGAGCTGGGCCACGGTGGCGCCACCCGCCTTGAGCAGCGCGGGCCTGCCGGCCTCGTCCGCGCTGCGTGCGGAGCCCGTGTGCTTCAGGCCCACGGCGTCCATGGCGTCGAGCGTGCGCCGGATGCCTGCGGAACCGTCGTCGAGGGTGTGGTTGGAAGCCGTGTCACAGGAGGTGTAGCCGGCGTCCTTGAGGGCCCGGGCGACCTGAGGGGGTGATTTGAAGGACGGATAGCCGGTGAACGGCCCGCCGTCGGGACCGTAGACGGTCTCCATGTGGCAGATGGCCAGGTCCGCGCTGCTGATCACCGGTTTGACACCGGCGAGCATCTTGGTGAAGTCGTACCCGCTGCCTCCGGCGTCCTCCGCGGCCTGGCGGATGATCTCGGTGTGGGGCAGGACGTCGCCCGTGGCGACCAGCGTGAATGCCCGTGGGCCGGTGGGGGAGGAGGCGACCGCGGAGCCCGCATCCCGAGGAGGCGAGGGTGCGGTCGGCCGGGTGGCCGGGCCGCCGCACCCGGCGACGGTGACGAGCAAGGCCACGGTTGCGATGAGGGCCTGACGGCTTGGCAGACGCATGGTCGGCTCATCTCACGATCGGACATCACGTGGTTCCGACTATGCGGGTGGTCGGCCGACGGATCCGGGATCCACGCCCCTGTTGTCATCCCGTTGGGGGCCGACGGATCGCTGTCGGACATCTGGTGTTCCGCCGTTGCCTCACTAACATGAGGAACACTCGTATTTATCGGAGATGGATACGCGTGCCGCGAGCTGATCGCCCGGCAGCGCCAGGGGAGATGAGTCAGCCTCATGATATCTGCGGACGTCGAACTCCCCGCCGCCCTCGCCGAACCCCGCACCCGGGTGGGCCCGGGCTGGACGGCGGCGCTCAGCCTGGCCAACCTCGCCGTCTTCCTGGGCTTCTTCACGCCGATCCAGATCCTGCTCCCGTCGCAGTTGGAGCGCCTGGACGCCGTGCACAAGGCTGGCCTGCTCTCCTGGGTGACCGGTATCGGTGCCGTGGTCGCCATGCTGGTCAACCCGTTGGCCGGTGCGGTCTCCGACCGTACGACCTCGCGCTTCGGACGTCGGCGTCCGTGGATCCTGGTCGGTGCGCTGGTCGGCGCTGGTGGACTGTTGCTCACGGCCGGCCAACATGGGCTGGTCGGTATCGCCGTCGGATGGGCGGTTGCCCAAGCAGGACTGAATGTCATGCTTGCCGGTGTCACTGCGCCGGTGGCCGACCAGGTGCCCGTAGGGCAGCGGGCCGTGGTGTCCGGCTGGACGGGGATCAGCCAGTCACTGGGGCTGGTGGTCGGCGCGGTGCTGGTGACGGTGCTGGTCGGCGGCGTCTTGAGCGGTTACGCGGTGACGGCGGCCATGACGGTGGTGCTGGCGCTGCCGTTCGTCCTGTGCTTCCGTGACCCGCTGCTGCCCCGTGAGCTGAGGGCTCCGCTCAACTTCGCTGTGATGGTGGCTGGTTACTGGGTGAGCCCGCGCCGCTATCCGGACTTCGGCTGGGCCTGGCTGACCCGGTTTCTGATCAATCTCGGGAATGCGATCGGCACGCTCTACCTGCTCTACTACCTCACCGACGCCGTGCACTACCACTCGCCCGACACCGGCGTGCTGATCCTCACCGCCGTCTACACCCTCGCCGCGCTGGGCACTGCGATCCCGTCCGGCGTGATCTCCGACCGCACCGGACGGCGTCGTGCGCTGGTAGTCGCCTCCTGCGCGGTGATGGCCGCCGCCGCACTGCTGCTGGCCCTGATCCACACCTGGCCCGCCACCGTCGTGGCCGCCGCCGTCCTCGGTGCCGGCTACGGCGTCTACCTCGCCGTCGACCAGGCACTGATCACCCAGGTGCTGCCCACCGCGGCCGACCGGGCCAAGGACCTGGGCGTGATCAACATCGCCAACTCCGGCCCCCAGGTACTCGCGCCCGCCCTCGCCGCCCCCATCGTCGCTGACGCCGGCGGCTACTTCGGCCTCTACCTGACCACGGCTCTGGTCACCTTGCTCGCCGGCGTCCTCGTCCACCGCATCCGCGGTGTTGCTTGACCGGGGCGAGCAGCGAGGCTGGCGATGACGTTGGGGGTGGAACTTCATCGCCCGGACGCTGCTCTGCGGCACGGCGCCCAGGCCGAGGCATACTCCCCGCACACCCATACTGGCGCCGCCCTGTACCAGGCCTTCGTGCAGCTGGTGTCTTACCACAGCACGGGCCGCAACGACGAGGCCATCGCCGTCGGAGAGCAGGTTCTGGCTGCCCGCAGTCGGCTCCTGGGCCCCCACCACCCCCAGACCCACACCGCCCCGGGCTCCTGACGTCCAGGGACCCGGGGCGGTGCCATCCGCTCGCCGTCTGGGCGGGCACTCGGAGAGCACATCCGGAAGGCAGCGAGCGGAAGTTGACCCTACGTTGATTGCCGGGGCTACCCGAACGAGAGGTGTGCATCTCCATGGCTGGGAAGTTCGAGTTGTACGTGAACTCATGGACGGTCCCCCCGACCTGACGATGCGTAGCCACTGGGCTATCTGATCCCCTTGCTCAGGCGAGACATGGACCACGACTTGAAAGAGATCTTCGTCAAAGAGCTGAAGGGTGGGGGAGCACGAACCTCGACGGCATGGACCAGATCTACCCCACCGAGATCCCCGAAAGGGCCCCCACACTCCCCAACACCAGGAACGTGGCCGCTGAGTGATCGGCGACGCGCGTCGGAGAGAGGGAAGTCAGTACAGGTTTCTGTCGGCTCGGGCGTGGAAGGACTCGACACCGCGCCAGGGCGACGGGCCCCCCAGGGACCGGTCCAGGCGCTTCAGGGACGGGTCGAGGGAGAGCCGCGCCGCATTGATGAACTTCAGGTGAGCCTCTGTCAATGCGGTATGGATCGGCCGCAGTTCCTCCAAGTCGGTCGGCTGACGACCATGGAACAGGATGGTGAAATCCTCCACGACATCGCAGAGCTGCTCCGCCGCTGCACTGGTCGCCGGGTCCGCGACCAGGCTGACCGAGTGCGAGGCGGCCACGAAGGGATCCCAGGCGACTACCGGCCTGCGCTCTTCGAGGAAGGCCTCGCGCATCTCAGCCTCCACGGCTCCGAACGCCTGCAGGAACTTCTCGTAGGCTGCGGTCTGCGTTGCCTGCAGCCATTGCCGGTTCTGGCCGCGGCGCCCGACGATACCGCCTGCGAGGACGCCAACGACGGTGGCGGTGACACCACCTGCCGTGGATATCAGCAGGTCCCATGAGACAGTCAAGCCACATCTCCTCACGATGGATGAGTAGGGGGCACGCTCTGGCTGCCCCACGCAGGACATCGTCACCAACGGAGCAAGCGTCAATTCTCGCTGGACGCCGATGAGATGCACGATGTCAGTGCGTCACCCGCAGGCGCTTGGGATGCCTCACCCGCCAAGGCTTCCTCCCCCCAGGCCGGACGAGGCGGCTACCAGCAACGGACTTGACGTCCCCTCACGTCACAGCGCGAGCGGAGCTGCGACGCAGGTATCAGGCCGGAACGGACCGGATCACAACCAACGAGCCCTCGTAAAAAGGCTGTTGCCGCAGGGCGCCGAACCGGGCGTCCCATGCTCCGCTGGCCAGGTCGCGCCGCAAATCCGCGGCAAATCGTTCGCGTGAGTGCTCGTCGACGAAGCTCCACGCCGAGCACGCCTGTCGAGCACCGGGGTCGAGCAGCATCTCGGGGCGCGCGTAGTACGCCTCGTTGAAGCCGTCGGTGCAGTCGACGGGTATCGGCACCCGGGTCACCGTCGTGTGTCCGCCGAGAGTCCCGGTCAGATCCGCGATCACCGGGTAACGGCGCGCCTCCGTGTCCAACACCTCCGGCGCGTACTCGTACAGCCAGAAGTCCCGAACGAGATCAGGGTCGCAGGTCAGCACGACGACGGGGCCGCGCGCCACCCGGCGCATCTCGCGCAGCCCTGCCTTGAAGTCGCTCCACTGGTGCACACTGAAGGTGGTCATGGCCGCGTCGAACGCGTCGTCGCCGAACGGCAGGTTCTCGGCCACGGCATCGACGGCGGCTGACAGGTGTGCGGGGCGCTGGGCACGCATCGACGCCGACGGCTCAACCGCAGTCACCTCCAGCGTCGCCGACTCGTATGACCCCGCCCCGGCCCCGACATTGACCACTGTGCGCGCCCCACCCAGGGCGGCGGTGATCGCCTGCTCGATCCTTGCGTCCGGCTGCCGGTAGGTGGCGTACCCGCCGCCTATCGTGCCGTAGTCCGCATCCCCTGCGCTGCCGTCCGCCCCGCGTTCGCTCACGATCCAAACCTAGCCACGCTGTCAAGACTTCCGTCCCGGCCCCGGTGGAGGGCGTGGACTTCCCCGAGTCGGCCGACGCCGTCAACGACTCCCCGTCACCTTGTTGATGGACTTCAAGAACGCCGAGGCCGCCAAGGCGTTCATCGCGCTTGTGCGGTCCGCCGAGGGCCGGAAGAGCCTGACCGAGTCCGGGTTCCTCAAGCCGTGTCGTCCGTCGCCGGGCCGTGTCGGCCGTGGAAAGCGAGCCTGGTAGCCCGTCCACGCACCCGAAGGGCCGGGTCTGCCGCCTGCTGGCCGAGTGTAGGAGACTTTGCCGCATGGCTGATCCGACCGCGCCCGCTCAGACCGTCCACCACCTCTTCTCCTACGGCACCCTGCAACTGCCCGAGGTGCAGCTCTCCCAGTTCGGCCGCTTGCTTCAGGGCACCGCCGACGCGCTGCCCGGCCACCGCATGACGACCATCCAGATCACCGATCCCGCCGTGATCGAGGCCAGCGGCACCGACCGGCACCCGCTGGTCGTCGTCTCCACGGACCCGGATGACGCCGTCGAGGGCCAGGTCTTCACGATCAGCGACGACGAACTGGCCATGGCCGACGCCTACGAGGTCGACGACTATGCCCGGGGCGAGGTCACCTTGCGGTCGGGAACCCGTGCGTGGGTCTATCTGGAGCGCAGGAACGCCGAGCAGACCGTGGGCGTGCGGGAGTGGCTGCGGAGCCTGGAGGTCTTCGCCGGCCCGCTGGCCGACTTCGATCCGGCCGCCGCTCCCGCCGATCCGGTCGAGTTGTTCCTGGGCTGGCTGCGGGAGGCGGTCGCGGTGGGTGTGCCTGATCCGCACGCCATGACCCTGTCGACGGTCGGTGAGGACGGCGGTCCGGACGCCCGGGTGCTGATCCTCAAGAACGTGGACGGCGACGGCTGGCAGTTCGCCGTGCACGCCGGCAGTCCCAAGGGCCGTCAGTTGGCCGACCGGCCTCGCGCGGCGCTTACCTTCTACTGGCCCCTGCTGGGGCGGCAGGTTCGGGTGCGGGGTGCCGTCGAGCCCGCGCCGGCCGAGCAGAGCGCCGCCGACCTGTTGGCCCGTTCGTCCTCCGCCCGTGCCGAGGTTCTGCTGGGCCGTCAGAGCGAGCACCTGGCCGACACCGAGGAGCGTGACCGGGCTCTGCGTACGGCACTGGCCCGGATCGAGTCGGAACCCGCTCTGGTCAGTCCGGAGTGGAGGCTCTGCACGCTCGTGCCGACGGCGGTCGAGTTCTGGCAGGCGGACAAGGGCCGCCTGCACGACCGGCTGCGCTACGAACGCCCCGACCGCCACAGCGCATGGGAGCGCCACGCGCTGTGGCCGTAGCCCTGCTCAGAACCCCAGCACGAGTTCGGGGCTGCGGGCGCGCGAGCAGCAGATGGTGATCTGGTTGTTCGCGGCCCGCTCCTCGTCCGTCTGGACCTCGTCGCGGTGGTCGGGTTCTCCGGCCAGGACCGGGGTGAGGCAGGCACCGCAGATGCCCTGTTCGCAGGAGAGCTCGACTTCGACGCCGTTGGCGGTGAGGACCTCGGCGATGGACGCAAGAACGGCCCGCCAGCCGAGCTGACGGTCCGTCATGCAAGATCGAGGTTAGATCGGGCAGGCGTGCAGGATTCCCTGCATGTTGTTGTACGTGTTGCTCGACCAGACGGCGTGTCCGCCATCGGTGTAGACCACGAGGTTTCCGTCGTCCTGAACACTCATGTGCCCGAACGGGGCGGCGGCACCTGCGTTGATCGTGCACTCATCCTTGGGGAAGGTCCCCAGGTGCCACAGGTGGATGGTCCCGTCGGAGTGAAAGTTGACGCGATCGATGTGGTTGGCGAAGCCTGTGCTGCCGTCGTCGCTGCCGGCGGCCCACATGGCATGCCCATCGCTGTTGCGGTAGAGGACGAGGTTGCCGTCGCACTGGAACACCAGGTGGACCGTGTTCGAGGTCAGCGAGGTGCCACAGGTCCAGTCGGGAGTCACCGCCGCCGAGGCCGAGGTACGCGAACCCCTGGACTGCGTAGATATGGCCGACATGACCAGGGGACACCAACTCGGGCTCCTCCGGGGTAGGCCGCGTCCGCGGCTGCGGATCGGAGTGCGCGACGACGCCGCGAACCCCCGCTCGGCCGCCAGCGTCAGCACGCCCTGCAGCCGGCCCCGGGCGGCTCGCCCGGCCCCGGCTCCTCGTCGACCCGTTGCAGCCCGAACGCCATGCTGACGGCCGGCCAGAAGCCGTTCTGTTACGAGGCCGGTACGGATACCCGTCACTACGCGAGCGGCAGTGGTCTGGTTCCGTCGTGGTTCTAGGATGGCCGACGGCGTTCGAACGGAAGGGGACAGGATGAGGTTCGCAGTCGGAATGTTCTTTCTGGTGCTGGGGATGACCGGTGTCGGGTTCTTCAGCAAGTTCGAGCGCGGTTGGTACAACTGGGACGGGCGCCAGCGGATCGGCGTCCTGGGCAGCTTCCTCGTGATGCTGACAGGCATGATCGTCCTGGGCTGACCGTCGCCCGTTGACACGCAGCAGTCGGCTCCCGTAGTGGTGGGCCTGGGCGAACCGCCGGGCCGGGCCCTCCGCCAGCACCATGCACCGGTACGCCTCCGGGTCGAACCCTCCCTCGCCGGTCCGCCGCCACGATGGCCGGCGCGCCTTCCACCGCTGGCACCAGCTCGTCTCGCCCGGCACGTCGAAGGCCAATTGCTGCGGGGTGGGGGCGGCCGGTCCGGGCTGAAGGGCCGAGGACATGGTGCGGTCACTCTCCTGGTGAGGGTGTTCGGGGGTGCGGTCTGCGCCGCAGGGAAAGGCGGTGCCCCGCCGCAGGGGCGGCGGGGCACCGGGTCAGGCGAATAGGGCTAGCTGGCCGGCGGGTTCGGCGAGATTGCGGCGGACGCTGCGCCGGGCCGCATGTGGCGGTACCAGGTGCGCTGCTCGATGAACTCCTCGGCAGCCGAGGGTGCTGTCGATCCGTCATGCGTGTGGTGAGGGCGTAGGGTTGCGGGGTGGCGGAGGAGACGTACAACAGCGTGGGCGGCCAGGCGCAGGTGGGGGCGGTCGTCCAGGCCCGGACCATCAACGAGCTGCACCAGCACATGCACGCGGCACCCGCGCCGGAAGCCCCGACGCCTTATCAACTCCCCCCGGCACCCTCCTATTTCGCCGATCGCCAGGCGGAGCAGGAGCGGATCCTGCGGGCCGCCGGAAGCCACCAGGGCCAGGGCGGACCGCTGGTGGTCGCCATGACCGGGATCGGCGGGGTCGGCAAGACCGCCCTGGGGTTCCACGTCGCGCGCCGGCTCAGCGAGGACTTCCCCGACGGTGTGCTGTACGTGGATCTCGACGACCTGCGCCGGGACGGCGCGGTGGAGGTCGCCGACGCCCTGGCGGAGTTGCTCGGCGGTCTCGGCGTCGCACCGGAGTGGCTGCAGCGTTCCTACGCCGGCCGGGCGAAGCAGTACTGGACCCGCACCCGCGAGCAGCGTCTGCTCGTGGTGATCGACAACGCCCGGTACGGCACCGAGGCCGTACCGCTGCTGCCCGCGTCCGCCCGGAGCCTGGTGATCGTGACCAGCCAAGGACAGCTCTACGACCTGGACGGCGTGGCGACGGTCGAGGTGCCGATGAGCCCGCTGGCCGCGGACGAAGCGGTCGAGCTGCTGCGGCACATCGTGGACGATCCCCGGCTGGCCGCGGAACCGGCGGCACTGGCGGACCTCGCTCACGGCTGCGGCGGTCTGCCCGCCGCGCTCCAGGTGGCCGGCCAGTGGATCCGCAAGTACCGTCGGCGCAGCCTGAGTCGACTGGTCGCCGAGCTCGGCGCGGAGCTGCGCGAGAAGGGCATCCCGATGGTGGAGGCGGTGTGGGACGCCGCGCACGCGGGGTTGGGACCGGAGGCCGCGCTGCTCTACCGGCTGTTGCCGCAGCTGCCAGGGCCGGCCGTCACCACCTCGACTGCCGCCGTGCTGCTGGGCGCTGGACTGCTGCCGGCCGAGGACGCGCTGGAGGAGCTGGAGGCGGCCGGTCTGCTCGAGAGCAGGGCCGAGGGCTACCGGATGCACGACCTGCTGCGCGGTCACGCCGAGCGCCGAGCACACCAGGCTGACGCCGACGCCGACGCCGACGCCGACGCCGACTCCGGCGGGGTGGAGCGGAGCGCGGCGCGGCGCCGGCTGGTCCGCTGGTACCGGCGCCAGGCCGCCCGGGCCGACCTGCTCGCGGCCGGCCCGCGCATGACGTTCGCGGTGTCCGAACCGCCGCTCCCGGAGGTTCCCGACGTCGAGTTCAGCGGCAAGGCGGATGCGCTGCGCTGGCTGGAGTCGCAGCGCCTGGCCCTGTACGGCTGCGTCCGACTGGCCTTCGACTCCGGGTGGTACGAGGACACGGTGGCGCTGTGCGAACCGCTCTGGACGCACTTCCTCGACCACCAGCACTACGCGGACGTCACGGACGCCTTCCGAGCCGGGGTGGCCGCCGCCGACGCCCTGGAGGAGCTGCCCGCCATGGTCCGGATGCGGTGCCAGCTGGCTCGGCCACTGTGGGAGCAGGAGCAGTACGAGGAGGCCGGGGCGCAGCTGCGGCACGCGCTGCATGCGGCCGAGGCCCTCGGCGACACCGAACCGGAACGCAAACTACGGGCCTCGGCACTGGAGTTCCACGGCCTGCTGAAGCTCGCCCAGGGCCAATGGGCCGATGCCGCCGCCGACTTCGAGGTCTCTCGACAGCAGCACCTGGCGATCGGCAACGCCTACGGCGTCCTGCTCCAGACCTACCAGCTCGGCAAGGCCGCCCTGGGCGCTGCCGACTACCAGCGGGCCGCCGAACTGCTCGGCGAGGCCCACCGGATGGCGCGCGAGCAGCAGCGGGAACGGATGACCGCGCGGACCGGCTTCGAACTGGCCCGCGCGCTGCGCCGGGGCGGGCGCCTCGCGGAGGCGGCACCGCTGGCCCGGGCCGCGCTGGCGAGCGCCCGGGAACGGGGCTCGACCACCGACGAGGTGCGCGTTCTGGCGGAGCTGGCCCGCCTGGCGGACGATGCCGGGCAGGGCGTCGAGGCCGAGGAGTACCGGACGGCGGCCAGCGCGCTGACCGAGCGCTTCGGCGGCCTGCCGGCGAGCGATCAGAGCTCGTAGTCGAGGTCTTCTTCGTCTGCCTCGGCCAGTTCCACCTGGACGGTCAGCGGGCCGAGTTCGCAGCTGAGCGAGGCCGAGGCCGGCGGGACCCAGCCGGGGTTGGCGCCGAGCCAGGCATGGACGGCCGAGACGACAGCGGCCGGGTCCACCCGCCGGACCCGCCCATCCGCTCGGCAGGATTCGATCCGCAGGCTGAGCAGCCCGGCACGGCGGTGCCTGAGCAGGCAGCGCTCCGAAGTGAGGATCGCCGCCGCCGTCCGGCATCCCGGGGCCTCGTCGAGTATCCGAGCCGTCCAGCCGGCGGCCGTCCAACTGCTCGCATGCGGTGCGCGAGCGTCGGGGTCGGCCCGGGTCCACAGCACCGCTGCGCTCTGGAGCTGGCGCGGGCCGGCCTGCGGATAGGCGGCGGCCAGATGATGGACGGCGCTGGACGTGTCGCAGGGGAACCGCTCGATGACGATCCGTCGGCCGGCCGGCTGGGCCCGCACGGCAAGCGCGGTGGGCTGCTGGGGCGTGGTGGTCGGCAGGGGGAAGGGGTGCGGCGCCACCGGAACAGCTCGCGACCGGAGCCCGAGCAGCCGGTACAACTCGCGGCGCAGGTGCGGCAGCGAGCGGCCCGGCAGGGCGAATGCCGCGTCGGCCGATGCGCGGACGTCCGTGGCTCGGGCCGCCTCGAGTGCTTCCGGTAGGCTCGCCGGCCCGGTCAGCCGGGGTGCCCGGGCCAGCAGCCCGGCCATCGGGCTGCCGGCCATGAGCTCGCTGCCACCGTCGTAGGCGCCGATGACCGGCCGACCGGCGGCTGCGGCGTAGAGCGCGGTGGAGCCGTGGTCGGTGATCACGGCGTCGGCCGCGACCAGCAGCGCGGCCCACTCCTCGTGCGGCCGGGCCAGCAGGAGTCCGGCGCGCAGCGCCGGTGCGAGCTGCCGGGAGAGGTCGAAGGAGCCGGTCCGGCTGAACTCGTTGGGGTGCAGCACGAGTCCGAACTGGTAGGCGTCGACGGGCAGGGCGGTCAGTAGGGCGAGCGGCAGCTCGGGGCGCCTGGCCAGCAGGGACTCCGGCCCCCAGGTGGAGGTCATGACGATCAGTCGGCGCTCACCGGTGCCCAGGGCGGCGCGGTGGCTGTCCCGCGCGGTGAGCGAGCGGAGCAGGCGGTCCAGCGTCGGATCGCCCACGACGGTGGCCCGGGCCGCGGCGGGCGGGCAGGACTCGGTCAGCCGCGCGAGCTGGTCACCGTGTGCCAGCGCGTGCAGGGCGGCCAGCGGTTCGCCGTCGGCGAGCAGGTAGTGCGGGTCGAGGCCGGACGGGATGCGGGGCGAACCCTCGCCGCTGATCGCCTTGTTGAACCCCGCGCCGTGGGGGAGCAGGACCCGGGGGCCGGACAGCGCCCACAACGCGCCCTTCGGGCTGGCGCTCAGCACCAGGTCGTGGGGGCGCCGGCAGGCCTCCTCCCAACTCAGGCAGCGGGCGCCGGAACGCTCCAGGGCCGCGAGGGCGTCCAGGTCGAACTCGGAACCGGGCACCAGGGTGAAGCGGGTGGTGATGCGGGTGTCACCCTCGAAGACCGGCAGCGCGTCGAGAAGCCGGTGCAGCGCGCCAGCCGACCGAACGGCCAACAGGACGGTCCGCTGCCCGCTGCCCGCTGCCCGCTGCCCGCTGCCCGCTGCCCGCTGCCCGAAACTCTCTACTTTAGCAGAGGCGCCCTGCGGGAGGCCGGTGCGCTGGTCCAGCTCAGCGGACTCACCAGGGCTCCCGTGCGGCATAGCGTTGATCGTACCGGCGGTGCGCGAGCGCGCTCTCAACTCTCCAGCTCGGCGGGTCGGCGGCTCGGTCCAGCAGCGCCCGGCGCTCCGGTGGCAGAGGCCCCTCGAGTTAGGCTCGGGGCGAACCATCGCTTCAGAAACGGGGGCCGCGGGCATGGGTGGGGCGGTAACGGCAGTCAGCAGCAACGGCGAGTACTCGTTCAGCAAACCCAACCGGGCCTTCATCACCTTGCTCGCCGGGCTCGGTGTGGCGGGCGATGTGCACGCCGGCGTCACGGTCAAGCACCGCTCACGCGTCGCGCAGGACCCCACCCAACCGAACCTGCGTCAGGTTCACCTCATTCACCAGGAGCTCTTCGCCGAAGTCGGCGAGGCGGGGTTCGAGGTGAGGCCCGGTGAGCTCGGCGAGAACATCACCACCAGCGGCATCGACCTGCTCGGCCTGCCCGTGGGGACACTGCTGCGGATCGGCGACGAGGCGGTCGTGGAGGTCACCGGTCTGCGCAACCCCTGCCTGCAGATCGACAACTTCCAGGACGGGCTGCTGAAGCGGGTCGTCGGGCGGGACGAGGTGGGGAACATCGTGCGCAAGGCCGGAATCATGAGCGTTGTCCGGGTGGGCGGCGTGGTGCGTCCCGGCGACACCATCACGGCGGAGCTCCCGCGCCCGCCGCACCGGCCGCTCGAACGGGTCTGAGTCGGTCAACTTGTCCGCTTTGATGGCGTTATGTGATCGTAGCTGCGCATCTTGACGATGTCTTAACGGCGAGCGCCCAAGGGCCCGCTCAGGCGTCCGCATCTCGCGCATGACCTGCGGAAACGGGAGGCTTCGGCGGCTCCGGATGGCTCGGGAGGCGGCGGGTGAGGCCGTTTCCTTAACGCTTTTGCGTCCTACGCTCGCGCTTGTGTTCAACGTGCCTTCGGCGCTCAAGCGCCTTGTGATCGGTAAAGCCATGCGCAGCGAGGAGCTGGGCGAGACCCTGCTGCCCAAGCGTCTCGCACTGCCGATCTTCGCTTCCGACCCGCTCTCCTCGGTGGCCTACGCCACCGAGGAGATCCTGCTGGTGCTCACCGTGGGTGGCACCGCCTTCCTGTACCTGACGCCGTGGATCGCCGCGGCCGTGGTGGCGCTGATGGCGGTCGTCGTCCTGTCCTACCGGCAGGTGGTGCACGCCTACCCGGGCGGTGGCGGCTCCTACGAGGTGGTGACGCGCAACCTCGGCGCCCGGGCGGGCCTGGTGGTGGCCGCCTCACTGATGGTCGACTACGTGATGACGGTGGCCGTCTCGGTCGCCTCCGGCGTGGACAACATCATCTCGGCCTTCCCCGGGCTGGGGGACTACCGGGTCGCGATGGCGATCGCCTTCGTGGTGATCCTGGCCGCGATGAACCTGCGCGGGGTGCGGGAGTCCGGCAAGGCCTTCGCCGCGCCGACCTACCTGTTCATCTTCGGCATCTTGCTGATGATCGTCACCGGCTTCATCAAGATGATCTTCGGGCACCCGCCGGTGGCGTCCAGCGCCCAGTACTCGATCCTGCCGACCGACCACAACGGCAGCCTCGCCGGGATCGCGCTGATCATGCTGGGTCTGAAGGCCTTCGCCTCCGGCTGCACCGCGCTCACCGGTGTGGAGGCGATCTCCAACGGCGTGCCGGCCTTCCGAAAGCCGAAGTCGAAGAACGCGGCCAGCACGATGGCCGTGATGGGCGTCACCGCGGTGGTGATGTTCATCGGCATCACCGCCCTGGCCCTGATCGCCAAGGTGCACAAGACCGACGACACCTGCCAGTTGGTGGGCTACGCCGGCGACTGCCACACCGCCTCGCAGCCGACCGTGATCGCCCAGCTGGCCTCCTCGATCTTCGGCGGCGACCACAGCATCCTGTTCTACTTCATCCAGGCGGCGACCGCGCTGGTGCTGATCCTGGCCGCGAACACCGCCTTCAACGGGTTCCCGCTGCTCGGCTCGATCCTGGCCCAGCACCGCTACCTGCCCCGGCAGTTCCACACCCGCGGCGACCGACTGGCCTTCTCCAACGGCATCATCGCGCTGGCCGTGGTGAACGTCCTGCTGCTGTGGGGCTACAAGGCGAACGTGAACAACCTGATCCACCTCTACATCCTGGGTGTGTTCACCTCCTTCACGCTCTCCCAGATCGGCATGGTCCGGCACTGGAACGAGGTGCTGGGCACCGAGAGCGACCCCAAGGTGCGGGCGGCGGCCCAGCGTTCGCGGGTGATCAACGCCTTCGGCGCCTTCACCACCGGCCTGGTCTTCGTGATCGTGATGGCCACCAAGTTCACCGAGGGCGCCTGGCTGGCGGTGCTCGCCGCGATCGTGCTCTTCGCGATGATGCGCGGGATCCGCAAGCACTACGACTCGGTCTCCGAGGAGTTGGCGATCGAGGACCCGAAGGCGGAGTCGGTGCGCCCGTCGAAGGTGCACGGCATCGTGCTGGTCTCCAAGCTGCACAAGCCGACGCTGCGGGCGATCGGGTACGCGGAGGCGTTCCGGCCCGACGTCCTGGAGGCGGTCAGCGTCGCGGTGGAGAAGGAGTCCACCGAGGAACTGAAGGCGCAGTGGGAGGAGTTCGACATCCAGGTGCCGCTCAAGGTGCTGGACTCGCCGTACCGCGAGATCACCAAGCCGGTGGTCGGCTATGTGCGCGACGTCCGCCGCGGCAGCCCCAGGGACGCGGTGGCGGTGTTCATCCCGGAGTACGTGGTCGGCCACTGGTGGGAGCACCTGCTGCACAACCAGTCCGCCCTGTGGCTGAAGAGCCGGCTGCTCTTCACCCCGGGTGTGATGGTGATCAGCGTGCCCTGGCAGCTCTCCTCCGCGCCGCGCGCCGACCACCCGGCCCGCCGGGCCCCCGGCTCGGTCCGTCGCGGCGAGCCGAGGCGCAACGTCGACCTGGCGCCGGAGCCGGACCAACTCCGGAGCTGACAAGGTCCGGAGCTGACGATCCGTCAGGTGCGGGGCTTCGCGCGGACGTGGATGCGTTCCCCCTGCCGCCCGAAGAGGCTGAGCACCTCGACCGGCCGCCCGTCGGCGCTGCCGAACCAGTGAGGTAGCCGAGTGTCCCACTCGGCTACCTCGCCCGGTCCGAGGATCAGATCGTGCTCGGCGAGGACCAGCCGCAGTCGGCCGTCCAGCACGTAGAGCCACTCATAGCCCTCGTGGGTCCGGAGCTCCGGCTCGGTACCCCGGTCAGGGATGAGCATCTTGTACGCCTGGAGCGGCCCCGGGCCCCGGGTCAGCGGCACGGCGGTACCGCCGTGCGCCATGGCGCGGGGCGTCATCCGTACCCGAGGATCACCCACCTCGGGCGCGCCGACCAGGTCGTCCAGCGGCACCTGGTACGCACCGGCCAGCGGCAGCAGCAGTTCCAGGCTCGGGCGGCGCTGGCCGGACTCCAGCCGGGACAGGGTGCTCTTGGAGATGCCGGTCGTCTCGGAGAGCGCGGCCAGGGTCAGGCCGCGCTTGGCGCGCAGCCGTCGGAGCCGGGGCGCGACCTCGTCCAGGACCGCTTGGTACGGCGGTGTTTCGTCCATGCGGGCATTCCACTCCGCTGTCCCGGAAATGGCAACAGAAGTTGCTGCTGCCATCCGTGGGGTGGACGCTCCTCGGCATGAGCCCACAACGATTCCGCGCCCGGACTTCCCCGCACGCCGGCACCGACCTCGCCGGCACCGACCTGGTGACGCCCCGGATGCCCTCGCCCCGGTGGGCGCTGGCCGGCCTCTCGCTGTCCATGCTGCTGTCCTCGCTCGGCACCAGCATCGCCAACGTCGCCCTGCCCACGCTGGCCCAGGTGTTCGGCGCCTCCTTCCAGCAAGTCCAGTGGATCGTCCTGGCCTACCTGCTCGCCATCACCACGCTGATCGTCAGCGTCGGAAAGCTCGGTGACCTCATAGGCCGCCGACGGCTGCTGCTGGCCGGAATCTCCCTGTTCACGGCGGCCTCGGTGCTGTGCGGCGTCGCCCCCACGCTCTGGCTGCTGATCGCCGCCCGGGCGGCGCAGGGCCTCGGCGCGGCCGTCATGATGGCCCTGACCATGGCGTTCGTCGGCGAGACCGTGCCGAAGGAGCGGACCGGCAGCGCGATGGGGCTGCTCGGCACCATGTCCGCGATCGGCACCGCGCTCGGTCCGTCGCTGGGCGGCGTGCTGATCGCCGGACCGGGCTGGCGGGCGGTCTTCCTGGTCAACGCCCCGCTGGGGGTGCTGACCCTGCTGCTCGCGCACCGCTACCTGCCCGTCGACCGGCGCGAGCCCAGAGCCGAGCGGGTCCGTTTCGACACGGTGGGCACGGTGCTGCTCGCGCTGACCCTCGCGGCGTACGCACTCGCCATGACCCTGGGGCGCGGCAGTTTCGGTGCGGTCAACACGGCCCTGCTGGTGGCTGCCGCCCTGGGCGCGGTTCTCTTCGTCCGGGCCGAGGCCAGGGTGGCCGCACCGCTGATCCGGTTGGCCATGTTCCGCGACCGGGCGCTGAGCGCGAGCCTCGCCATGAGCGCGCTGGTCTCGACGGTGATGATGGCGACCCTGGTGGTCGGGCCGTTCTACCTCTCCCGTGGGCTGGGGCTCCAAGCGGCGCTGGTCGGGCTGGTCCTGTCGGCGGGTCCGCTGGTCGCCGCGCTGACGGGGGTGCCGGCCGGCCGCATCGCGGACCGCTTCGGCGCCCACCGCATGACCGTCCTCGGGCTCACCGCGATCGCGGCCGGCTCGCTCGTCCTGTCGCTGACGCCGCTGAGGTTCGGAATCCTCGGCTACCTCGCGCCGATCGTGGTCGTCACCGCCGGCTACGCGGTGTTCCAGACGGCCAACAACACCGGCGTCATGACGGACGTCCCCCCGGACCGACGGGGCGTCACCTCCGGTCTGCTCAACCTGTCGCGCAATCTCGGGCTGATCACCGGAGCATCCGTGATGGGCGCCGTGTTCGCACTCGCCTCGGCGACCACCGACGTCAGCACGGCGCATCCCGCGGCCGTGGCCACCGGTATGCGGGTCACCTTCGCCGTCGCGGCGGTGCTGATCGCCGTCGCGCTCGCCCTGGCGGTGGGCAGCCGCGCGCGAAGCGGGAGTGCCCAGGGCCGCGAAGCGGGAGGTGCCCAGGGCCGCGAATCGGGAGGTGACCAGGGCGAGGGCGCCGAACGGCCCACCAGCTGACCCGTGTTCAACTCCGTTTCGCGTTGGCCGCCGCGACCAGCACCTCGGCGATCCGCGCGGGCTGCTGCACCAGGGCGACGTGCCCGGCGTCCGGCACCGTCACCATGGTGACCTGCGGGCAGGCCCGCAGCCCCTGGGCCTCCGCCACGGTGAGCCCGATGTCGTCCCGGTCGCCGCGGACCACCCAGGCCGACGCGCCCGACGCACAGAGCCGGTCGACCAGCGAACGGTGCTGGTCCAGGTAGCTGTAGTAGTTCCGGACCAGCAACCGGCAGAACCCCGGGTCGTTGTTGCCGAGGTCCGCCGAGAGCGCGTCAGCGCGCTCCGGCGGGAACTCCTTGCGCATCGCGCTCGGCAGCGCCTTGATCATCACCGTCCAGGCCAGCGCCCCCAGGCCGGGCACCCGGCCCACCGAGTTCAACACACCCAGGAACTTCGCCTCGTCCCCACGGGAGAAGGTCGGCGACAGCAGCACCACCGGCCCGGAGAAGGTCCCGGCCGCCACCATCTCGATCGCCACGTTCGCTCCGTAGCTGTGCCCGACCACCACGTCACAGCCGGCCTCGGTGGCGAACTCGCCCATCAGCCGGGCGTAGTTCTCGATCGTCGGATTCCGTGGCGGGGGCGTGCGGCCGAACCCCGGCAGCGTCACGGCCACCATGCCGAGTCGGGCCTGAGCCAACGCGGGCTCGGCCATCAGATCGGCGTAGAACTCCGTCGTGCACATCCCGCCGGGCAGCATCAGCAGTCGGTGCTCGGCATCCTCGGGACCAGCCCGGCGGATGTCCCAACCCGTGCGCCCGTTCTCGGTGCTCATGCAGCACAGCCTGGGTCCGCCGCCCGAGCCGGGCAACCACCGTGCTCCGGACGCGGCGTGTCGCTGCGCGTCAGGCCCGGCGTATCCGACAAGCCCCGGCGTATCCGTCAGGCCACGGCCTATCCGCGTCGGGCCACGGCGTGTCCGTCAGGCCCCGACACAGGGCAGCGGCAGGACGCGGTCGGCGGCGATCCGGCCGAGCCACCGGGCGGACGGCCGGGGCGCGCGGATGAAGGTCTCCGGGTCGACGGCGATCAGCCCGTGGGCGGGGCGGTGGGTGGACCACGCGTGGCTGTCGAGGGCGCTCCAGTGGAAGTAGCCGCGGATGTCGACGCCGTCCGCGAGCGCGGCGGCCAGGTCCTGGAGCGCCCGGGCGGTGTGCTCGATCCGGTGGGTGTCGTCGGCGGTGGCGACGCCGTTCTCGGTGACGATCATCGGTAGCTCGCCGACCACCTCGGCGGTGCGGCGCAGCGCCTGCCCAAGTGCGGTGCGCTGGTAATCCCAGCCGTTGAGGGCGGGCGGCGGGGGCGGTCCGTCGGGGCCGATCGGCAAGGCGGTGCAGACCTGGACGCCGATCCAGTCGTCCTCGCGGGCCGCCCTCAGGAAGGCCTCGTTGCGGCCGGTCACGGACCAGCCGACCTGGACGTCCGGGGAGATCTCCTTGATCGCGGCAACTGCCTGCCGGTGGGCGCGGATCAGGGTGTCGGCGACCTTGTCGGTGGCCTTGTCGGTGAGGTCTTCGGTGCCCTCGTCGGTGCTGAGTGCGGCGACGGTGTCGGGCTCGTTGATGGTGCAGACGTGCTGGACGTCGCTGCCGATGATCGGTGCCGTGGCGGCCACGTACCGGGCGAAGCGGTCGGCCGCCGCCTCGGCGGTCCAACCGCCCTGGTCGGCGAACCAGCGGGGGAGGGTGAAGTGCTGCAGGGTGACCAGGGGCCGCAGACCTCGTTCGAGCGCGCCTTCGACCATCCGCCGGTAGTGCGCGAGCGCGGCCCGGGAGAAGTGGCCGGGTGCGGGTTCGATCCGGGCCCACTCGATGCTGAACCGGTAGTCGGTGAAGCCGAGTTCGGCCAGTAGGTCCATGTCCACCGGCCAGCGGTGGTAGCTGTCGGCAGCATCGCCGCTGGGCCGGTGGGTCGCGCCGCTGCGGTGCTCCAGCTGCCACCAGTCGCTGTTGGTGTTGCCGCCCTCGGTCTGGTGGGCGCAGCTCGAGGCGCCGAACAGGAAGCGGCTGGGCAGGAGCAGACCCCTGGTACGGGACAGCATGGTGGGGACCTTTCGGGCGGTGCGGGCGGTGGTGGGGACCGCCTTCCGTCCACGGTAAATCTAGAAACTTAGTGTGTCGAGGTTTTAGCGAGGTCTTGTGTGGAGCTACAGTGCTGCGGTGAGCACCCGTGGTCCCCGCGGCCCCTACGCCAAGAGCGCCGCCAAGCGGAAACTGATCCTCGACGCCGCGCTCGCGGCCTACGCGCAGGCCGGCAGTCGAGGCGTCTCGGTCCGGGACATCGCCGAACGCGTGGGTCTGACGGACGCGGGAGTACTCCACCACTTCGGCAGTCGTGAGGCCCTGCTCACCGCCGTCCTCGAAGCCCGCGACATCGCCGACGCCGAGACCTACGGCGAGGAGGGCGTGCTCTGGCGCGCCGACCTGCTGGCGAAGAACGTCGACACCCCCGGCCTGGTCAAGCTCTTCGTCGACCTCGCCGCAGCCGCCGCCGAGCCCGGGCACCCGGCACACGCGTTCTTCGAGGAGCGCTACCGGAACCTGCGGCTGCAGCTGGCCGCAGCCCTGATCGCCGGACCGCCCGCGTCCGTGGTCCCCACTCCGCAGAGCCGGCCGGCGGACGCCGACTGGGCGGCCAGGATGCTGCTGGCCGCGACCGACGGCCTGCAGCTGCAGTGGCTGCTGGAGCCGTCGATCGACATGGCCGGGGACCTCGCCCGGCTGCGCGACCTCCTGATCGAGGCCATCCACCCACCCGCTGACGGGGACCAGGGCGAGGCCGGAACTCCCTAGCTGAGCCTGTGGGTGGAGTCGATCTGGCGGATGGTGCCGCTCTTGGAGCGCATCACCAGGGAGCTGGTGGTGGCGGTCTCCTGGCGGTAGTGGACGCCGCGCAGCAGTTCGCCGTCGGTGATGCCGGTGGCGACGAAGAACACGTTCTCGCCGCTGACCAGGTCGTTGGTGCTGAGCACCCGGTCGAGGTCGTGGCCGGCGTCCAGGGCCTTCTGCTTCTCGGCCTCGTCCTTGGGCCACAGGCGGCCCTGGATGACGCCGCCCATGCAGCGCACGGCGCAGGCGGCGATGATGCCCTCGGGGGTGCCGCCGACGCCCATCAGCAGGTCGATGCCGGTGCCCTCGCGGGCGGCCATGATGGCTCCGGCCACGTCGCCGTCGGAGATGAACTTGATCCGGGCGCCCGCCTCGCGGATCTCCCGGACCAGCTCCCGATGGCGCGGCCGGTCCACCAGGACGACGGTGACGTCCTCGACGGCACTGCCCTTGGCCTTGGCGACCCGGCGGATGTTGACGGCGGCGGGGGCGGTGATGTCGACGTAGTCGGCGGCCTCGGGGCCGCAGACCAGCTTGTCCATGTAGAAGACGGCGCTGGGGTCGAACATGGTGCCGCGGTCGGCCACGGCGAGTACCGCGACGGCGTTGTTCATGCCCTTGGCGGTCAGCGTGGTGCCGTCCACCGGGTCCACGGCGACGTCGCACTCGGCGCCGGTGCCGTCGCCGACCCGCTCGCCGTTGTAGAGCATCGGGGCTTCGTCCTTCTCCCCTTCACCGATGACGACGACGCCGCTCATCGACACGGTCGCGAACATCGACCGCATCGCTCGGACGGCCGCGCCGTCGGCGCCGTTCTTGTCGCCACGGCCGACCCAGCGGCCGGCCGCCATGGCCGCTGCCTCGGTGACCCGGACCAGCTCCAGGGCGAGGTTGCGGTCCGGGCGTACGAGGAGCTCCTGCTGACGGAGTGTCACGAGGTTCCTCGCTGCTGGGACTGGATGAGGTTCATGACGGTGGAGTCGGCGAGGGTGGTGGTGTCGCCGACTTCGCGGCCTTCGGCGATGTCGCGCAGCAGGCGGCGCATGATCTTGCCGGAGCGGGTCTTCGGCAGTTCGCTGACGACCTTGATCTGCTTGGGCTTGGCGATCGGGCCCAGGGTCTTGCCGACGTGGTCGCGCAGTTCGGCGATCAGCTCGGGGCTGTCGGTGGCGGTGCCGCGCAGGATGACGAAGGCGACGATGGCCTGTCCGGTGGTGGCGTCGGTGGCGCCGACGACGGCGGACTCGGCGACGGCCGGGTGGCCGACGAGGGCGGACTCGACCTCGGTGGTGGAGATGTTGTGGCCGGAGACGAGCATGACGTCGTCGACGCGGCCGAGCAGCCAGATGTCGCCGTCCTCGTCCTTCTTCGCGCCGTCGCCGGCGAAGTAGCGGCCGGGGAAGCGGGACCAGTAGGTGTCGATGTAGCGCTGGTCGTCGCCCCAGATGGTGCGCAGCATGGAGGGCCACGGCTCGGTGAGGACGAGGTAGCCGCCGGAGCCGTTGGGCACCTCGTTGGCTTCGTCGTCGACGACGGTGGCGGCGATGCCGGGCAGGGCGCGTTGGGCGGAGCCGGGCTTGGTGGCGGTGACGCCGGGCAGTGGACTGATCATCATGGCGCCGGTCTCGGTCTGCCACCAGGTGTCGACGATGGGCGTCTTGTTGGCGCCGATGTGCTCGCGGTACCAGATCCACGCCTCGGGGTTGATCGGCTCCCCGACCGAGCCGAGGATGCGCAGCGAGGACAGGTCGAACTTGGCGGGGATGTCGTCTCCCCACTTCATGAACGTGCGGATCGCGGTGGGCGCGGTGTAGAGGATGGTGACCTTGTACTTCTGGATGATCTCCCAGAAGCGGCCCTGGTGGGGGGTGTCGGGGGTGCCTTCGTAGATGACCTGGGTGGCGCCGTTGGCGAGGGGGCCGTAGACGATGTAGGAGTGGCCGGTCACCCAGCCGATGTCGGCGGTGCACCAGTAGACGTCGGTCTCGGGCTTGAGGTCGAAGACGGCGTGGTGGGTGTAGGCGGCCTGGGTGAGGTAGCCGCCGGAGGTGTGCAGGATGCCCTTGGGCTTACCGGTGGTGCCGGAGGTGTAGAGGATGAACAGCGGGTGTTCGGCGTCGTGTGCCTGGGGGGTGTGCTCGGTGGACTGGCGGGCGACCGTCTCGTGCCACCACACGTCGCGGCCCTTGGTGAAGGAGATGTCCTGGCCGGTGCGGCGGACCACCAGCACGTGTTCGACCTGGGGGCACTTGGCCAGGGCCTCGTCGATGGCGGGCTTGAGGGCGGTGGGCTTGCCGCGGCGGTGGCCGCCGTCGGCGGTGATGACGAGTTTGGCGTCGGCGTCCTGGATGCGGGAGGCGACGGCATCGGCGGAGAAGCCGCCGAAGACGACGGAGTGGGCCGCGCCGATGCGGGCGCAGGCGAGCATCGCGACGACGGCCTCGGCGATCATCGGGAGGTAGATCGCCACGCGGTCGCCCTTGGTGACGCCGAGTTCGAGCAGGGCGTTGGCGGCCTGGGAGACCTCGTCCTTGAGCTGGGCGTAGGTGATGGAGCGGCTGTCGCCGGGTTCGCCCTCGAAGTGGATGGCGACGCGGTCGCCGTTGCCGGCCTCGACGTGGCGGTCGACGCAGTTGTACGCGACGTTCAGGGTGCCGTCGGCGAACCACTTGGCGAACGGCGGGTTGGACCAGTCCAGGGTCTGGGTCGGCTCGACGGCCCAGTCGAGGCGGCGGGCCTGCTCGGCCCAGAAGCCGAGGCGGTCCTGGGACGCCTGGGTGTAGGCGTCCGCGGTGACGTTGGCGGCCGCGGCGAGTTCTGCGGGCGGGGCGAAACGCCGCTCCTCCTTGAGCAGGTTGGCCAGGCTCTCGTTGCTCAACGCACATTCCTCATCAGTGAAGTGACTATCCATCAGTTGTACGGGCAGCCGGTCGGCTACTTCACCGACCCGGCGGTCAGTCCGGAGACCACCTGGCGCTCGATGAAGGCGAACAGCACCACCACCGGCAGGATGGCGACCACCGAGCCGGCGAACAGGTAGTTCCACTGCACCGTGTAGTTGCCGATGAAGCTGTTGATGCCCACGGTGAGCGGCTGGTTCTCGGGGACGGTGGAGAGGGTCAGGCCCATCACGAACTCGTTCCAGGCCGAGATGAAGGTGAAGATCACCGCGGTGACCACGCCCGGCAGCGCCAGCGGCAGCACGACCCGGCGCAGCGCACCCAGCCGCCCGAGCCCGTCGATCATCGCGGCCTCCTCCAACTCCACCGGGATGGAACCGATGTAGGCGGTGAGGATCCAGACCGCGAAGGCCAGGTTGAACGCGGCGTTGCACAGGATCAGCGTCCAGACCGAGTTGAGCATGTCGAGCTGGTAGAACTCGCGGTAGAGCCCGACCAGCAGTGAGGTCGGCTGGAACATCTGGGTGACCAGCACGAGCAGCAGGAAGAACCTGCGGCCGCGGTACTTGATCCGCGCCGTGTAGTACGCCGCCGGAAGTGCGACCAGCAGCGCCAGCAGCGTGGAGCCGCCGGCCACCAGCAGGGTGACCCGCAGGTTGTCGCCCAGCGTCGAGTCGCGCCAGACGTCGATGAAGTTGGACCAGGCGAAGTGCTCCGGCAGGTAGCTGGGGTCGCGCAGCTCGTCGGCCGGGCGCAGTGCGGTGACCACCATCTCCAGGTACGGCAGCAGGAAGGCCGCCGCCAGCAGCCAGGCGGTCGCCGCGACGAGCACCGTGCGCGGCCGCAACCTCGGCTTGGTGGGCTTGATGTGACGGCTCATCAGCTCTCCTCCTCGTTCCAGCGGCTGACCTTGAGGAAGACCAGGACGAGCAGTACGACCAGGGCGAAGTTGACCACGGACATGGCGGCGGATTCGCCGATGTCGGTGCTCTTCAGCTGGTACATGAAGACGGTGGTGGTGGCGGTGGCGCTGCTCGGGCCGCCCTGGGTCATGCCCCAGATGATGGGGAACGAGTTGAAGACGTTGATCAGGTTGATCACCACGCCGACCAGGAAGGCCGGGCGCAGCAGCGGCAGCGTGATCCGCAGGTAGGTCTGCCAGGTTGACGCTCCGTCGACCCTGGCCGCCTCGTACACCTCGCCGGGCACGGTCTGCAGGCCGGCCAGCAGGGTGTAGGTGGTGAACGGCAACGAGACGAAGACGGCGACGAACATCATCCAGGGCCAGGCGGTACCGGGCCGGCCGAGCCAGTCCTGCGGGCCGTCGATCAGGCCGAGGTCGGTCATGGCGGTGTTGAGCACGCCGGCGGTCTGGTTGAGCATCCACTTGAAGCCGATGGCGGTCATCAGCACGGACGCCGCCCAGGGGGCGATCAGCGCCCAGCGGGTCAGTCGCCGGCCCGGGAAGTGCTGGTTGAACAGCTGGGCCAGGGCCAGCGACAGGACCATGGTCAGGCCGACCACGACCACGGTCCAGATCACGGTGGCGAGCAGCACGTGGCCGAGGTCGGTCTCGCCGAACAGCTTGCGGTACTTGTCCAGTCCGGCCGAGCCGCGGACGAATCCGCTGGTGCTGATCCGCAGGACCGAGGTGTGGACCATCTCGTAGACGGGCCAGAGCACGACCAGCAGGATCAGCAGGACGGCCGGACCGATCCAGGGCAGCGGGCCCAGCCCGCTGAGGCTCGAACGCCTGCTGGGTGCTGTGCCCCGGCGGGCCCTGGAGGCCCTGGGAGTGGCGGAGTTGGGGGACACGGGTGGTGCCTTCCGTGTGTGTGCGGCAGTGCCTGCCGGGCGGCCGGCGAGGTGCGGGTGCGGGGACGAGCAGGAGGGAGGCCGGCGCCGGCTGGACGGCCGGCACCGGTGGCGGTCGGCGCCTGCTACTTGTCGGCCGCGGCGTCCTGGGCCTTCTTCTGCAGGTCGCCGAGCACCTTGGCCGGGTCACCCGCCACGGCGGTGCCGATGCTCTTCTTGATCTCGGCGGAGACGGCGTCCCAGCTGGTGTCGCCCAGCGGGTAGAAGGAGGCGCCCGGCAGCAGCGCGAAGAACGGCTCGAGGTCCTTGTGCTTGCCGTTGCTGGTCATGTCGCCGAGGGTGTCCTGAGTGACCGGCATCAGGTTGTAGAGCTCGTCGAACTTCTCCGTGTTCTCCTTGGAGTACGCGAAGTCGAAGAAGGCCTTGATCTGGTCCTTGTGGCCGTTCTTCTTGAAGGCCATCATCCAGTCGGCCACGCCCAGCGTGGACTTGAGCGCACCGGCCTTGCCCGGGATCGGCGCGACGGCGTAGTCCACCTTGCCGTCCTTGGCCATCTGGATCAGCGACGGGTGTCCATTGAGCATCGCGGCCTTGCCGGCGGCGAAGTCCGCGAAGGCGGTCTTGCGGTCGGTGCTGGCCGGGTTGGCGTAGGTCAGGCCGGGGTCGACCAGGTTGGCCTTGAGCCAGCTGAAGGTGTCAGTGTTGGCCTGACTGTTGAGCGCGTACTTGCCGCCGGCGTCGGTGATGCCGCCGCCGTTGCCCAGTTCCCACATCATGCTCTCGCCCTGCGCCTCCTCGGGGCCGAGCGGCAGCGCGTACGGCGTGACGCCGGGGACCTTGGCCTTGATCAGGGCGGCGTCGGCCTTGACGTCGTCCCAGGTCTTGGGGGCCTCGGTGATGCCGGCCTGGGCGAAGATCGCCTTGTTGTAGAAGAAGGCGCGGGCGGAGGAGACGAAGGGGATGCCGTACTGGGTGCCGTCGACCTCGCCGGCCTTGGCGAAGGAGTCGATGAAGGAGCCCCGGGTGGTCAGCGAGAGCACGTCGTTGGCGGGGTAGAGCAGCTTGTCGGCGACCTTGTCGGCGTAGCCGCCGGTCTGCAGGACGTCGGGCACGTTGCCGCTCTGGATCATCGTCTTGACCTGCTTGTCGATGTCGTTCCAGTTGATCACCTGGACATCGACCTTGATGTTCGGGTTGGCCGCCTCGAAGCCCTTGACCAGGTCGTTCCAGTACAGCGTCGAGCTGTTGGAGGCCTTGTCGCCGTAGTCCGCCGCGACCAGCTTGAGGGTCACCGGCGCACCGGCGGCACTGCCCTTTCCGCCGCCCCCGCCCCCGCCACCGCAGGCCGTGAGCGCGAGAGCGCTGATCGCGCAGACCGCCGAGATACCGAGTACGCGCTTGTTCATTGCGGTTACCGCCTTCGTGCCGTCGAACCTGGAGCCTGATGCTCAATCCTGCGCGGAATCTGCGAGTTTCAATCAGTTCCGAGCGGAGCCTTGCCGTGCCGCGAAGTATTCACCAGGGGCACGGGTAGGTCCAGATGCCGTTATGGGACCGTTGCGATCGCACCGCTCTGAGCGAATGTGCGCGTTACGGTTGACTACAGAGCACGAACGCGCAGATCATGTGACCCACTCGCCAGGCTTGCCTGCCCCCGACCCGGCCGGTTCGGCAACCCCACACGCCGACAGCCCATGGCGAGTCCGCGCCGGCGGCCGTCAGCTCGTCCGGCCCGGCAGCCACCCTCGCCCGAAGGAGCCAACCCCCGTGGCAATCAGACCGCTCCGCAGACCCCTGCTCGCCGCGCTGACCGTGGCGCTGCTCCCCGCCGGCTGCCTGCTCGGCACCGGATCGGCCGTCGCCAACGACGGCGTCACCCAGTCGGCCGCCAACTACTCGTCGGCGGCCACCCCGAACACGCCCCTGGCCGCCGTGCCGCCGATGGGCTTCAACAACTGGTCGCGCGCCACCTGCACGCCGCAGGCGCCGCTGGACGGCTCCAACCGGCTCAACTACTCGTTCCAGCAGTACATGGAGGACAACGCCAAGGGCCTGGCGGACTCCGGTCTGATCAACGCCGGCTACAAGAGCATCACGGTCGACGACTGCTGGATGTACCGCAACAGCTCCGGCTACCTGCACGGTGGGCTCAACTGGGGCGGCGCCACCGACGTCCGCGACGCCACCAGGCAGCCCGGTTTCGACTACGAGCTGACCGCCTACGGCGACTACCTGCACAGCCTGGGCGCCAAGTTCGGCATCTACGAGACCTCCGGCACGCACACCTGCAGCACCGCGACGCCGACCTCGCCCAACCTGCCCAACGGCAGCGAGGACCACGAGCAGGTCGACGCCAACTCCTTCGTCTTCTGGGGCGTCGACGAGCTCAAGTACGACAACTGTGGCGCCCAGCTGCCCATCCCGACGCTGGACGCGCGGATGTCCGGCGCCCTGAACACGGCGGTCACCAACGCCAACAACGCGGGCACCCCCACGCCCAACGTGATGTTCAACATCTCGGCCCCCGCCGGCTACGGGAACGGCTCGACCAAGTTCGGCGCGATGAACACGGTCCGCTCGCTCGGCCAGCTGTGGCGGGTGGGCCCGGACATCTGGAACTACGGTGACGGCAAGGACCCGTGGAACGTCCCGCTGTCCGGCTACAACTTCGGTGCCTACCAGAGCTTCGACAACTCCCTCGAGCTCAGCCGCTACCAGGGTCCCGGCAACTGGAACGACGCCGACATGCTGCTGATCGGCGACAACGGCATGACCACCGCCGAGGAGCGCAGCCAGCTGGCGCTCTTCTCCTCGCTGGCCGCGCCGCTGGTGATCTCCACCGACGCCCGCAAGTTCGAGCCCTCCTACATCGCCGCGCACCCGAGCGAGGCCGCGCACCTGAACGCCTCGGTGGCGATCCTCGGCAACTCCGAGGTCATCGCGGTCGACCAGGACCCGCTGGGCGCCGGCGGCTACCGGCTGACCGGCGGCGGTGCCAACAGCGACGGCACGCCGGCCGCGAGCAGCGGCATCGACGTGGTGGTCAAGCCGCTGGCCGACGGCAGCCGATCCGTCGTCGTGCTCAACAAGGGCGCCTCCAGTGCCAGTTACACGCTCTCGCTGTCGGCCCTCGGCTTCAGCACCGGCGGCTGCGGCTATGACGTGCGCGACCTGTGGGCGCACAGCACCAGCAGCTCCACCGGCTCGGTGCCGCTGACCATCGGCTCGCACGACAACGCGATGCTGAAGATCACCCCGCAGAACGGCTGCGGCACCGTCACCCCGCGCGGCCAGATCACCGCCTCCCGCGACACCTGGGGCAAGGCCTCGCTCTGCCTGGACAACTACCGTTCCGGCACCGGCACCAACAACCCGGTCGACCTGTGGCCGTGCAGCGGCGGCTCCAACCAGCAGTGGCAGCCGAACGCGGACGGCTCCGTCCAGCTGCTGCAGACCGGTACCTCGAACCTCTGCCTGACCGCGCAGAGCGGCACCACCACCGGCGTGGTCAATGGCCAGTCCGGTCAGTGGGCCGGGGTCGCACCCTGCGGCTCCGCCCCGGGATACCAGACCTGGACCTACACCCGGGACGGCAACCTGAAGCTGGCCGGCACCACCAAGTGCCTGGACGTCTACCTGGGTGCGACCACCACCAACGGTCAGCCGGTCGACCTGTACGACTGCGGCGCCTCGCCGAACGCCGTCCAGACCAACCAGACCTGGGCGGTCCCCTTCAGCGCCCCGCCCGCGTCCTGACCGGACCACCCTTGGGGAGGCCCGCGGCGCCAACCGGCGCCGCGGGCCTCCCGCACGTCCGCTTCCCGTACCCATGACATCCAGCAGAGGTCAGCCGCCGGGCGGAACACGATGCGGGGAGGAGAAGGTGGCGTTGCGATCGGGTCGCGGTGTGGGGGAATCGTAGGGGGTTCGTTAGGCGGCGGACCGTTCGCTGGGCGGCGAGCCGCGAAACCAGGACCGCGAAACCACGACCGCGAAACTAGGATGAGGGGATCAACCGGGCCGGCCCCGGAGGTGAACCCGGTCATGGCGCAGAAGCTCGAAGGCAGCCCCGCTCGTGCGAGCAGGGGCCGGGCGGTCCTCGCCGCCACCAGTGCGATGCTGCTCGCCCTCGTCGTCGCAGGCTGCGGCGCCCACCATCCGGTCGCCAAGCCGTCACCCGGCGGGGGCACCTCGCCGCTCACCGGGCTGCCGGGGGAGGCCGGCCGGATCCTTGCCGTCAAGATCGACAACATCGTCAACGCCCGACCGCAGACCGGGGTGAACGCGGCCGACGTGGTCTACGCGATCGAGGTCGAGGGCGGCATCGCACGCTTCCTGGCGATCTACGACTCCAACCACCTGCCCGCCGGCGACAGCATCGGTCCGGTGCGCAGCGCCCGGGAGAGCGACCTGCCGATCCTCCAGCAGTACGGCAAGGTCGACTTCGCCTACTCCGGCGCCCTGACCAAGTTCCTGCCGGTGCTGGCCGCGGCGGACGTCTACAACGCCTCCCCGGACCAGGCCGCCAACGCCTACGTCCGCAGCCAGTCCAGGGTGGCGCCGTTCAACCAGTACGTGGCGCCCTCGGGCATCCTGCGCGACTTCCCGAACGCCGCACCGGCCAAGGACATCGGCTTCCGGTTCGGCGCGGCGCCGGCCGGCGGCGTCCCCACCGACTCGTACAGCGCGCGGATGCCCGCCGCATCGTTCACCTTCAGCTGGTCGCCGGCCCAGGGCAAGTACCTGGTGGCCCTGGACGGCAAGCCCGGGCAGACCACCGACGGGGGACAGCTGGGCGCACCGACGGTCGTCGTCCAGAAGGTGGCCGAGACCACCTCGCCGCGCGGCTTCGAGGACGATCCGGGCGTGCCCTCCCCGTACGCGCCGACCGTCGGCAGCGGCGCCGCCGTCTTCCTTCGCGACGGCAAGGCCTACACCGGCAGCTGGTCACGGCCCGACCCGGGCAGCGGGACCACCTTCAGCTACGCGGGGCAGCCGATGCCCTTCCACTCCGGGCAGGTCTGGGTGATCCTGGAACCGGCCTGACCTGGCTTGCCCAGGGGTGACCCGGTCTGCGTCGGGCCGCGCCAGGGCTGTCGCCCGGTCAGGACCGGCTGAGCGCCAGCCGCAACGCGCCGGCGGCCTCCGCGGTGGCCTCGCGGAAGCGCTGCCCGATGCCCAGGAAGTTCACGTAGCCGTGGATCAGGTCCGGCTGCCGGCTGAGCGCGACCGCCACCCCGGCCTCGGTCAACCGTTCGGCGTAGGCCTCGCCCTCGTCACGCAGCGGATCGAAGCCGGCCGTGGCGATGTACGCGGGCGGCAGGCCACTGAGGTCCTCGGCGAGCAGCGGGGACAGCCGCGGGTCGGTGCGGTCCACGCCGTCGGGCGCGTAGTGGTCGGCGAACCAGTCCATCTGCGCGTCGGTGAGGAAGAAGCCGTCGCCGAACAGCTCCCGGGACGGCCGGCGCCGCGAGGCGTCCGTCGTCGGGTAGAACAGCAGCTGGAACACCGGCGCGGGCCCGCCGCGACGGGTCGCCGACTGCGCGGTGACGGCCGCGAGGTTGCCGCCCGCGCTGTCCCCGCCGACCGCGATCCGCCCCGGATCGACACCGAGTTCCGCAGCCTCGGCGTGCGCGAAGTCGAAGGCGGCGAGCGCATCGTCGACGGCGGCCGGGAAGATGTGCTCGGGGGCCAACCGGTACTCCACCGACAGCACCCGCACCCCGGCCCGCTGGGCCAGGAACCGCGCCGTGTTGTCGTGGCTGGTCCGGGTACCGAGCACCCAGCCGCCGCCGTGGAAGAAGACCAGCAGACCGGAGCGCTCCGGCAGCCCGCCCGGCGTGTACAGGGTGGCCGGCAACTCGCCGTACTCGACCGGGATCGCCACCTCCCGGGTCGCCACCGGCTCGATCGGCGGACCGCTCACCAGATGCCGACCCAGGTCCAGCGCCACCCGCGAGGACGCCACCCCGCCCGCGGCGACCAGCTCGGTCCCGGCCGTCTTCTGCAGCCGCAGCAGCAACTGCGCGTCCAACGCCAACTCCTGGCCGTCCCGCCGGACCGGTGCGCCCGCGATCAGCCGACGCAGCGGACCGGGCAGCGCATAGGCCGCCCGCACTGCCGCCGCCTGCGCCCGGACCTGGAACGGGACCGTCATCATGCCTCCTGGCGAGTCGCCCAACCCGTGCTCGGCCACGGTACGCGACCACCGCGGCACCGCTGCCCCCGGAAACCTACCGGAGAGTACGGCTGCTGGGCAGGGGCGTGAACACCCGCCGGGTCGGCCGCGCTGTCCCCGGTGCCGTCGTCGGACGTACCGCCGGCCGGGTCAAGCCGGGCCGCTGGGCTTGCACCGGCGGCGGCGGGTCTCGGAGGCTGGCGGATGAAGATCCCCGGCTGCGCCGTCCCCGAAGGTGTGTCAGTTCGCATGTGCCCCTCGCCGAAGCCTCCCGTGGGCCGTGACCGGCGCCCGGGCCGGCCTCGGGCCCCGCACCGGACTCGGCCTCGGGTCGGCCCGAGGGCGGTCGGCCGGCCCCGGGATGCGGCGTCGGCGCCCGGCAGCCTCCGGTGGCGGTGGCACCTGACCGGGCGCCTCGCCGGGCCGTCGAAATCGGTTGCCAGGCTGCTCGCCGCCCGCCCAGAATCCGGGCATGAGGACCGAACCGACCACCTTCGCGGAGAAACCCACCCTGCTCGGCGAGCGGGTGACCGCCGACCGGACCATAGGGAGTGTCAACTGATGGACAGTCAGTTCCTTTGTGGGGACCAGGTGGTGCTGCGTCCGGCCAGTGCGGCGGACATCCCCGTGCTGGCGGCGATCCGCCGCACCCCCGAGGTCCACCATCGCTGGCGCGGCGGCGCCGACCTGGCCGCCGCCGTCGCCGAGGACCTCGCCGAGCCCGGCGAGTCGCTGGTCATCCTGTTCCAGGACCGGGTGGTCGGCTACATCCAGTGGGCCGAGGAGCCCGAGCCGGACTACCGCCACGCGAGCATCGACATCTACCTCGACCCGGCCGTCCACGGCCAGGGCCTCGGCACCGACGCCGTCCGCACCCTGGCCCGCCACCTGATCACCGACCTCGGCCACCACCGCCTGGAGATCGACCCCGCCGCCGACAACCTCGCCGCCATCCGCTGCTACACCAAGGTCGGCTTCCGCCCGGTGGGCATCATGCGCCGCCACGAGCGCGGCGCCGACGGCCAGTGGCACGACTCCCTGCTGATGGACCTGCTGGCGGAGGAGCTGACCTCATCGGACTCCCCCTATGAACGAGGCACTGCATGACGCGACGCCCGACCCTGGTCGCCGTCAGCGGCCCTCCCGGGGCCGGCAAGACGACGCTGGCGCACGCCTTGGCCGACGCGCTCGGCTGGCCGGCGGTCTGCCGTGACGAGATCAAGGAGCGGATGGCCGCCACCAGTGCCGATCCCGCCGGTCACCTGGACCTGGAGACGCTGGCGGTGTTCTTCCGCACCATCGGTGAGCTGCTGACGTCGGGAACGAGCGTGGTGGCAGAGGCCGCCTTCCAGGATCGCCTCTGGCGTCCGGGCCTGGAGCCGCTCGCGGACCTGGCCGGCATCCGCGTCGTGCGCTGTGTCGTGGATCCCGAACTCGCCCGCCTGCGCATCACCCGCAGGGCCGCCGAAGAGCCCTCGCGCGCCGTGCACGCGGACGCCGAGCTGCTGGGCCGCATCGCCGAGGGGAAACAGCCGATCGAGTCGTGGGTTCCGATCGCGCTCGACCTCCCCTGCCTGGTCGTGGACACCACCCAGGGGTGGCAGCCGCCGCTGGCCCGGATCGTCGAGTTCGCCACCGCCTGAAAGCACTCACGGGCCGGCCGAACTCCTCGGTGACCCCGCCATCGGCGGCGAGCGCGGGTGCGTCACCCGCTCAGCCCTTGCTCGCCGCCCGGAGCCACTCCAGCGCCGCCGCAGCGGAGTTGAGGACCGAGATGTGCCCGTCCGCCGGGCGCGGCCAGAACTCCGTGGCGCCCGACTGCCGGGCCAGCCACTCGCCGTGCGCGACGGGCACCATCCGGTCCTCGCCACCGTGCAGGACGAGCAGCGGAGCGGCGACCCGACTCGGGTCGAACCCCCAGGGGGCGACGTACGCCAGGTCGTCGTCCACCATCCCGCCCAGGCCGCCCCGCAGGGCCTGCCCGGCGATGGCCGCCAGCCAGGACCAGTCGGCGCCGAGCGCGGCGTGGTCGGCCGGGGTGAACACCTCGGGGTCGAACTCGTCGGTGGCCAGGCAGTGTTCCAGTGCCGCACGGCCCGCGGCAGCGGCGCGCAGCTCCGACTCTCCGGAGGGGTGCATGCCCGCGAACCAGTCCAGCCCGTCGGCCGCCATCGGGGCCAGGCCGGAGGCGCAGACCACCCCGAGCACCCGGTCCGCCAGCAGCGCACCGCAGGCCAGCGCGTGGTTGGCGCCGCCGGAGTGGCCCATCACGGCGAACCGCCCGATGCCCAACGCGTTGGCCACGGCGGCGACATCGCCGGCCGCCGAGGCGAGGTCCCGGCCCGGCAGCGGAGTGGAGGCGCCGTAACCGGGTCGGTCGTAACCGATCCAGCGGATGCCGAGTCGTTCGGCGACGGCGAAGAGCGGCTCGGGCGGCGCGCCGAGGTTCGGGGTGCCGTGGTGCCAGAAGACGGCGAGGCGGTCCTCGGCGTCAGCCGCACCAGCGGTGTCGGGTGACCAGTCGTAGACGTGCAGCCTGCGCCCGTCGGCACAGTGGAGATCAGTCTCGTCCAGCACCCGACTGAGCATAGTGGGCCCGGAACCGGTGGGGCAGGGGGCAGCGGGAGGCTGCTGGGGGTGAGGTCATACCCTGCACCCACGAAGTGGGCTGGCACGAGCACGGGGGTGGGAGCATGCCGGAGAACGAGCGGACTTTCGAGGACGATCTGCCGGGGGACGGGTCGACCTACCGGCCCCCGGCGGCCTGCCCGCTCTGCGCGGGGGAGTTGCGTCCGGTGCAGGTGGCCTGCCGGACCGACCGGATGGGCAGCCTGCTGGTCAAGGTCTACCTGGCGGGCCGGATGTTCGCCCGGCGCAGCGACGTCGAGGCGGTTGCGTGCCGCGCCTGCGGCCACCTGCTGCTGTTCGTCGCGCACCCCGAGGTCATGGACGAGCCGCCGGCGAAGGCGCGCCGCTGGCGCTGACCGGTGCCTCGGCTGCGCTTCAGCCGGTGAAGCCGATGTGCACGTGATCGTGATGGGTGTCGTCGCTGAAGAACTGGTTGGCGGTCGCCCCGCCCGACAGCAGCCGTGGCCCGCCCACGTTGTACGAGCCCGCCGCCGCGGCCGCCCGCATGAAACCGTCGACCAGCGCGGGCGGGGTCCCCGGGTCCACCACGGGCCGGCCGTTGATCCGCCACACGTCGAAGGCGCGGCCGAGCGGATGGTCGCTGGGGCGGGTGGTGCCGAACACGTCGAGCGGATGGCCGGAGCGGACCACGCTGACGGTGATCGTGTAGCTCTGCGCCAGCGTCAGCATCGCGTGCAGCACGCTGTCGTGCACCTGGCCGCTGCGCACATCGGCCGAGGCGGCCGGTGGCAGCTCGATCCGCTGGTCTGTCAGCACGCTCTGCGCGGCGGCGGAGAGCGTGCCGGCCGGGCTGCCGGGCGCGGCGGGGTGCAGCTCGCTGACGGTCCAGCGGGGCGAGGCCGCGCTCAGCCGGACGTCCACCGTGGTGCCGCCGGGCGGCGTGCTGGTGGCCCACTGCTCGCAGACCACCAGCACGCTGGCCGAGTCGGCGAGGATGCCGCCGTACTGGGCGTAGACCACCTGGAGCGCGGCCTGGTCGGCACCGGACAGCAGCGGCCCGGCCTGGTCCACGAGCGCCGGGTCGAGACCGCCGAGTGCCGCCACCCGGCTGCGGGCGGCGGCCGTGCCGGAGCCGCCGGGCGGCCAGTTGCCGAGCGCCTCGACCAGCTGCACGGCACGGAGTTTGACGTCCGGTTGGATCTCGCCGGGCCCGGGCTGCCAGGCGGTGGTGGCGGGGAGGGGGGAGGCGCTGCCGGTGGGGTGGGGGCTGCTGGACGCGGAGCTCGAACCCGGGGTCGGACTCGTACTGGGACTCGGGTTCGGAGGCTGACTCGTACCGGGACTCGGGTTCGGAGGCTGACTCGTACGGGGAGTCGGGCTCGCGCCGCCCTTCGGCGAACTCCCGCACCCCGCGACCGCTCCCGCGACCGCCCCCGCCAGCGCGGCGGCCAGCACCGCACGCCGGCCGACCGTCTCCGCCAGATCCGTCATGCTCCACCATCGGCACGCCGCCTCCCGGTCCGCGAGCGTCCGCGCCGCGCGGACCGGGGTCTGACACCGATTCAGCCCAGCGGCGTCAGAACAGCGGCGATGTCAGAACAGCGGCTATGTCAGCAGATCGGCGCTGTCAGAACTTCGGTGGCGTCAACTGCTTCAGAGACCGAGCGACGAGAGCGCGGTGGTCCAGTCGGTGACGAGCGCGTCCTGCGCGTCGGCCAGGGTGACGGTGCCGGCGCAGACCGCCCGCTTCAGCTTCGTCTCCACGCCGTCCTTGGTGGAGGAGGTGCCGGTCCCGTTGGTCACGTAGTGCGGCTCGGGCCACAGGTTGAGCGGGGAGGTCGGGGAACCGCCCAGCTCGAGCGGTATGAAGTGGTCCTCCTCGTAGTCCGACATGTTGGTGTCGGAGTAGCCGTAGGCGATGATCCCTTGCGCCTTCAGCTTGTTGGTGTACGTGGTCGACGGCCGGATCGTCGCGGTCCAGCCGGAGACGCAGATGGTGCTGTCGATGGTGTCCTGCGTGACGTCCGGGTTGAGCACGCCCGGGGTGCAGGAGGGGTCGGGCAGCGGCAGGTAGGCCTGCGAGCAGCTGCCGGCGACGACGGCCGGACGGACGGTGGTGGGGTGGCCCGCGGCCTGCGCGGTGGGGGCGCCGGTCAGCGAGAGGGTGCCGGCCGCGAAGGTGACCGCGAGCGCGGTGCCGCCGGTTGCGAGCCGTCTGTGCATTGAACGCATGGGAGCTCCAGGGGAGTTGACCCGGCGTGGGGTCGCCGTGGCAGATGCGTCCATGACAGCAGTGCGGTGGCACTGCTTGAAGGGGGTATGCGGTTAATTGTTGATGACGCGCGTAGAACGACTTCGTCACGGACCCCACTTGAACGCCACGTGGATACTGGGGCCTGATCAACTCCCGAGCGTGGAAGGTGGCCCCGGATGGATGCGGTGCGGCAGGGTCCGGAGGCGGAGCGGATCACCGACTTCTGGCAGCGGTTGGGCCTTCCCGGGCTGATCGACGTGCACACGCACTTCATGCCGGAGAACGTGCTCGCCAAGGTCTGGGCCTACTTCGACGCGGCCGGGCCGCTGATCGGGCGGGAGTGGGGGATCACCTACCGCGAGGACGAGGCCGAACGGCTGGCCGTGCTGCGCGGGTTCGGGGTGCGGGCGTTCACGGCGATGCTCTATCCGCACAAGGCGGGGATGGCGCAGTGGCTCAACGAATGGGGCGCCGACTTCGCCGCGCGGACGCCGGACTGCCTGCACACGGCGACGTTCTTCGCCGAACCCGGGGCCGGACGCTACGTGGCCGAGGCGTTGGACGCGGGTGCCCGGGTCTTCAAGGCACATCTGCAGGTCGGCGGCTACGACCCGACGGACCCGCTGCTGGACGAGGTCTGGGGCGAGCTCGCCGAGCGCGGTGTTCCGGTGGTCACGCACTGCGGGTCCGGGCCGGCGCCCGGCAAGCACACCGGCCCGGGACCGATCGGCGAGGTGATGGCCCGTCACCCGAGTCTGCGGCTGATCGTCGCCCACCTCGGCCTGCCCGAGTACGCCGAGTTCCTCGACCTGGCCGCCGCGCACCCCGAGGTGTACCTCGACACCACGATGGCCTTCACCGAGTTCACCGAGCGGCTGACCCCGTTCCCGCCCGCGCTGCGCCCCCGGCTGCTCGACCTGCAGGACCGGATCCTGCTCGGCACCGACTACCCGAACATCCCCTACCCGTACGAGCACGCGCTCGAGTCACTGGCCGGCCTCGGCCTGGGCGACGACTGGCTGCGCGCGGTCTGCTACCGGAACGCGGCCCGGCTGTTCGGGATCTGACGTGGTGTTCAGCCCGCGAGGTGGCGTTCCAGCGACTCCATCTTGCGGGTGAGGCCGTCCGTGACGCCCGCCCGGTCGTCGATCTTGATCACCGTGCTGACCCGGTTGGCGAACGGCTTCACCGCGTCCACCGCCTCCTTGATCACGGCCATCACCTCGTCCCACTCGCCCTCGATCGAGGTGAACATGGCGTCCGTCCGATTGGGCAGCCCGCTGGCGCGGACCACCTTCACAGCGGCGGCAACGGCCTCGGCGACATCCTCACCGATCCCGAGCGGGGTGACGCTGAACGCGGCGATCATCTGAGTCCTCCACAGCTGGGCGATCCTCCAGCTGATGCTGCCACAGGTCAGCCCCCGTAGACGCTGCGGCAGAGCCGCTCCTGCTCGGAACCGGGCGCCCACTGGCCGAAGTGCTCGGCGGCGTCGCAGATGCCCATGGTGGCGCCGGGCGCGGCCGGCGCGGGCTCCGGCTGCTGCTGCGGCGGCTGCGCGGTCTGCGGTGCCCGGGGTGGCGGCTCGGGGGAGCGGCGCGGCGAGGGCTTCGGGCGGGGTGGCTCGACGACGGGGGTGGGCGCGGCCGGCTCCTCCTCGGCGCCCGGAGCCGGGCCCGGCTCGAGGCTCGCCTCCGGCGTGACCCCCGGACTCGCCTCCGCGGTGGCCGAAGGCGAGGCCTGCACCGTCCCCCGCTCCCGCCGCAGTCCCTGGGCACCGCCCTTCGTCAACGGCAGCGGCGGCAGGCTCGCCGAGGAGACCGCCGCCACCGGCAACCCGCCCAGCCGCGCCGCCTGCTGCTCCTCACACCCCGTCAGCAGCACCAGCACCGCAGCCACCAGTCCCGCACACGCCATCCCTTTGTGATCCACACCAGGCCCAACGAGCCGGGGCCGAGAAGGAGACCCTGCGCCGAAATGCGGCTCAGCTGGTCGTGCTCTGCATGAACGGATCTGCTGGTGGGTGCTGGGCGGCCGCGACGGTGCATGCGGCGCGTACGAAGGCGGCGACGGCCGGCGAGCGCGCGTCCTTGGGCCAGGCGACGGCCAGGGTGGAGTCCGGGAGGTCGCTCCGTGACCAGTGGTGCCAGGACAGCCTCAAGCCGGCCGGGGTGCCACGCCTTCCGTGACGCTCAGCTCCTGGGTCCCTACGACAGACAGCAGTGCCAACTGCTCGGCTCCCGGACTTCCGGGCGGGGCGGTGAACCACAGCAGGCGTTGCCGTCCGTCCTCGCTGAGCAGGTTGTAGCAGTCGAGTCGTGAAGGAGGCCGTCGCCGGCAGTGGCCGGGCGATCGCCGTGCGCGCGGACGTCGCCGACCGCCTCCGCGCCGACTTCTTCCGCCGCACCGGACTGGACAGCCTGCTCACCGCAGGCAGCTCCCTGTAACGCCCCACTGAGAGAAGGAACAACCAGCCATGCCGTTCGCGAACTTCAAGGTCCCCGAGAAGACCCTCACCCCGAGGCAGAAGGAGGAGATCGTCACCCGCACCACCGAGCTGTACGTCGAGATCTACGGTGAGCGCGCCCGCAACAACACCATGGTTCTGGTCGAGGAGGTCGCCGACGGCGGCTGGGGCATCTCCGGCAACGTGCTGACCCTCGCCATGCTCGGCGAGGCGACACCGACCGACACCGGCGCCGCCTGACCGCACCGGCCCTTCATCGTGTCCCCGCACTCGACCGGTCGGCGGTGTCCGCCGGAGTGCGGGGACGGGGCACGGAAGCGGTCAGCCCCAGGTCGAGCCGTCCATGTCCTTGCGGCTGGTGTCCGAGCCAGCACACCGGGGCTGTCGGCCACTGATCATCCTCGGGCAGACTGCCCTACATGAGTCTCGACACCGATGATTCGCCCCAGCTTCGCGCCCTGCGCCATGTCGCCGCGCATGCCAACGGCAGCGCCGCGGAGCCGAGCCTGCGGGTGACGCTCAACTTCCATCCGGACCGGCTGATCGGCGGCCGCCCGATCCTCGTGGCGATGGGTCAGGCCGGCGTCTACCGTTCGCAGTTCGTCACCGGCACCAGCAACGGCGGCCTGACCGCGCACCCGGGCGGCGACCGTTGGCGCTGGGAGCAGCGGATCTTCGGCGGCGCCTACGACGAGGCGCCGGCCCACCAGCGCCCGGTCTACGGCGCGTTGGACTTCCGCCGGCAGCAGGTCGGCGCGGCGCCCCGGTTCGGCTCGGCGCACTTCCGGCTGGTCGCCGAGGCAGTCGGCCGCGCCACCTTCTGTTATCCCGACAGCTTCACCGAGCCCACCGACTTCGGCGTGGCCACCGCGCTCAGCGCCTTGATCGAGCTGGCCGCCGCCGACTCCCGCGACCCGCTGGACGACTACATCGAGGCCCAGGTGCACGGCCCGGTGCTGCTCGCCGAGCACATCGAGGCCCTGGTCCTGGACCCCTGCTACCGCGGCACCGAGATCGAGGCGGCGGCCCGCCGGCTGCCCTGCCCCGTCGAGTGGCACGGCGGCTACCGGCTGAGCGTGGCCGAGCTGCGCCGCCACCCCGACTTCCGCGGCCAGGAGTTCGTCGACCTCGGCGCCGAGATCGCCCGGGACGGTCACCTCGACCCCGCGATCATCGGCACCGCCGCCCGTGCCGGCGCCCACGACGAGCAGTCCCTCAAGCGGGTCTGGCACTACCTCGCCCGCTTCGGCGCTCCGCCCTCAGACAGGTCCTAGCTACGGCGTCGCCAGCCCGGCGGGGTCGTGCACGGCGCGTCCGCCGACCAGGGTGACGGTCGGGCGCATGGCGGCCAGGCCCTCGATCGGGCGGGTGAAGGGGTCCTCGGGCCAGACGGTCAGGTCCGCGAGGGCGCCGACGGCGAGGGTGCCGCGCTCGCCGTCCTCGCCGAGCAGCCGCGCCGCGTTGGTGGTGTGCAGGGCGACCGCTTCCGCGCGGCTGATGGCGTGCTCGGCTCCCTGGACTCCGACTGCGGTCTGACGGGTCGTCATGCCCCACAGCGAGGGCATGGCGCCGTACGGGCCGACGGGGAAATCGGATCCGGCGGTGATGAGCGCACCCTCGTCGATCCATTCGCGCAGCGGGAAGATGTCGCGGACCCGTTGCGGGCCCCAGGCCTGGATCTGCGGGGCGGCCGCGTCGTGCAGCAGGGGGTGCTGGACGGTGACCGGGATGCCGAGGCGGATCGCGCGGGCCCGCTGCTCGGGGGTGGCCAGGCCACCGTGTTCGATGACCAGGGTGCCGGGCTCCAGGCCAGGGTGGCGGTCGAGGACCTGCTCGTACACGTCCAGCAGGATCCGCAGTCCGCGGTCGCCCCAGGCGTGCACGCCCACCCGCCAGCCGTGCCGGACCACCCGCTCGATGGTGGCGACCAGGGTGTCGGGCTCCCACAGCAGCAGGCCCTGGTAGCAGTCCCGGTCGGCATACGGCTCTTCCAGCGCACCGGCCTCGATGCCGCCGTCGATGCCGAACTTCACGCCCCAGACCTGCAGCCAGGGGTCCTCGGCGTCGCGCCACGGCTCCATGCGGTCCAGCAGTTCGTCGACCTCGGCCGCGGAGCGCGCGCCGAAGCCTGACACCAGGGCCCGCATCCGGACGTGCAGTGCCCCGGCCTGGTGGGCGGCGCGCAGCACGTCGAGGTCCTCGATCGGGACCAGGCAGTCGCGCACCGTGCCGATGCCGGTGGCGGCGTAGTCCTGGGAGGCCGCCCGCAGGCCGTCGATGCGGGTCGCGAGGTCCGGGCGCGGCAGGAGCTTCTCGACCAGGGCCAGGGCGGTGCCGACCAGACGGCCGGTCGGCCGGCCGTCCTGGTCGCGGACGATCTGGCCGCCGGGCGGCTCCGGGGTGTCGGCGGTGATGCCGGCCAGCCGCAGCGCAGGGGAGTTGAGCATGTCGTTGTGGCCGCCGCGCTTGACCAGCACCGGGTGCTCGGCGGTGACCTGGTCGAGTTCGGCGCGGGTGGGCATCCGCCGTTCGGCGAGGTTGAGTTCCTGCCAGTTCGTGGTGGTGCGGATCCACTCGCCCGGCGGGGTGACGGCGGCGCGCTGCCGGATCAGGTCGAGGAACTCGGGGATGCTGCGGGCCTGGTGGACGGGCACGTCGTGGCTGCTGTAGGCGGCGAAGATGAGGTGGGTGTGGGTGTCGTCGAAGGCCGGCAGCACGGTCGCGTCGGTGGCGTCGATGACCGCGGTGTGTTCGGTGACCAGGTGGTCCAGGCCGTTCGGCTCGGGCGAGAGCGCGCTGATCCGCTCGCCGGTGACGGCGAGGGCCCGCTGGACCGGTTCGCCGGGCACCAGGGTGTGCACGGCGTGTGCCCTGATCAGCAGGTCGGCGTGCGGCTGTGACATGTCTGGTCCTCACTTGTGACGGGACTCGTGACGGAGCGTCAGAAAGCAAGCGGTGATTCGGGATGACACGTGTAACCGTAAGTGCGGCCGAGCGTCGCGAGGACGGGCGGGCTAGGCGTTCCGCGGCTCCAGGCCGGTGACCTTGACGACGTGGCGCAGGCTGGGTTCGGCCAGCCGGGTGTGGAGTCGGACGAAGATCTGGCGGGCTTCGACGGCGTTCCAGTCGTCGGGCAGCAGTTCCACCGGCAGGCCGGGGTCGAGATAGGGCAGGCGCCGCCAGTCGGTGAGCATCGGCACGTAGTCGCGGAACGCCTCGACGTCGTCGATCCTCGGCTCCTGCCGCAGCTCTTCCGCGACGGGCTGGTAGGTGTCGGTGAAGGCGGCGTACTGCGCTTCGATGGCGGCGAAGTCCCACCAGGAACTCACCGCCTCCTTCAGGTCGGCGAAGCCGGCGTAGTCGGAGGTGAACAGATGGACGTACTCGGCGAGGCCGAGCCGCTGGAGCAGCCGCCGCGCGTCGGGCAGCAGGCGGGCGGGGGCGAGCCAGACGCCGGGGGAGGCGTTGCCGAAGCCGAGCCAGGTGAGCCGGGAGCGCAGCTGGTGGCGGTGGGCACGCTCGGACTCGGGCACCGAGAACACCGCGATCACCCAGCCGTCCTCGAGGGCGGCGGGTTCGAGGCTGCCGAAGATGCGGCGGTCGCCTTCGTCGAAGACCGGGCCCAGGTCGGGGCCGAGGCGGTAGCCGGTGCCGGTGCGGCGCTCCTGGACGAGGGTGCCGCCCTTCTTGAGCCGGGAGATGGCGGAGCGGACGGCGGGCCCGTCGACGTCCAGTTCCGCCATCAGCCCGATCAGGTCGGCGATGGAGATCCAGCCGCCGAGGCGGCGGACGAACTCGCCGTAGACGGTGTTGATCAGGGAACTGGGCCGCGCCGTGCTCTCCGACATGCTCTGCCCTCCTTCGTCGCTGGTTCCGTGATCATACCGAGCGGTGGTGCCGCTGCCCGGGGCCGTAAAGGGAGCCGTAGAGCGAGCTGTAAAGGGGGCCGGCACGCCCCGGGTTCAGCCCGCGACCGGGGCGCCGTCGGTCCGCCGCCGGGCCTCGGCGTAGGCGCCGGAGAGCAGGTGGCCGGCGCCGGGGGCGAGCGCCGGCAGGCCCAGGGAGCGCAGCATCTGGTGGACGGTGCAGACGGCTGCGGAGACGACGGGCTTGCCGAGCTGCTGTTCGGCTTCCTCGATGGCGGCCAGCGACGGCAGTTGGACGCAGGCGGACAGCACGACGGCGTCGGCCTCGGCGTGGTCGAGGCGCTTGGCGATGGCGGGCAGCTCGGCAGGATCGTGGGCGGCGACGTCGAGGTTGCCGGGGATCTCCAGGGCTTCGTAGTCGAGGACGGTGATGCCCTCGTTGGTCAGGTAGTCGACCACGGTGCGGGTCAGCGGGCGCAGGTAGGGGGCGACCAGCGCGATCTTCTTCGCGCCGAGCGTGTGCAGGCCGTTGACCAGGGCGCCGGCGCTGGTGACCACCGGGGCGGGGGCGCCGTTCTCGACGGTGCGGGCGTGCAGGCGCTGTTGGGAGACGCGGTGGTAGCCGTGGCCCATGCTCATGATCGCGACCAGGCAGGCGTAGCCGAGGACATCGACTGCGGCGTCGGAGAGTTCGACGGCGCAGCGGTCGGAGTCGGCGTCCATCGCCTTGAGTTGGTCGGGGGTGACCCGGGTCATCCGCATACGGCTGGAGTGGAAGGTGAAGCGCTCGGGGGCGATGGTCTCCCGGGCGCGCAGGATGGCGGGGACCTCGGTCTCCATGGTGACGTTGGAACTGGGGACGATCTGGCCGATCCGGTAGGTGCGTGCCGACACGGGGCGCTCCCTTGGGTTCGTGCTGCGGGGTGGGTGGGCCGGGGGACCGGGCGAGGGGAAGCCGACCCAGAAGAGTTCAGCGGGCGTCGACGACCGGGTTGGCGAGGGTGCCCACCAGCTCGATGGTGGCCTCGACCAGGTCGCCGGGCTGGAGGAACTGCGGGGGCACCTGGCCGGCGCCGACCCCGGACGGGGAGCCGGTGGCGATGACGTCGCCGGGCTCCAGGGTGACGCCGGAGGAGATGTCGGCGATCAGCCGCTGGATCCTGAAGAGCATGTGGCGGGTGTTGGAGTCCTGCTTGGTCTCCCCGTTGACGCGCAGCGACAGGTCGAGGTTCTGCGGGTCGGGGATCTCGTCGGCCGTGACGACGGCCGGGCCGAAGGGGGCGTAGGAGTCCTGGCCCTTGGAGAAGAACCACTGGCCGGAGCGGCGCTGGTCGCGGGCGCTGATGTCGTTGATGATGCTGTAGCCGAAGACGTGGTCCAGCGCGTCGTCCTCGGCCACCCGGAACGCGGTTCGGCCGATGACGACGGCGAGTTCGCACTCCCAGTCGAGCTGCTTGGTCAGGTCGGCGTTGTGCAGGATCGGCTGTCCGGGGCCGGTGACGGCGGTGGCCGGCTTGGAGAACAGCACCGGCCGGTCGGGGAGTTCGCGGTCGGTGTCCAGGGTGCGGTGGGACTCGGCGACGTGTTCGACGTAGTTCAGCCCGACGCCGATGATCTTGCCGGGGCGCAGCGGGGCCAGCAGGGTGACGCCGGCGAGCTCATGGACCGCCTCGGCCGGGATCTCGCCCTGGAGCAGGGCGCGTGCCGCGTCCAGGGCCGGCGGCCCGGTCCGGACGACGGAGAGCAGGTCGCCGGGCAGGTCGGTGCCGGCCAGCCGGGCCGCGGTGGCGAGATCGACCACCCGGTCGCCGAGTTGGGCGCCGAGGCGGGCGGGCGCCTGGCTGGTGTCGTTCGGGGTGTAGGTGACCAGGCGCATGGTGGCTCCTTGCGGTGACGCTGTCGGGAGGACGGGGCAGTGGGCCGGCACGTTCTACTGGTCGCCCGGCTGGACGGGCTGGTGGCCGTCGTTGTCGGCGTGGGCCTCTTCGCGGTAGAAGCTCAGCGAGCGCATGACCGGGAAGTCGTTGAACGAGAACAGGCAGGCGTCCTCGGACTGGTCGAGGTTCGCGTGCTCGTGCCAGGCCCAGGACGGGACGCAGAACATGTCGCCCTGCTGCCACTCGAAGCGCCGCCCCGCGATCACCGACACGCCGCGTCCCTTGGCCGCCGTGTAGACCACCGATCCGGTGTGGCGGTGGGCCTGCGTGGCCTGGCCGGGGCGCAGCAGCTGGATGTGGGCGCCCATGGTCGGCATGACCGGGCCGCCGGTGAGGGGGTTGGTGTACTCCATGATCACGCCGTCGTACGGTGAGCCCTCGACGGCCTTGGCCAGGTTGAGCAGCGCCTGGTAGGTCGGCTCCCAGGGGAAGCCGAAGACCGGCGAGTACGGGCGGGTCCACTTCTCCATCCCGTACGGCAGCAGGTTGGTGCCGTAGCTGAGGACGGAGGAGTTGATGACCTTTCCGGGCACCTGGTGCAGCTCGGGGTGGACCTGGTAGAAGCCCGCGTCGAGCGCGTTGACCAGGGGGATGTCCAGGCCGTCCTGCCAGATCACGGGTGCGTCGGCGGACTCGTTGCCGTGCTCGTGCCAGGTGCCGTTGGGGGTGATGGCGAAGTCTCCCGGGCCGACCTTGAGCTTCTGGCCGTCGATGATGGTCCAGGCGCCGTGGCCCTCGTGGACGAAGCGCAGGGCGGCGGCCTGGTGGCGGTGGGCGGTCATGGCCTCGCCGGGGCCCATGATCTGCAGGCCGGTGTAGAGCAGGCCGACGGCCGCGCTGAGCTCGGTGCGGCCGGGGTTGACCAGCATGACCACGCGTCGGCCGGCGTCGTCGGCCGTCACCAGCGGCAGCGCCTTGTGGACGAGCGGCCGCAGCTCCTGGTAACGCCACAGCACCGGAACGGACTTGGGCTGCGGGTACCAGGGCTCGATGTCGTTGGCCACGGTCCACAGGGCGCCCGCGTCCAGCTTGGCCAACTCGTCGTAGTAGGCCAGCAGTTCGGGGCTGTCGGCCACGCGGGCCCGACCGGGCTGGTTGTCGTCGTGGGTGGTCACGCTTCCTCCTTCGGAGCGGACGGCACGGGCTCCGCCATCGGCGGGGCGGTGAAGGTCAGCGCGCTGCGCGGGCGGTTGTCGACCTGGAGCTGGAAGACGTCGAAGCGGTTGTAGTGGCCGACGATGTCGTGCATCTGCTTGGGCTGGATGCACTTGGCGAGGTCGATCTCGGCGTAGACGATGCCCTCCTCGTCGATCAGCGGTTCGGTGACCGGGCGGCCGTCGGGGCCGAAGACGCCGGACAGGGCGCTGCGCGGGCGGGCGAGCATCGTGCGGATCTCCGCGTCCTCGCCGGCGATCAGGTCGACGATCTGCGGGGAGACGGTCGAGCAGGCCACCACCGAGAAGACCTTGCCCTCGAAGCTGTGCGCCGCCGTACGGACCGCGATGGCGTCCGCCATGTCGTAGTCCTGCGGGGCGACCGGCAGCGCGATGTAGCTTGCGGCGTGGACGAGTTCGCCCTGGGCGAGGAGGGCGAAGCGGGCCAGGGTGTTGGTGTTCTCCCCGCAGGCGAGTACCCCGAGCGGGCCGATCTCGGTCTGGTGGACCTTCAGCGAACTGCCGTCGCCGCCGGTCCAGGTGAGCTTCTCGGCCCAGGTCGGCACCAACTTGCGGTGCACACCGAGTAGTTCGCCGTCGGAGCCGATGGTCAGCAGGGTGTTGTACAGCACGCCCAGGCTGTGCGCGCCGCGTTCGTTGACGCCGATGACCACGGTGACGCCGTGCCTGCGGGCGGCCTCGCGCAGGGCGTCCACCTGCGGTCCCGGCAGGTCGATCGAGGAGCGGTAGAGCCGCTCGAACCAGGGCGAGCCCTGGACGGGGTTCATCGTCCAGTTCCAGTAGGGGTATCCGGGGACGAACACCTCGGGGAAGACGATCAGCGAAGCGCCGTGGCCGGCCGCCTCGCCGATGAGGGAGACGGCCTTGTCCACGGTCGCGGCGGCGTCCAGGTAGACCGGGGACGCCTGGACGGCGGCCGCGGTGAAGCGGGGCAGGTCCATCAGTTCCTCCGTTTCCGGATCGGGCTGGGGGAGGGTCAGCAGGAGGCCGGGACCGCGAGCGGCCGGGCCGGGGGCGTGGGCAGCCACCGCCGGTGGATCGGGGCGACCGGCTCGCGCAGCAGGTGCAGGCGCGGCGGGACACGGTCGGCGCGCGGACCGGCGGGCTTGCGGCTGCCGGCCTGCCACGGCTGCGGCCAGCGGGCGCCGGGGCCGGTGCAGCCCTGCTCCACCGCGGCGTGCAGCGTCCACAGCGGGTCCCACAGGTGGGCGCGGCCCACCGCGACGAGGTCCGCGCGACCCGCGAGGATGATCGAGTTGGCGTCGTCGTAGCTGGAGATCGCGCCCACCGCGATGGTGGGGATGCCGGTCGCGTTGCGGATCAGGTCGGCGAACGGGGTCTGGTAGCTGCGTCCGTACCGCGGCCGCTGGTGGGCGACGACCTCGCCGGTGGACACGTCGATCGCATCCGCGCCGGCCGCGGCCAGGGCCCGGCTGATCTCGACGGCCTCCGCCGGCGTGGTGCCGCCCTCGGCCCAGTCGCAGGCCGAGATCCGCACCACGAGCGGCCTGCCGGCCGGCCAGGCGGCGCGGACGGCGGACAGCACCTCCAGGGGGAAGCGCAGCCGGCCCGCCAGGGTGGCGCCGTACTCGTCCCGGCGGGTGTTGGTGAGCGGCGAGAGGAAGCTGGAGACCAGGTGGCCGTGGCCGAACTGCAGTTCCAGGACGTCGAATCCGGCCCGGTGGGCGCGCTGGGCCGCCTCGGCGAAGTCCCGGCTGACGGCGGCCAGGTCCGCGCGGGTGGCCTCGCGGGGAGCCGGGCCGGCCTCGTCCCAGGGCAGGGCGGAGGCCGACAGGATCGGCCAGCCCCGCGCGCCGAGCGGCCGGCCGAGCCCGTCCGGCCCGGGCGCCGTGGTCGCCGCGCGGCGCCCGGCGTGGGTGAGTTGGATCCCCAGCGGTGTGTCGGACACCTCCCGCAGACCGCCGACTGCCGTGCGCCAGGCGTGTTCCTGCTCGGCCGTGTACAGGCCGGTGCAGCCCCTGGTGGTCCTGCCGTCGGCGCTGACCGCGACCGAGCCGGCGAACACCAGGCCGGCGCCGCCCAGCGCGTGGGCCGCCAGTTGGGTCCGCTCGAAGGTGCTGGGGAGGCCGTCGGTCGCCGAGTAGGTCGCCAGCGGCGGGACCACGATGCGGTTGCGCAGGGTCAGGTCGGCGAGCCGCAGTGGCTGGAACATCGGCGGGACCGTGGCGCCGCCCTCGGTGAACGCGGCGTCGACCGCGTCGACGAACGCGGCGTCGCGCTCGCGCAGGTTGCCGTAGGTGACGCGGCGGCTGCGGGTGAGCAGGTTGAAAGCGAACTGGTCGACGTCCTGGCCGGTGTACCGGCCGATGCTCTCGAACCATTCCAGGCTGGCCTGGGCGGCCCGCTGGGTGGACTCGACGACCGGCTTGCGCTCGGCCTCGTAGGCGGCCAACGCCTCGTCGACCGTCGGGTGTTCGTGCAGGCTCGCGGCGAGTGCGAGGGCGTCCTCCATGGCGAGTTTGGTGCCCGAGCCGATCGAGAAGTGCGCGGTGTGGGCGGCGTCGCCGAGCAGCACCACGTTCCGGTGCCGCCAGCGGGCGTTGCGCACGGTGGTGAAGCTGATCCACTTCGAGGCGTTGGGAATCAGCCGGTGGCCGTCGAGGTGGTCCGCGAGGATCTCCTCGCACCGTCGCACGCTCTCCAGGTCGCTGTCACCGCGGGCGAACTCCCGGTTGGCGAAAGCCTCGAAGCCGGCCCGGCGCCAGGCGTCCTCCTCGATCTCCACGATGAAGGTGCTGCGTCGGTCGTCGAACGGGTAGGCGTGGACCTGCACGGCACCGAAGTCCCGCTCCTCGACGATGAAGGTGAACGCCTCGAAGACCCGGTCGGTGGCCAGCCACATGTAGCGGCAGGTCCGTTCGTCCAGCTCGGTGCCGAAGCTTTCGGGGAAGGTCTCACGGGTGAGCGAGCGGACGCCGTCCGCCGCGACCACCAGGTCGTAGGCGGTGGACAGTTCGGCCGGCGGCGGTGCCTCGGTTCGGTAGCGCAGCTCGACACCGAGCGCCGCGCAGCGCTGCTGCAGGATCGCGCGGAGCCGGTTGCGGTCCAGGGCGGCGAACCCGTGGCCGCCGGAGGTGCGGACCTGGCCGCGGTAGCGGATGTCGACGTCGCTCCAGCGGGCGAACCGGGCCGACATCGCGGCGAACACCTCGGGGTCGGCCTGGGCGATCCCGTCCAGCGTCTCGTCGGAGAAGACGACTCCGAAGCCGAGCGCGTCCCCCTGGGCGTTGCGCTCCCACACCGTGATGTCCCAGGCGGGGGAGAGCTGTTTGGCCAGCGCGGCGAAGTACAGGCCGCCGGGCCCGCCCCCGATGACTGCTACCCGCATGAGGGTCCTCCCGTGGTTCCGTGACACCCAAGGTATTGCGCAAATCTGGCGACCGTCAAGGAATCGCTATACATGCTGACCCGTGTAGGACTCCGGGCGCTGCGGTCCGGACTCGGTGAGCCTGGCGCGCGTCTCCTCGGGCCAGGGGGCGGTGCCCTTGGCCGTCGCGGCCGAGTGGACCACCGACATCCGCCCGGCTGCGGCCGGCCCGTTGGGGCCGTGCACCTCGAAGGCGTAGTGCAGGGAGGACGTGCCGACCTTGTCGACCCGCAACTCGATGCGCACGAGGTCCCCGAACCAGAGCCGCTCCAGGTAGTCCGCCTCGAAGTGCACCCGGGGGATGCTGCCGAACAGGTCCCCCAGGCCGAGGCGGCGCAGCAGCACCGCCTCCGCCGCCTCGGCCCAGCGCAGCACGGCGGAGAAGTGGTAGTGGCCCGCAGCATCGGTGTCCGACCACTCGACCCTCCGCTCGATCACCACGCTGGGCAGCGCCGGGGCGGCCGGGCCGCGCCCTTCCGTGGCCTCGGCGGGTTCGGCTTGCTGGGGCGCGGGGTGGTCCATGGCGGTGCCTTTCCACGGTCGGGGATTGCCGCCGGCGGACGCGCTGCGGGGCGGCGGGCGGGTGCGGGTCAGCGGCCGGTGTGCGCCCAGCGCCGGAGTTCGGCGCGGTGCAGCTTGCCGCTGGAGGTGCGGGGCAGACCCTCGACGAACTCGACCGCGCGCGGGTACTTGAAGGGGGCGATGGTCTGCTTGACGAACTCCTGCAGCGCCCGCACGGTCTGCGCGTCGGCGGCGACGCCCTCGCGCAGGACCACGTAGGCCTTGACGATCGCGCCGCGGCTCTCGTCGGGCGCGCCGACCACGGCGCAGTCCGCGACGTCGGGGTGGGCGATGAGGGCCAGCTCGACCTCGGGGCCGGCGATGTTGTAGCCGGCGGAGACGATCATGTCGTCGCTGCGGGCCTGGTACCAGAAGTAGCCCTCGGCGTCGCGGACGTAGGTGTCGCCGGTGACGTTCCAGCCGCCGCGCACGTACACGCGCTGGCGTTCGTCGTCCAGGTACCGGCAGCCGGTCGGGCCCTTGACCGCGAGCAGTCCGGGTTGCCCGTCGGGCACCGGGGCGCCGTCCTGGTCCAGGACGGTCGCCCGGAAGCCGGGCACGGGTCGGCCGGTGGCACCCGGTCTGATGTCACCGTCGGCTGCCGATATGAACACGTGGAGCATCTCGGTGGCGCCGATGCCGTCGATCAGGCGCAGCCCGGTCGCCTGGTGGAAGGCCTCCCAGACGACCGCCGGCAGCGGTTCGCCCGCCGACACGCAGCGGCGCAGTCCGCGCAGCCGGTCGGCGAGGCCCGCCGCGAGGATCGCGCGGTAGGCGGTCGGTGCGGTGAACAGCACGCTCACCTTGTGCTCCGCGACCAGGGCGGCGAGCTGGTCGGTGCTGGCCTGCTCGACCAGCAGGGTGGCCGCGCCGGCCCGCAGCGGGAAGACCACCAGGCCGCCGAGGCCGAAGGTGAAGGCCAGCGGCGGGGTGCCGGCGAACAGGTCGTCGGGCTCGGGCCGCACGATGTGCCGGGAGAAGGTGTCGGCGTTGGCCAGCACGTCCCGGTGGAAGTGCAGCGTCGCCTTCGGGTGGCCGGTGGTGCCGGAGGTGAAGGCGATCAGCGCCACGTCGTCGGCGGCCGTGTCGACCGCGACGAACGCCCCGTACTTGGCCGCGCAGCGAACCGCCAGGTCGTCAGCGGCCGTGCCCCCGTACGGGAGGACGGTGAGCCCCGGCGTCTCGGCCCCCTCGATCGCCTCGAGGAAGCGGTGGTCGCACAGCGCCACGACCGGCTTGCTGATCTCGTGCAGTGAGGTGAGCTCGCAGGCCCGCAGCAGCGGCATCGTGGTCACGACCACGCCGCCGGCCTTCAGCACGCCGAGCCAACAGGCCACCAGCCAGGGGTTGTTGGGGCCACGCAGCAGGACCCGGTTGCCCGGCACCAGGCCCAGGTCCTCGGTGAGCACCTGGGCGACCTGGTCGGAGCGTCGCCGCAGCTCGCCGTAGGTCCACTGCTGGGTGGGCGTCAGCAGGCAGCGGCGGTCCGGCCCCCACAGCTCGACGGCCTGGTCGACCAGGACGTGGGCGCAGTTCAGGCGCTCCGGGTAATGGAGTTCGGGCAGCTCGAAGAGGAGTTCCGGCCACTGCTCGGCCGGCGGCAGGTGGTCGCGGCAGAACGTGTCGACATGGGCGGAGGGGGACAGCTCCATCGGCGGCACCTCTCGGGTCAGCGGGGAGTGAGGCAAGTATGGCGCCCCGCTGACGACAGTCAATGCTTCTGCATATCTCTGCCCGGAAAATCATGGCCCCGCCGAGTTGCACGTGTAATTGGGCCGACTGCTGCCCTGCCGCCCCGCCCCAGTGCCGAGGGTTGCGACAGCAACGGGCCGAAGCCGTCCGGCTTCACCGCGATCCACACCAGCAACGGCGGCGCCTGGTGAGCAGCGTCGGCACCAGCGCGATCAGGTTGCCCGGCGCTCTCAGAGCTGCGGGATGATCTCGGTGCCGTAGGCGTCGATGGTGGACTCGATCGCGTCGTGCATCGCGTAGACGGCGAACTGGTCGACCCCCAGCTCCCGCAGCCGGGTCAGCTTCTCCAACTGCGCCGCGGGCGGCCCGATCAGGCAGAAGCGGTCGACGATCTCGTCCGGCACGAAGGCGGTGTCGGGGTTGCCGGCCCGGCCGTGGTGGGAGTAGTCGTAGCCCTGGCGGCCCTTGATGTAGTCGGTGAGGGCCTCGGGGACCAGGTCGGAGTGCTCGCCGTAGTGGGTGACCAGGTCGGCCACGTGGTTGCCGACCATGCCGCCGAACCAGCGGCACTGTTCGCGAGCGTGGGCCAGCGCGGCGGGGGAGTCGTCGGCGGTGACGTAGGCGGGGGCGGCCACGCAGATGGTGACCGAGGCCGGGTCGCGGCCGGCCTCGGCGGCGGCCTTGCGGACCGCCTTGATCATGTACTCGGTCAGGTAGGGGTCGGCCAACTGCAGGATGAAGCCGTCGGCCTGACGGCCCGTCAGAGCCAGCGCCTTGGGGCCGTAGGCGCCCATCCAGATCGGCAGCCGGCTGTCGCGGATCCACGGCAGGTGCACCTCGGTGCCGTCCAGCTCGGTGCCACGCCCCTCGGCCAGCTCCTTGATCACGTGCATCGCCTCGCTGAGCCGGGCCAGGGTGGCCGGCCGGCGTCCGGCCACCCGCATCGCCGAGTCGCCGCGCCCGATGCCGCAGACGGTCCGGTTGCCGAACATCTCGTTGAGCGTGGCGAACAGCGAGGCGGTCACCTCCCAGGTCCGGGTGGACGGGTTGGTGACCATCGGTCCGACCGTCAACCGGCTGGTCTGCGACAGGATCTGACTGTAGATCACGAACGGCTCCTGCCACAGCACACAGGAGTCGAAGGTCCAGCCGTGGCTGAAGCCGGCCGCCTCGGCGCGGCGCATCCGCTCGACCAGCAGCCGGGCGGGCGGATCCGTCTGGAGCACGAGCCCGATGTCCATGTGCACAACCACCGTTCGCAGAGATGAGGTTCAGAGGTACTGACAGGTGGCCCGGGTCAGGAACCGCCCGTGCCCGGCCCGGCCGAGCCACCGCCCGTCGTCCAGGACCACGGCGCCGCGCGAGAGCACCGTGCGGACCTGCCCGGTCACCCGCTTCCCCTCGTAGGCCGAGTAGTCCACGTTCATGTGGTGGGTGGCGGCCGACAACACCTGCTCCGCGCCCGGGTCGTAGATCACCACGTCGGCGTCCGCGCCCGGCGCGATGGTGCCCTTGCGCGGGTAGAGACCGAACATCCGGGCCGGCGTCGCGCAGGCGATCTCCACCCAGCGGCGGCGCGAGATCCGCCCCTCCACCACCGCCTGGTGCAGCAGGTCCATCCGGTTCTCCACCCCCGGCAGGCCGTTGGGGATCTTCGAGAAGTCCCCGCGCCCCAGCTCCTTCTGGCCCACGAAGCAGAAGGGGCAGTGGTCGGTGGAGACCACCTGAAGGTCGTTGGTGCGCAGGCCGCGCCAGAGTTCGGCCTGGTGCTCGCGCGGGCGCAGTGGCGTCGAGCAGACGTACTTGGCGCCCTCGAAGCCGTCGGCGCCGCGCTCGGCGAGGTTGTCGGTGGAGAGGAAGAGGTACTGCGGGCAGGTCTCGCCGAAGACCGGCAGGCCCTGGTCGCGGGCGGTGGCCAGCTCGGCCAGCGCGGAGGCCGCCGAGACGTGCACCACGTACAGCGGCGCGCCGGCCACCTGGGCCAGTTTGATCGCCCGGTGGGTGGCCTCGGCCTCCAGCAACTCCCGGCGCACCTCGCCGTGGTAGCGCGGATCGGTGTGCCCGGCGGTCAGCGCCTGGGCCACCAGGACGTCGATCGCCGGGCCGTTCTCGGCGTGCATCATGATCAGGCCGCCGCTCGCGGCGCCGCGCTGCATGGCGCGCAGGATCTTCCCGTCGTCGCTGTAGAAGACGCCGGGGTAGGCCATGAAGAGCTTGAACGAGGTCGACTCGCCGCTCGCGGTGAGCAGTTCCATCTCCTTCAGCACCGCGTCGTTGACGTCCGAGACGATGGTGTGGAACCCGTAGTCGATCGCGCAGTTGCCCTCCGCCTTGGCGTGCCAGGCGTCCAGGCCCTCGCGCAGCGAGCCGCCCATCGACTGCACGGCGAAGTCCACGATCGTGGTGGTGCCGCCCCAGGCGGCGGCCCGGGTGCCGGTCTCGAAGGTGTCCGAGGCGCTGGTGCCGCCGAACGGCAGTTGCATGTGGGTGTGCGCGTCCACCCCGCCGGGCAGCACGTACCTCCCGGTCGCGTCGATCACCGTCTCGGCCTGCCAACTGCCGGCCGCCGCACTGCCGGTGGCGGCCAGCGCGACGATCCGCTGATCCTCGATCAGCACGTCGGCGGTCATCTCCTCGGCGGCGGTGACGACCAGCCCGCCGGTGATCAGCGTCCTCATGCGCCCACCCGCCGCAGCGCCTCGATCAGCAGGTCGGCGCCCTCGCGGGCCTCCGCCTCGGTCAGGGTCAGCGGCGGCGCGATCCGCAGCGCATTGCCGCCCCGGCCGCCCTTTCCGATCAACAGGCCCAGCTCCCTTGCGTGCTCGAGGGCGGCCGTGGCGGCCTCGGCGTCCGGTAGTTCGATGCCGAGCATCAGGCCCCGCCCACGCAGCTCGCGCACCACCGGCAGGTCGGCGGCCTCCAGCCGTGAGCGCAGCACGGCGCCGGTGCGACGGGCGTTGCCCTGCAGGTCGTGCGCCAGCAGGTACTGGAGATTGGCCAGGCCGGCGGCGCAGGTGATCGGGCTGCCGCCGAAGGTGGAGATCGAGTTGGCGCCCAGGCAGTCCATCACCTCGGCCCGGGCCACCACGCCGCCCATCGACATGCCGTTGGCGATGCCCTTGGCGAAGGTCAGCATGTCCGGCGGGCCGGACTGGTCGTGCGCCTGCCAGCCCCAGAAGTGGTCGCCGGTGCGGCCCCAGCCGGTCTGCACCTCGTCGCTGATCCACAGGATCCCGTGCCGGTCCAGCACCGTCTTGAACGCGGCCAGCAGCCCGTCCGGCCCGTGGGTGAACCCGCCGACGCCCTGGATCGGTTCGGCGATCAGCGCGGCCACCGTGCCCTGCGCCTGGCCGAGCATCTCCTCCAGGTCCTCGACACAGGCGGCGATGAACTCGGCGTCGCTCAGCGCGGCGTACGGGCCGCTGTCGCGCACCCCGCCCTGGACGTAGAGGGTCTGCAGCGGGGAGAGGCTGGTGGGGGACCAGGCGGTGTTGCCGGTGATGCCGACCGTGGAGAAGGACCGGCCGTGGTAGCTGTTGCGCAGCGCCAGCACCTGGTTGGAACGGCGGTAGGTGGTGGCCAGCAGCAGCGCCGCGTCGTTGGCCTCGGTGCCGGAGGTGGTGAAGAAGACCTTGGCGTTCGGGATGCCGGACAGCGCGGCGATCCGCTCGGCCAGCTCCACCATCGCGGTGGACAGGTAGAGCGTCGAGGTGTGCAGGATCCGGCCGGCCTGCTCGGCCACCGCCTTGGTCACCTCGGGCAGCGCGTGTGCGGTCATCGTGGTCAGGATGCCGCCGAAGAAGTCCAGGTAGCGGTTGCCCTCGGCGTCCCAGACGTGCCGGCCCTCGCCGTGGGTCAGCTCGATCGGCTCGCGGTAGTAGGTGGCCAGCCAGGACGGCAGCACGGCGCGGTGGCGGTCGCGCAGGTCTGCGGTGGGGGATGCGGTGATGGTCATGTCGGTCCTCTCCCTCAGGCCTCGGTCAGCGGGCTGTAAGCGTCAGGGCGCCGGTCTCGGTAGAACGCCCACTGCTGGCGGACCTCTTCGATCACCCCGAGGTCCAGGTCCCGCACCAGCAGTTCCTCCTCCTTGTCGGAGGCCGGCTCGCCGACGAACTGGCCGCGCGGGTCCACGAAGTAGCTGGTGCCGTAGAAGTCGTTGTCGCCGTACTCCTCCACCCCGACCCGGTTGATCGCGGCGACGAAGTACTCGTTGGCCACCGCCGCGGCCGGCTGCTCCAACTGCCAGAGGTAGGCGGACAGGCCCCGACTGGTCGCCGAGGGGTTGTAGACGATCTGGGCGCCGCCCAGGCCCAGGGCCCGCCAGCCCTCCGGGAAGTGCCGGTCGTAGCAGATGTAGACGCCGACCTTGCCGACGGCCGTGTCGAAGACCGGCCAGCCGAGATTGCCGGGCTTGAAGTAGTACTTCTCCCAGAAGCCCTTGACCTGCGGGATGTGGTGCTTGCGGTACTTGCCCAGGTAGCTGCCGTCGGCGTCGATCACGGCGGCGGTGTTGTAGTACACGCCGGACTGCTCCACCTCGTACACCGGCACCACCATCACCAGCCCGAGCTCGGCCGCCAGCTCCCGCATCCGGGTGACGGTCGGCCCGTCCGGCACCGGCTCCGCCCAGCGGTAGTGCTCCGGCTCCTGGACCTGGCAGAAGTACGGCGAGTTGAAGACCTCCTGGAAGCCGATGATCTGCGCGCCCCGGGCGGCCGCCTCGCGGGCGTACCGCTCGTGGAGCTCGATCATCGAGGACTGCTCGCCGGTCCACCGGGTCTGTACGAGGGCGGCACGGACGATCTGCGACTGCGACATGGAACCGCTCCTGAAGGGTTGGCAACAGTGAACTTCAGGTCATGGGCCAACGAGTGGAACGCCACGGCGTCACTCGGACGAATGGGTGAAGACCGTCCGGCGACGGTCGAGGTGCCTGGCGGTGGGTGTCCTTGCAGACTCCCCGTACCGACTGCGAGCGAATCCCGACACTCTGTCAGCTCTCCCGGGCCGGTTGCCCGATCGGATGACAGATCGACGGGCGTCAGGGGTGGTCCGGCAGGCGTCAGGACGGTGGTCCGGCAGGCGTCAGGACGGTGGTCCGGCAGGCGTCAGGACGGTGGTCCGGCAGGCGTCAGGACGGTGGTCCGGGGTCCTCGCCGGACTCCGGGCCACCGCCGCAGGCCGCCGGCATCGACGGGTGCCGACCGATCACCACCACGCCCAGCACCATCGCCAGCAGCCCGCTCACCTCCCAGGCCAGCGCACCCGGAGTGACCCGCAGCCGGTCGCCCAGGAAGCCGACCGCGCAGGCGATCCCGGCCAGTGGCTGGGCGGCGGTCAGGGCCGGCAGCGATATCCGCAGCGGTGCCGCCTCGAAGGCGCTCTGCACCAGCAGCAGGCCGAAGACGCCCAGACCGACCACCGCGTACGGCTCCCAGTGGTGCAGCACCGCGGTGATCCCGCCGCTGTTCGCGTGGCTGGCCGTGGCCCGGGTCAGGGCGTCCTGCAGCCCGTAGAGCAGGCCCGCCGCCAGCGCCAGGATGGTCGCCTCCTCGAACAGCGGCAGCCGCCGGGCCAGCGAGACCAGCAGCAGGGCCAGACCGGCGACGATGCCGAAGACCAGCCAGTGCCGCAGCGCGCCGGCCACCGCGCCGCCGCCCTGGGGATCGCCGGCCACGATGAACGCCGTCACCCCGAGCCCGAGCAGCAGCACCCCGCCCCAGCCCGAGCGGCCGAGCCGCTGCCGGGTGATCACGCTGGCCAGCGCCATCGCGAAGACCAGGTTGCTGGTGAGCAGCGGCTCCACCAGCGAGACCTCGCCCCAGCCGAGCGCCAGCGCGCTGAGCACCAGGCCGACGATCATGATCCCGATCCCGGCCAGCCACTCGGGCATCCGGAGCAGGTCGAGCAGCAGCCGCCAGCGCAACAGGTCGTCGCGTGGTGCCCGCTGGGCCGCGTGCTGCTGCAGCACGAAACCCAGGCCCAGGCAACAGGCAGCGCCGAGCGCCAGGAGGAAGACCGCCACGCAGGATCACCAGCCGTCGTGTGGTCCGGTCGCACCGGCCTCGGTCCGGGCCCGACCCGGCGGCGCGGCGCGAGACTGGCGGTCAGCGTACCTCCGCTTCGGCCGTACTGTGCCAAGTCTGCTCACTCTTAGCGTGTCGTCCGCCGCCCGAGCCCCGGCCGGCGACTTTGATGGCCGATATGAGACCGATGGCCGGCATCCCGTACCCGCACCGGCGGCCGGCGCCGCCGTCCCGAACGGATAATGAAACTGGGCTGCCCGAGGCGAGCAGGAGGTAGCGATGATCGTGCGGATCTGGGAGGCGCGGGTCGCGCCCAAGCTGGTCGGCGACTTCTGCGCGGTGATCCAGTCGGAGATGCTGCCGCAGCTGGCCGGCCTGGACGGCTACCTCGGCGGCGAGCTGCTGCGCTCGCTGCCGGACAGCACGCACCGGGTACTGGTGATCACCCGCTGGCGCGACGAGGAGGCCCTGAAGGCCTACGCCGGGCCGATGTGGGCGAAGCGGCCGGTCTGGTCCGACACCGAGCAGACCTACCTGACGCACCCGCCCGAGGTCTCGCACTTCTCGGTGATCAGCCGCCCGTGAGGCGGACCGTTCAGGCGCCGAAGTTCAGCGCGTACAGCGCGGCCGGCGAGCTGGGCGTGACGAAGTCCATCGGCACGGTGCCGAGCACCGGGCGGGAGCCGTGGTCGAGGCCGCCGAGGTAGCCGGCGAGGCGGGGGGCCATGGCGTCGGCGGCCTGGCGCGGCCACAGGCCCCAGCCGGAGGAGGAGGTGAAGGTGATGAAGAGCCGCTGCGGGTCGGTGGTGGAGCGGGCCGCGTCCAGGTGCGCCGAGACCTCGGGCCACTTGCGGGAGCCGATCTCGAAGATGGTGCCGATCTGGTAGTCGTCCTCCAGGTCGACGAGTGGGCCGTTCCAGCGGATGCCCGGCAGGCCGCCGTTGTCGGCCAGCAGCACCACCCGGCCGCGCACCTCACCCAGGCGCGGGATCCGGTTCTCGGTCCAGAGCAGGCCCGGCCAGCGGCTCTGGTAGTCGGAGAAGATCGCGGCGAAGTCGGCGTCGGGGACCGTGGAGTACTCCTGCTTGACCCGCATCACCAGGGTCTCGCCGGGGTGCTGGGCGAGGAAGGCCTGGCAGTCGTTGAGCACGTCGCCGAAGAAGATGTTCTGGAAGAACTGGCTGTGGTGGATCGCGAAGACGCCGTTGATGGCGCGGCAGCGGATGTCCATGAAGCGGATGCCCGCGGTCAGCTGGTCGGGCACCGAGAGGGTCTGGGTCTGGGTGATCGCTCCGCCGTAGAGCGAGCAGGTGTCGTGGGTGCCGGGCAGGGTCAGTCGGGCCAGCGGGGCCGAGTCGGGCAGTGCGGCCAGCCAGTCGGCGCCACCGGGCGCGGAGGCCGCCCGGGCGGGCAGGGTGCCCAGGCCGAGCAGGGCGCTCGTCGCGCCGAGGGCGAGGGCGGACCGGGTGAAGGTGCGCCGGGTCAGCTGAGGTCCGGTCAGATCCATGCGGGTGCCCCCTGGTTGGCCTGGTCGGCGGGGTGGAACGACTGGGTGGAACGACTGGGTGGAACGACTGGGTGGAACGACTGGGTGGAACGGCAGGGCGGAACAGTTGGGCTGAGCGGCGGAGCGGCTGGGCGTCATGGCATGCTCATTATTGGGCCGTGGGGCCGCGCTGCCCAGACCCGCGGAGCTGCTTGTCGGGCGGGATCCGGCATTTCGTACGCTGGTGCGATGACCGCTGCCTCCGCCACCGCCCGCCCCGCGCTCACCCCCGAGTTCCTCGCCTTCTGGGCGGAGCGGCACATCTGCACCCTGACCACCCTGCGCCCCGACGGCACCCCGCACGTGGTTCCGGTCGGCGCCACCTTCGACCCCGAGACCGGGATCGCCCGGGTGATCACCAGCGGCGGCAGCCGCAAGGCGCGCAATGTCGAGGCGGCGGGCGCGGACGGCGCGGTGGCTGCGCTCTGCCAGGTGGACGGCGGGCGCTGGGCCACCCTGGAGGGCCGGGCGGTGCTGCGTCGGGAGCCGGCGGTGGTGGCCGACGCCGAGCAGCGGTACGCCCGGCGGTACCGGGCGCCGCGTGCCAACCCCGAGCGGGTGGTCATCGAGATCACCGTCACCCGCGCGCTCGGCCGCGGGACCAGCCCCCGCCCGGCCGGCTCCTGATCGCTCAGCCTCAGGCCGCCCGGCGATCCGAGGCCGCGGCGGCCGCCTCCCGCAGGCCGCGCAGTACCGCCGCCTCGATGCCGAGCACCCGGGCCCGGACCAACACCGGGTGACTGCGCACCGCCGCGCCCGCGCTGACGTACGCCTCCCAGCGGCGGTCGAACTCGGCCTGCTCGCCCGCCGTCCAGGTGCAGCGCTGCACCGCCTGCCACCGTTCGGGATAGGCGGCCCGCCGACGGTCGCGTACGGCTAGGGCGTAGTCGCCGACAGCCTGATCGGCGGCGAGCAGCGCCCGCTGAAGGGCGATCAGGTCGTCAGGGAGCGAGAGGGCCGGAGCCGGGGCGGTGAACACAGGAACCACCGTAAGCAGCCGTACTGACAATCCGTGGAGTGCCGCTCGGCGGGTCCTGGAGTCCGGCCGGACTGTGCGAGGTCCGCCGGTGGACTGTCAGCGGACGACGTCGAAGACCTGCTTCTGGAGACCGTTGGAGTAGACCTCGTGCTCGACGAGCTTCAGCTTCTGCGCGTCCTTGTCGGTGGTGCTGAACAGGCGCCTGCCGGCGCCGAGCAGCAGCGGGTAGACGAGCAGGTGGTAGCGGTCGATCAGGCCCGCGTCGGAGAGGGCGTGGTTCAGGGAGGCGCTGCCGTGGACGATGATCGGGCCGCCCTCGGTCTCCTTGAGCGCGGAGACCTCGTCGAGCGAGCGGAGGATCTTCGTCTCGCCCCAGTTCGAGACCAGCTGGTCGTCGGTGAGGGTGGTGGAGACGACGTACTTCGGCATGGCCCGGTACTGGGCGAACTCCGCCATGTCCGGCCAGACGGCGCTGAAGGCCTCGTAGCTGACCCGGCCCAGGAGGAGGGCGGTGGACTCCTGCTGCTCGCGCCCCTTGATCTCGAAGGCCTCCGGGACGAATTCGACCTCCTTGAAGGTCCAGCCGGAGTTCCGGTAGCCGGGCTCGCCGCCCGGCGAGTCCACGACGCCGTCGAGGGAGATGAAGGCGGTGCTGATGAGAGTGCGCATCGAAGGTTCCTTAGATGTGTCGCGAAAGCTGAGAAGTCGGGTCGGCTGAGGAGTTGAGTCGGCCGAGGAGTTGAGTCGGCCGAGGAGTTGAGTCCAGCCGAGGAGTTGGGTCAGTCGGGAGTCGGGTCAGTCGAGGAGCCCGGTCAGCCACTGCTGCCAGGCGTCCTCTGCTCCGTCGGTGTCCGCTCCGAAGAGGTGATGGAACGTCAGGACGATGCCGGGACCCTGGTGGAAGGTGTAGATGCCGTCGGAGGTGCGGATCTCGAACCGCTCGTCGTCCGCCCAGACCACTACGCCGTCCAGCGGGGGCAGGCCCGCCGGCTCCGCGTGCGCCGCTGTGCCGAGGGCCACCGGGGTGGGGAGCGACAGGGTGCGGGCGAGCGCCGCCCGGACGTCCTGCGCCGAGGAGCTGCCGGTCGGTGCCGCGGCGAAGACGGGGACGGCGGTGCGTCCGCCGAAGTGCGTGAGGTACTCGCGGAGCGTGTTGAGGTGGAACGGCCAGCCGCGGCGCAGGGCGTCGTACTCGTCCTGCCAGTCGTCGCCGAGCATGCCGCTGTGGACGACGCGCAGGACTGTGCTGCCGCCGTCGCGTCCTTCGATGAGGTACTCGAAGGCCATGAACCGGCCGTCCTCGGCGGTGGACGTGCGGGTGGCCAAGCGCTTGCCGGGGTCGTAGGCGGTGATCAGCGCCTCCTCCCGGTGGCCGCCGGTGTCCATCGCGGCGATCCCGCCCTCGCGCGCCTCGATCTGGTTGCGGCCCATGAACCAGGAGTCGACCCCTGGTCCGGTGGCGATCGCTTCCCAGACCTGTTCCGGGCTCGCCGGCAGGACGGTTTCCAGCTCGATCTCGAACGGGTGAGTCATCGTCAGTTCTCCTGTCCGGCTTCGGACTCCGTTGCCAGGGTCCGCCCGGCGGCGTTCGTGGCACGGCCCTCGGTGACGGGCGTGGTGGGAATCTGGTGCAGGCCGACGAGCACCCGGTGGCTGCGGCCCCCCGGGGCGGCCGCGTCGTGGTAGCGGCTGACCAGGGCGGCCACGCTCTGGGCGAGTTCCTCGGCGAACGCCGCCCGGTCGGCCGCGGAGGCGAACCGCACCTCCGCGTCGATGCCGAAGGTGGCGACCCGCCGCCCGGCGCGGGCCGCGCCGGTCAGCAGCTGGCCGACCTCCTGCACCAGCCGCGACCCCAGGGCCAGCAGCCAGCGGGCCGAGAGCTGGTCGGGGGCACGGGACGGGTCCGGGCTCAAGGCGGCGAGCACGCTCGGGGAGATCACGTAGGAGGCGGCGGTGGCGCGGTAGATCCGCTCGGTCACGTTGCCCTTGCGCCGCTCCTCGACGAGCTCCACCAGTCCGTGCCGCTCCAGCTCCTTCAGGTGGTAGTTGAGCTTCTGCCGGGGCAGCCCCAAGCGGGTGGCCAGCATGGCGGCCGAGCCGGGCTCGGCCAGGGCGGCGAGGATCCGGGCCCGGATCGGGTCCAGGGATGCCCCGGCCGCAGCGGGTTCTTCGATCACAGCGACGTCCAGCACCACTCCAGAGTCCAACCGACAAAAAGATTTGTCAAGACAGGAGAACTTGTCGGTGTGTCGCGCCGCGGGGCTGTCAGCCCGTTGTCGGGTTGTCAGTGGCCGCTGCCAGACTCGCGCGCATGAATGCGAACGCGAACGAGGTTCCCGAGCAGAACCTCTCCCCGGCCTGGCCCGCCGAGCTCGACACCCGTGCGCCGCTGCCCCGGGTGGGCGACGAGCGGGAGACGCTGACGGCCTTCCTCGACTGGCACCGCGCCACCTTCGAGCTCAAGCTCGCCGGCATCGCGCCGCAGCGCCTCGCCGAGAAGAGCATCGACCCGTCCGGGCTCAGCCTGCACGGTCTGATCCGGCACCTGGCCGGGGTCGAGCGCTGGTGGTTCGCCCTGCAGTTCGCGGGCCAGGAGCTGCCGCACCTGTACTACTCCGACGAGGAGCCGGAACAGGACTTCGAGTTCACCGGCGCCGACCCGGCCCAGGACCTCGCCGTCTGGCGCGCCGAGTGCGACCGCTCCCGGGCGATCGTCGCGGCCGCGCCCTCGCTGGACGCACTGGCGGCGGCGCCGAGGGGCGAGGAGCCGATCTCGCTGCGCCGGATCATGGTCGGCATGGTCGCCGAGTACGCCCGACACAACGGGCACGCCGACCTGCTGCGCGAGCGGCTCGACGGTTCGACCGGCTACTGAGCGCCGGCGGCACGGTTGGCGACGGGGTCATTCGCCGTTCGGGAAGGCGAAGCTGCTCGGGACGCTGACCTGGGCGTTCTCCGTGGCCGTGCCGTAGACCAGGGCGATCTCCTGGTGCGCGCCGAGAACGACGGCCGCCGGGTCGCCGGTGACCGGCTTGCCGTCGACATAGGCGGTCAGGGTGTGGCTGCCGTCGGTGGTCGCCCCGCCGAGGTGGTCGGCGGCGAGGGAGACCTGCCACTCGGTCATGAACTGGCCGAGCGTGAAGTCGGTCTTCACCGGGGACTCGATGTGGATCACACCACTGGTGTCGTGGGTGTGCAGCGGGCTGATCCGCTGCGCGGTCTCGTCGATCCCGATCAGTGGCGGGACGCTCACCGCCTTGCCGTCCAGGTAGACGTCCAGGTGGGCGTGGATGTGCTCGACCGTGCCCTCGGCGTCCAGCATCGGCAGGCCGGCCGCCGCGACGGCCGCGCTCGCGTCGGCGGGCGCGTCCCAGGGTGGCGAGGTGGTGCGGCCGTCCGCGGTGGTGCGCGGCTGGCTGGGCAGCGCGGCGGCGGTGGAGCCCGGCTTCGCACCGCCACCGTGGGAGGCAGCCACGACGGCGGTCACGCCGCCGGCCAGCACCAGGCCCAGCACGCCGGCCAGCACGGCGCGCCGGGCGACCGGCGTACGGCGGGCGGGCTTGGCGTCGGCAGGTTTGACCTTCGTGGGGTAGGCCCTGCTGGGCCAGCCGTCGGTGCGCTTGGCGGGGTGCTTGCGGGGCTGCTTGGCCATGCTTGGTCCTGTTTCGTTCGAATTTAAACCCATTTCGACGGTACCGGGTCGCGCGAGCTCGAACAATGAGTTGTGAATGAATTGTGCGCGAGTGCCAGGTCCGAAATCCGCCAGACCGGACATCCGCGAGACGGCACAGTAGAGGGGTAGACGACCCGCGAACGAGAGAGGCCCAGCGCCGTGACCACCACCGTGCACACCACCATCGAGAGCCCGCTCGGCGCCTTGCTGCTGGTCGGCGAGGAGTCCGCGACCGCCCCCGGCGGGCTGGCTCTCTGCTCGCTCTCGATGACCGGCCAGAAGGGCGCGGCCACCGTCCGGGACGACTGGCGCGAGGATGCCCCGGCCTTCGTCGCGGTGGCCGAGCAGCTGCAGGCGTACTTCGCCGGGGACCTGAAGGAGTTCGACCTCGAGCTGCGGGCCCGGGGGACGGAGTTCCAGCAGCGGGTCTGGCAGGCGATCGACACCGTGCCGTACGGCGGGACCAGCACCTACGGCCGGCTCGCCGAGCAGATCGGCGCCTCGCGGGCCGCAGTGCGCGCCGTCGGCTCCGCGATCGGGGCCAATCCGCTGCTCATCGTCCGCGCGTGCCACCGGGTGATCGGCGCCACCGGCGCGCTGACCGGCTACGCCGGCGGCCTGGAGCGCAAGGAGTACCTGCTGGCGCACGAGGGCGCCTGGCCGGTCGGGCGGGGCTGAGGCTGTCGGGTGCGGGCCCGCGCCTGGGCGGTCGGACCCGCTTGAGCGGTCGGCTTTCTTGAGCGGTCGGCCCGCCTGGGTGGCCGGAATCGCCTGGGCGGCCGGCCCCGCCGGGGAGTCAGATCACGCGCAGGTCCGGCAGCAGCTCGGTGGCCACCCAGCCGAGGGCGTCCGAGAGCTGGTGCGGGTCGAGCGGCATCCAGAGCGAGACCATCGACAGGCCCGCCGCACCCAGCCGGCCGAGCGCGTCCAGCAGTTGCTGAGTGCTCGCGGCCGGACCGCCCAGCAGCGAACCGGGCAGCGGACCGTTGGTCTCGAAGCCCGGCGGGACCAGGAAGCAGACCGAGGAGAGCTTGAGCTGCTCCGGGTCCCGGTCGAGCTCCTCGCCGAGCACGGCCAGCCGACTGCGGACGTCTCGGACGGCGGCCTCGTCGGCGGCGCTGCCGTGCCAGCCGTCGCCGAAGCGCAACGCCCGGCGTAGCGCCGCGTCACTGCTCCCACCGACCCAGATCGCCGGGCCGCCCTTGGTTCGGGGCGCGATGGCCGGCTCGGCCTTGGACAGGGTGGTGAACCGTCCGGCGAAGTCCACCGGTTCGCCGGACCAGAGCGCGCGCAGCACGGCCAGGTACTCGTCGGTCCGGGCGCCGCGCTGGCGCACGTCCAGCCCGAGGGCGGCGAACTCCTTCGCGTTCCAGCCCGTCCCGACGCCGAGCGAGAAGCGGCCACCGGAGACGATGTCCAGAGTGGCCGCCTGCCCGGCCACGGCCACCGGGTGCCGGTACGGCAGCACCAGGATGCTGGTCGCCAGCCGGATCTTCGAGGTGGCGCCGGCGATCGCGGAGAGCAGCGTCATCGAGTCGAGGCCCGAACCGTTGGCGCTGGTCAGCACGTGATCCGACATCAGCACGTAGTGCAGTCCCAGCTGTTCGGCCCGCAGCGCGGTCTGCAGCACCATGCCGCCCGCACTCGACGGCCACCGCGGCGGTTCGAGCGAGATGCCCAGCTGCATGGTCGATGCCACCTCTCCCAGCTCCCGGGCACGGCCGCACGCCGTCCCGAGTGCCCACCCTAGAGCGTCGCTGACGCTCAGTCAGGCAATTCCTGATCGGCCGGCAGGATCGCGCGCCAGGCGGCAGGCGCCAGCCGGCAGCTGGCAGGCGGTGATCGGTGGTCAGCCGGTGGCAATCGCGTCGAGGGTGCGCAGCGCCTGCTCGGGCAGCTCGACGGCAGCTGCGGCGATGTTCTCGCGCAGGTGGGTGATCGAGGAGGTGCCGGGGATGAGCATGATGGTCGGGGAGCGGTGCAGCAGCCAGGCCAGCGCGACCTGCCGGGCGGTGACGCCCAGGTCCAGGGCGACCTCGTTGAGGGCGTCGACCTGCAACGGGCGGAAGCCGCCCAATGGGTAGAACGGCACATAGGCGATGCCCTGCTCGGCGCACTGGTCGACGAGGGCGTCGTCCGCGCGGGAGGCGACGTTGTAGTGGTTCTGCACGGCTGCCACCGGGGCGATCTGCTGGGCGGCGCTGACCTGTTCGGCGCTGACGTTGCTGACCCCCAGGTGCCGGATCAGTCCCTGCTCGCGCAGTTCGGCGAGCACGCCGAAGGGCTCGGTGATGTCGGCGGCGGCCAGGGTGCCGGTCATCCGCAGATTGACCAGGTCCAGCGTCGGCAGGTCCAGGCGCTCCAGGTTGTCGTGGACGGCCCGTACCAGTTCGCCGGGTGACAGGGCGGCCGGCCAGGCACGGTCCGGGGTGCGGCGGGCACCGACCTTGGTGGCGATGCGCAGGTGGTCGGGATAGGGGTGCAGCGCCTCACGGATGAGCTCGTTGACCACCTGCGGGCCGTAGTAATCGCTGGTGTCGATGTGCGTGATCCCCGCCTCGACAGCGGCGCGCAGCACGGCGAGGGCGGCGTCCCGGTCGCGGGGCGGCCCCCAGACCTTCGGGCCCGCCAGCTGCATCGCGCCGTAGCCGATCCGGCTCAGCTCCAGGCCGTCGAGCTGCCAACTGCCTGCGGTGGTCGAGGCGATCGTCTCCGGTGTCATGCCGGGATGATCTCCACGAGGTTAGGCTGGTGGCCAGTCATTAAGAGATGTCTGAATCCTGAGGAGAGCGGTGCTGGCAGAGCTGGCGTTCTCGGCGACCGACCTGGCCCTGGTGCGGTTCGCCGTCTCACCGATGTGGGAGGTCGGCACCAGCTTTCGGTTGCTGACCTCCGGCGCCGCGCATCCCGTTCACCAGCCCTGGATTGAGCAGGTGCGGCCCAGGGTGGCCGCCGCCGGCCTGGACCGGGGTTGGCTCGCCGAGTTGATCCCGCCGTCGGGCTATGTTCCCGACTTCATCAATCCGGCCCCCACCGGATCGGCCCCCACCCTGGCGCAGGAGCTGACCGGGATCCTGGCCGCGCCGGCGGCCCGGGTACGCCAGGACCTCGACCGCCTGAGACACGAACAGGAGCTGCTCGGCCCCCGGTTGCGGACCCTGTACGCCGCGCCGCAGGAGCGCCTGGCCCGGCTCGTGGAGGAGATCGAGACCTACTGGGAGCTCGCGCTCGCCCCCTACTGGGCTCGGATCAGGACCGTACTCGACGCCGACGTCTTCCACCGGGCCCGGCAGGCCGCCGAGCACGGCACCGGCCACCTGTTCAACGAGCTGCACCCATACCTGAGTTGGGACGACAACGCGCTACGTCTGGCGCGCCGGAAGCGCGCTCTGTCCCGGCAGGGCGCGGGCAGGGGACTGCTGCTGATCCCCTCGGCCTTCACCGGACCGGAGCTGCTCACCCGGGTGGCGCCCGCCGAGCCGCCGCAGCTCGCCTACCCGGCGCGCGGCATCGGCGCACTGTGGGAGTCCCGACCCGTTCCGAGCACGGAGGCCCTCGCCGCCGTACTCGGCCGTTCGCGGACCCGGCTGTTGACCGAACTGGAGACCCCGGCGTCCACCACCGAACTCGCCCGCCGCACCGGACTCTCCCCGGCCGGTGTCTCCCAGTACCTCACCGCCCTGCGTGACGCCGGCCTGGTCAGCGCCCACCGAGCCGGCCGCTCGGTCCTCTATGCCCGGACCGCGGCGGCCGACTCCGTCCTCGCGGCGGCCGGCCCATGAACCTCGTTCAGCGGCGAGTGGGGTGAGTGCGGTCCCGGGCTGGTGGCAGGGGGCTCGGGACCGCACCCACGATCGGGACGGCCTACCACCAGTCGGTGCAGGTGATGGCCTGGTCGAGGGTCAGGGCGCAGGCGCGGAAGCGGTAGTTGGGGTCGGAGCTGGTGGGCTTGGCGGCGGAGGTCTTCGAGGAGTTGTCGCCGTGGTCGACACCGAACGGGCCGCACTGGAGCCAGGTGTGGCCGCCGTCGCGGGTCCAGTCCATCCAGACGCTCTCACCGCCCCGGGTCTGCCCCTCGAGCTTGGCGAAGCCGGAGCCGCCCGCGGACTGGACGGTGATCGTGTCGCCCTGGTGGAAGGCGGAGCGCTGGACGGTGCCGGAGGCGGTGTCGGAGATGTCGTGGAAGCCGTTGGCGCCCCCGGCGCAGTCGGCGGCCGAGGCGGCGGCGGGGCCGGCCGGGACGGCGATCAGCAGGCCGGCGCCGAGCGCGAGGGCGGCCGAGGTGACGGCGGCGGTACGGAACCTGGACAGGGTGAAGCTGGGCATCAGGGAGTCCCCTCTGATGAGGTGTCATGGAGTGGGGCCGGCCAGCGCGGCTGACGGATGCTCAGTGACGCTCGGTGCTGCTCGGTGCCGCTGGCTGCCGGTGATTCGAGAGTGGTCCCCGGGCCGAGCGGTGTCCAGCAGGCAGCCGTCGCCCAATCGTCGGGAAACGGGAAACGAATTGGGAAACCGGCTCTGACCTGCGGAATTGTTCTAGGGTCAGCAATCGGGTCAGGAGTCGGGCCAGCAATCGGGCCAGCAATCGGGTCAGCAGTCGGGTCAGCAGTCGGGTCGGTAGGGCTGGTCGGGCAGCAGCCTGGCCCAGCGGTCCGGGCCGACCCGCCCCACCACCCGGCAGATCCCGGCCGTGCGGTCCCGCAGGTCGAAGGTCCAGAGCCGGACCGTGCCGTCACTGCCACCGCTGACCAGGGTGCGGCCGTCCGGGCTGAAGGCCACCGACCAGGCGGCGTCGGTGTGTCCGGTCAAGGTGGCGGTGAGGGCGTGCGCGGCGGTGTCCCAGGTGCGGACGGTGCCGTCGTTGCCGGCGCTGGCCAGGGTGCGGCCGTCGGGGGAGAACGCGACCCCGCGCACCGAGCCGGTGTGTCCGGTCAGGGTGGCGGTGAGGGTGTGCCCGGCGGCGTCCCAGGTGCGGACGGTGCCGTCGTTGCCGGCGCTGGCCAGGGTGCGGCCGTCGGGGGAGAACGCGACCCCGCGCACCGAGCCGGTGTGCCCGGTCAAGGTGGTGGTCAGCCGCTTGTAGCTCACGTCCCAGAGCCGGACCGTCAGGTCGTCGCTGCCCGAGGCGAGGGTCCGGCCGTCCGGACTGAAGGTGACGGCGTTGACGAAGTCGGTGTGCCCGGTCAGTGCGCCCATCGGGCGGTGGCCGCGGACGTCCCAGAGCCGGACCGTCCGGTCCTCGCCGGCCGAGGCCAGCACCCGCCCGTCGGGACTGAACGCGACCGCGAAGACCGAGCCCTGATGGCCGGTGAACTCCGCCACCTGCTGCTGCGTGGACAGGTCCCAGAGGCGGATGGTCTGATCGGCGCCGGCCGAGGCGAGCAGCCGCCCGTCCGGGCTGAACGCGATGCCGAAGACCGACCCGTCGTGCCCCGCCAGGGTGCCGGTCAGCCGGTGGTGGGCGACGTCCCAGAGCCGGATCAGGTGCGCGGCGTCGGCTGCCGCGACGGTCCGCCCGTCCGGGCTGAACGCGGTCTGCCACACCTCGGCGAACGGGTGCACGATCAGGGCGGAGGCGCCCAGCTCCCAGAGCGCCGCGGTCTGGTCGAACCCGGCGGTGGCGAGCAGCGTGCCGTCGGCGCTGACGGCGACGCCCTGGACGTAGTCCGTGTGCCCGCTGAGGGTGCCGACCACCCGGCGGGTGGCCAGGTCCCAGAGCCGGACCGTACCGTCGCCGCCGGCACTGACCAGGGTCAGCCCGTCGTCGGTGTAGGCCACGCTGTTGACGTCGTCGCTGTGGCCGATGAGGGTGGTGATCAGGTGGTGCTCGACGGTGTCCCAGAGCCGGACGGTGCGGTCCGCGGCTCCCGAGGCCAGCGTCCGGCCGTCCGGGCTGAAGGCCAGGCCGAGGACTTCGTCACTGTGGCCGGTCAGGGTGGCGACCGGGTTGCCGGTGCCGGTGTCCCAGAGCCGGATGCTGTGGTCGGCGCCGGCCGTGGCGACGGTGTGGCCGTCGGGGCCGAAGGCCACGGCCAGGATCTCGCCGGTGTGGCCGGTCAGGGTGGCGATCAGGGTGTGACTGGCGGTGTCCCAGAGGCGGGCCAGATGGTCGTCACCGCCCGCGACCAGGGTCCGCCCGTCCGGGCTGAACGCGACCGACCGCACCGAGCCGCCGGAGCCGAACAGGGTCACCGTCGGCCGACGCCCCGTCACGTCCCAGAGCCGCACCGTGCCGTCCGCGCTCCCCGAGGCGACGGTCTCGCTGTCCGGGGCGAAGGCCACCGTGCGCACCGAGCCGCCGTGACCGGTCAGGGTGCTGTCGGCCTGACGGTCCTTCACATGCCAGATCTTCACTGTGCAGTCCGAGCTGCCGGTGGCCAGCCAGATGCCGTTCGGACTGAAGGCCACCGCGTTGACCGCGCCGGTGTGACCGGAGAGCCGGCCGGCGAACGGCTGGGCCTGGGTGCTGAGCAGCGCGCCCCGCGCCTCGGTGGTCGGCGCGGTGCGGTACGCCTGGTCGGCCAGCAGCATCGAGGCCTCGGGCCGGCCGGCGGCCAGCGCGGCGGACTCCGCCGCCAGCGCCTTGGAGAGGGCGGTCCGGCGCTCGCCGAACGCGGCCGACCGCTGCTGGTAGGCGACCCCACCGGCGGTGACGGCCAGCACCAGCAGCACCGCGAGGACGACCAGCAGTTGCCGCCGCCGGCGGACCTGCCGACGGGCCGTGCGCTGCCGCTCCTCCTGCTGGTTGTGACTGGCCGTCAGGAAGGCGGCCTCGCGCTGGGTCAGCGCGGCACGGCGGTCGGGATCGCGCAGGAAGTCGTAGGCGGTCGCCAGCCTGGTCCCCCGGTAGAGCGCGGCCGGATCGCGCTGCTCGCGCTCCCACTCGGCGGCGGCCTCGGCCAGTTGCTGGCGCACCAGCAGCGCGGCCCGGTCCTCGTGCAGCCAGCCGCGCAGCCGGGGCCAGGCCCGCAGCAGCGCCTCATGGGTCAGCGTCACCGTCTGGCTGTCGACGGTCAGCAGGCGGGCCTGGACGAAGGCGTCGAGCACGGCGGCACTGCCGGCGGGCAGTTGGCGGAGCAGCTGGTCGCGCGGGACCGGGCGGCGGGCCTCCTCGCTCTCCTCGCTCTCCTCGCTCACCTGGATCAGCTGCAGCAGCAGTTGACGGGCCGTCTGCCGGCCCTGGTCGCCCAGGCCGGTGAAGACGTTCTCAGCAGTGGCGGCGATGGCGCCGCGGATCCCGCCGGTGCGCAGATAACCGGCCACCGTGAGGGTGCTGCCCTCGCGCTGCTGCCAGGTGGCGAGCAGGGCATGCGAGAGCAGCGGGAGCACGCCGGCCACGCCTGCGGCCAGCGGATGGCGGGCGGCCGGGAGCGGCCGATCGGTGGCCGAGTCGGCGGTCGAGCCGGTGGCCTGGTCCGGGAGGGTGAGCTCGGGCAGGCCGAGGTCGCGCAGCAGCACCTCGACCAGGCCCGGCTCCAGGGTGAGGCTGGCCGCCGCAGCCGGGCGGGTGATCGTCTCGCGCAGTTCGCCCGCGGTCATCGGGCCCAGTGCGAGCAGGCCGCGGGTGAGCACCGGGGCCAGCTCGGGGTGGTCGAGGCAGCGGCCACAGAAGTCGGCCCGGATGCCGAGCACGACCAGCGGCGGTGTGTCGGTGCCGAGGTCGCAGATGGGAGTGGTCGCCAGCTCGCAGAGCCGCTGGATGAAGGCACGGCGCTCGGCCTCGTCGGTGCAGAGGGTGAAGACCTCCTCGAACTGGTCCACCACCAGGACCAGGCCGGTGGCGGCGGTGGCGGTGCTGCCGGCGATGGCGGCGGTGGTGCTGCTGGTGGTGGTGCTGCCGGTGCCGGGCGGCCGGCTCGGCTGGGCGGGGAGTGGGGCCTGGGTCGACGGTGCGTCAAGGAGCTCGCGCAGCATGGCGAGCGGGTGCGCGGTCGGCGTTCGGACCAGCACCCGGCGATGCTGGGCCGGGCGGCCGGAGGGCAGTTCGCCGCGCTGCAGGGCGGGTACCAGGCCGGCGCGGAGCAGCGAGGACTTGCCCGCGCCGGACGGGGCGACCAGGGCGAGCGGGCCCTGACCGGCACGCTCGGCCAGGCGGTCCAGGAGCGCGGCGAGTGCGGCATCCCGGCCGGCGAACCAGTGGGCGTCCTGCGGGCCGAAGGGCGCGAGGCCGAGGTAGGGGCAGCGGGAGTCGGGGCTCGTGACCTCCGCGTCCGTCGCCGCTCGGCTCGGCTGCTCCGCCCCCGGCGCGGCAGCCGCCTCGGCCAACCGAAGCAAGGCCCCGCCGGCGCCGAGCAGGTCGTCGCAGTGGCGGGCGAGGTCGAGGCCGGCCGGCTTGCCGCCGTTCTCGATCTTGCTGAGGTAGCCCTTGCTGTAGTGGATCCGGCGGGAGAGCGCGCTCAGCGACAGGCCACGGGCCATCCGCAGTCGCCGCAGTTCGGTGCCGAAAGTGCCGGAGGTGCCGGAGGTGCCGAGGTCGCACGACTGCTCAGCCGGTTGGTCGGCCGGTTGGTCGGTGAGCTGTTCAGCTGGTGGATCGAAGTCCACGTGCACCCCGCGACACCCTGGTGGCCGCCCGTGGCGGCGGTCGGATCTGTCACGCCAAGACTACCGTTTGTAACCGTCCGGTCCGACCGGCTATGTTGTACTCCCCAACCAGTGGGGCTGAGTGGTTGAGCTGAGGAGCAGTCGGGTGTCCGGCCGAGACGCGTCGATCGAGATCATCCAGCGCGAGCTGACCGCCTTCGCCCGCCGGGCCCGGCACAAGGCCTCGCAGCTGCACCCGGAACTCTCGCTGGTGACGTACAGCATGCTCGACCTGATGAACGAGCGCGGCGGCTGCCGGGCGGCCGACCTGGCCGCCTACTTCATGCTCGACAAGTCGACGGTGAGCCGACAGGTCGGTGCGCTGGAGAAGTTGGGGTACCTGAGTCGCGAGGCGGACCCGGAGGACCACCGCGGCCAGATCCTGCGGCCGAGCGACGCCGGACTGGCCCTGCTGCGCGACGCCCATGAGATGCGCCGGCAGTCCTTCACGGAGCGGTTCACCGACTGGACCGACGAGGACGTGGCGCGGCTGGCCGGGTACCTGGTCCGCTACGGCGCGGCCGACTGAGCCCGGCAGCCGGTCTTCGCCAACGCTGAGCCCGGAGCCTGCCACCGCATACGAACGGGCGTGCTGATAGATTCGCCGCCCGTGATCATCAAGTGCACCGTGCAGCTCGCCGGCGCCGCCGCCCTGCTCGCGCTCAGCGGTTGCGCGGGCGTCTCGCCGGCTGGGCACTCCACGGTGCAGTCGACCAAGAAGCCGTCCCGGGCGGCCACCGATCTGCCGACCGCGGTTGCCGTACCGAGCGGGGGACTGCGTCCCGACGACTGCGTGCGGGCCGGTAACGCGGCCGACGCCTGCTCCTTCGGCCTGCCGCGGATCGATCCGAGCAAGCCCTGTGAGGACAACGGCCTCGGGATTGCCGGCACTGCCTACTACCGCTGCTTCGGCAGCCGCTGGGTGGACATCCACCGCTCCGACCTCCCGGTCGCCGAGCCGAGCCGGTAGGCCGCGGATCCTGGTACCCCCAGTACTCCCGCCCCTCGGCACTCCCGACCCCCCCCGGTACTCCCGACCCCCAGGTCCCCGGTCCCGGATCCCGGGCATGCAAAGCCAAAAGGCCGGTCGTCGGGGCTTTGCAAAGTTTGCAAAGCCCCGACGACCGGCCGATGGCTGAATCATCCTGGAATCAACCCGGGGAATCCCGAGGGATCAGATCAGGCGATCAGGCGGCTCAGTACGCCGAGTGGGTCTGCCAGAAGGCCCACGCCGCGTTCGGGCTGCCGTAGGTGGAGTTCATGTACTGCAGCGCCCAGCGGAGCTGGGTCGCGGGGTTGGTCTGCCAGTCAGCGCCGGCCGAGGCCATCTTGTTGCCGGGCAGGGCCTGCGGCAGGCCGTAGGCACCCGAGCTCGGGTTGGTGGCGGTGATGTTCCAGCCACTCTCGTGGCTGATGATCTGGTCGAACGAGGCCAGCTGGTCGGCCGGGACGATCGACGCGGCGAGCGCCTGCAGCGAGGCGACCGAGTTGTTGGCCGGAGCCGGCACGGCGGCCGGGGTGGCGGCCAGCGGGCTGCGGGTGTTCGAACGGCTGGCAGCCTGGGTGTCGCTCTTGGCGGACGGCGCAGCCTTGGCCGGGGCCGACTTGGCCGGGGCCGGGGTGGACGGGGCGCTCTGCGGCTTGGCCGGAGCGGCCGGGGCGGCCGGGGCCTGCGCCGGAGCCTGGGCGGGAGCCGAGGCAGTGGCCAGGGTCAGGTGCTGACCGGGGAAGATCAGGTTCGGGCCCTTGGTGAGCACGGACTTGTTCAGCTCGTAGAGCTTCTGCCAGCCACCCTGCACGTTGTGCGAGGCGGCGATCTTGGACAGCCAGTCACCCGAGACCACGGTGTAGGTCGCGGGAGCAGCGGCCGGGGCGGCAGCCTGGGGGGCGGCCTGCGGCGCGGCCTGGACGGCGGCCGGCTTGGCGGCCTCGACCACGTGGGTCGGGGCGGCGGCCTGCAGCGCGACGGCGGTGTTCTGGTGGGCCGGGGCGGCGGTGGCGCCACCGGCGGCGATCACGGGGATACCGGCACCGACGCCGGCCACGACGGCGGCGGCGACAACGCGCTTGATGGTGCTGCGGCTGGGCAGGCTGGGACGACCGTTGAGGGACATCATGAAAAGCTTTTCCTCTCCCACGCCTGCGAGGTGAGCTGTCGGATTCGGGCTGGAGTTGCCCGGCCGCGCTAGGCGCGGCTTCACCCCAAGCCCCGCCCGGACCAAGTCCGGGTGAGGCGACTTACCTGTGGTTCCCCCGCCCCTGCCGTGGTGCTGTGAAGGCACGTGCTCGCTCGGCCCGGCGGCAGGATTCGGCGTTCCGGAGAGCGAGGTTCGTGTGAGGACGAACGAGAAGCACCGTAGGCAGGTCGAAGGTCCCATCACAAGCCAATGTGAGGTGTCTCATGTTGGGACCTAAAGATCCATAACGATACAAATCGTCACCCGACGGGCCGTCAGCCCGCGTGCCACCCCTGCGGGTCCACACCCCCGGGAATCGCCTCCGCGGGGCCGTACGGCTCCCGGGTCAGGACGAAACTTCCCAGGTCAAGATGGCTGACCGTGCCGTCCGCGGCGTGCACCACGCGCAGCGGCTCACCCGCGTAGTACCCGTCCAGACCGGTCCAGCTGCCGTCCGGCTCGGGTCGGAACCGCGAGGCGCGGGCCGCGCTGCCGAGCTCGGTCAGCTCCAGCGCCCGGCCGGCCCGCAGGTGCAGGGCGACCGGGTTCGGCCCCCAGTACCAGGGCCCGGTCAGCGCCAGCAGTTGCGGATCGGCGTCGGTGAACGGCCGCCAGGGCGCGGGGAAGCGCGGTTCGCGCTCGGCCACGATCGAGACCAGGTCGGCGGCGATGGTCGAGGTGGGCGTGCCGCTCGTCACATTGGCCAGGGTGACCGCCGCCACATCGTCCTCCTCGCTCAGCCAGAGCCCGGCCAGGAAGCCCGGCATCGAGCCGCCGTGGCCGACCAGCACCCGACCGTTGCGCCGCGCCAGCTGCAGACCGAGGCCGTAGCAGGCGGTCCAGTCGCCCTCGGGCCCGACGGCCGGACGGCGCATCTCGGCCAGCGTGTCGGTGGCGAGCACCTTCTCGTCCCCGGCCAGCAGGAAGGCGGCCCAGCGGCACAGGTCGGCGGCGGTGGACCAGAGCTGCCCGGCCGGCCCCATCGCGCCGGTGTCGGTCAGCGGCTCGGGCAGCATCACATCGGCCCACGGGTGCACGGCGAAGCCACCCGCGTGCGGGGACTGCGGCAGCAGCGTGGTGCGGGTCAGCCCGAGCGGCTCCAGCACCTCCTGCCGCAGCACCTCGCCCCACGGCTCCCCGCGCAGGCGCTCCACCAGAGCGCCGAGCAGCGCGTAGCCGGGGTTGGAGTAGTGGAACCGCTCGCCGGCCGGGTGCCGGAAGGGCTGCTCCTCCAACAGGTCGGCCAGCTCCGGGCGGAGCGACCCCGGGGTGCGCTCCCACCACGGCCCGGGCGTCTCGGAGGACAGGCCGGCCGCGTGGCAGAGCAACTCGCGGATGGTGGCGCGGCCGGCCACGGTTCCGGGCAGGTGCTGTTCCAGCGGATCGGCCAGATCGAGCAGCCCCTCGTCGCGCAGCCGCAGCACCAGCACGGCGGTGAAGGTCTTGGAGATGGAGCCGATCCGGTACTGCACGTTGGCGTCGGGCGCGTGACCCTCGATCATGCTGCGGGCGCCGGACCACACCATCCGCCCGCCCCGCATCACGGCGCCCACCAGCGAGGGGGTGCGGCCCTGCGCCTGGCCGACCGCGAGACGGTGCAGCAGGGCGCGGCGGGTCTCGGGCAGCAGTGCCTCCGGCAGCAGGCCGTGGGGCAGCAACTCGTCTGACAGGTCGGTCATCTGATACCTCCAAGGAAACCCCGGCCTTCAGGTCGGGGAGGGATTGGATCTCCCGGGTAGTGGGTCAGGGCTGGGCAGGCCGCAGTCAAGGCGGCATGCTCTTTCGGTAGGTGATTACTCGTCAGATGGTCACAAGGATGGATGTCAGTGTGTGATCCATGGCGGCCACCCACGTGAAGCGGGCGTTCAAGTACCGCTTCTACCCGACCGATGCGCAGGCGGCTGAGCTGTCGCGCACGTTCGGGTGTGTACGAAAGGTCTACAACATGGCGTTGCAGGCCCGCACGGAGGCGTGGACGCTTCGCCGGGAGCGGGTCAACTACAACGCCACCAGCGCGATGCTGACCGGGTGGAAGAAGGCCGAGGAACTGGCTTACCTGTCTGAGGTGTCGTCGGTTCCGTTGCAGCAGGCGCTGCGGCACCTGCAAGGGGCGTTCGCCAACTTCTGGCTGAAGCGGGCGAAGTATCCGACGTTCAAGTCGCGGAAGAAGTCCCGCAAGTCCGCGGAGTACACCAGCTCCGCGTTCCGGTTCCGGGACGGACGGCTGACGCTGGCGAAGATGAGCGATCCGCTGGATATCGTGTGGTCGAGGCCGCTGCCCGAAGGCAGTGTGCCGTCGATGGTTACCGTGTCGCAGGACGCGGCCGGGCGCTGGTTCGTCTCTGTGCTGTGCGAGGACCGGCCATCGATGCCTGCGGCCGTGAACGCGGCGGTGGGTGTTGATGCCGGTGTCACCAGCCTGGTGACGCTCTCCACGGGGGAGAAGGTCGCCAACCCGAGGCATGAGCGCCGAGACCGGGAACGCCTGGCCAAGGTTCAGCGGGACCTTGCCCGCAAGGCGAAGGGCTCCAACAATCGCGAGAAGGTCCGTATCAAGGTCGGCCGGGTGTATGCCCGGATCGCCGATCGGCGCAGGGACTTCCTGCATAGGCTGACCACTCGACTCGTTCGTGAGAGCCAAACGATCGTGATCGAGGATCTGAGCGTCCGGAACATGCTCGGGAGCCGGAAGCTCTCCCGAGCCATCTCGGACTCTTCCTGGACCGAGATGCGGTCCATGCTGGAATACAAGGCCGATTGGTACGGGCGGGACCTGGTCGTTGTCGACCGATGGTTCCCCAGTTCCAAGCTGTGCTCGGCCTGCGGAACCTTGCGGGGCAAGATGCCGCTCAACGTCCGTGAGTGGACGTGCAACTGTGGAACGACGCATGACCGGGACGTGAACGCAGCCAAGAATATTCTGGCCGCCGGGCTGGCGGTTGCCGCCTGTGGAGACGGTGTAAGACCTCAACGGAGCACTCCGGGCGGGCGGTCGTTGGTGAAGCAGGAAGTAGTCCCACCGCCGCGCAGGCGCGCGGCGGCTCAGCCGCGAGGCTGAGGGGAATCCCCGCCCCCTCAGGGCGGAGAGGATGTCAACTGATCTCGCATTCGCAGACTCGGGGTGGCCGACTGTCGACATTACTCGGGCCCGCCCCGGGGAGCTCGCTAATAACCTGAGACACCCGCTCGCCGCCGTGGACGGGCCCGCTATGCTGCACCGGACCGCCGGGGAGGCGGTCGGCGATGCGGGTACGGAACAAAGGGGAGACGGTGCAGCAGGCCTGGGGCAACGAGAACGTGACGGACCTTCAGACCGACCGTCCGCACCCCGCCCGGATCTACGACTACTGGCTGGGCGGCAAGGACAACTTCCCGCCGGACCGGAAGGCGGCCGAGCACGCGATCAGCGTCTCCGCCGACATACCGGCGGCCGCCCGCGAGAACCGCGCCTTCCTGCAGCGGGCGGTGCGGATGGCCGCACAGGCGGGCATCCGGCAGTTCGTCGACGTCGGCGCGGGCCTGCCCTCGCCGGGCAACGTGCACCAGGTCGCCCAGTCGGTGGCTCCCGAGAGCCGGGTGGTGTACGTCGACAACGACCCGATCGTGCTCACCCACGGGCGGGCGCTGCTGGCCGACAACCGCAGCACCACCGTGCTGACCGGCGACGTCCGCGACCTCGACGAGCTCTTCGAGCGCCCCGAGCTGCAGGCCCTGGTGGACTTCTCGCAGCCGGTCGCTGTGCTGCTGGTCGCGGTGCTGCACTTCGTCAGCGACGAGGAGGCCCACCGCGCGGTGCGGCAGGTCCTCGAGCGGGTGGCGCCGGGCAGCTACCTGCTGCTCTCCAACAGCACCTACGAGGGCAACCCCGAGCGGGCCGCCGAGGCCGCGAAGACCTGGGACAAGACCGACTCCGGTATCCGGCTGCGCAGCCGCGCTCAGGTGACCGAGTTCTTCGACGGCTGGGAGCTGCTGGACCCGGGCGTGGACTTCGTCCCGCTCTGGCGCCCGGACGGCCCGACCGAGGGCACCACGCGCTGGATGTACGCGGGCGTGGGCCGAAAGGTCTGAACCTACGGCCGACCTGGGAGGAGACCGGCGCGGAGTGTGTGTGGGCCACCTTCTGAGCGATGGCCCGGTGCGACCAGGTCGCCTCCGGATGCGGTGCCGCGCTGGTCGCGGTGGCCACGATCGCCACGCGGACCTCGGGGCCGTAGGCCTTCGGTCGCCCCGAGCGTTCGGCGTCCCGCAGACCGCTCGGGCCCAGGGCGGCGAACCGGCCGCGCCATTTGCGCACCGTGTTCACACTGATATCCAGCTCCCGGGCGATCGCGCCATTGGCGAGCCCGTCCGCCGCCGCGAGCACGATCTTGGCCCGCAGCACCGCCCGAACCTCGGACTTTGCCGACGCCACCGTCCTCACCAGCCGTTCGCGGACCTGTCGATCGATTGCTACCGCCACCGCCGTCCGTGCCCGTCGCTCACCCCCCACGGCTAACGATCATGGCGGCGACCCCTCATACCCGGCAGGATGGGCCCGTGCCGAAGAACCCGTCGAAGTCGATGCAACACCACCTGCGCCAGCGCCTGAACCGCCACGCTCGCGAGCGCTGGCCGCACGAAGACGCCATCATGGTCCGCTTCCGCTCCGGATTCGCCTACATCGCAGCCGAGTTGCCCGGCGGATAGCGTCTGCTGCTGTACCGACTGCGCTTCACCGGAGCGCTGCACACCTGGGGCTTCGCCCTCTACCCGGCCAGCAATGACAGCTAATGACAGCTGTTGGGACAGCATCCTGCCCAGCGGACTGTCCGCCGGTTCCTCGGAGGAAGCCCTCGACTGCGCGGGCGGCCTCTACCTCACCGAACTGGCCATCTGTTCAACAACCCTCAACGGACATCTGGGGATCAGCGCCAGGTGCGTCGACTGAGGAGGCCGACCCCACGCATGGGATCGGCCTCCTTCTATGCGTCGGCGACGCCACCCTGTTCGACGCGCACGGCCTCGGCCGGATGTCGCACCCTTCTGTGGCGGCCGGCGAGACGGCAGCCGAGGCAGTCAGGGTGGCCGTGGCAGGCGTCCGGGTCGGGGGTGCGCCAATGCCGACGGTGGGGCGGGCGCGGGCCGGTGGGCTTGCCCCAGCCGGCCAGATGCAGCACCCAGCTGGCCACCGCGCCGAGGGCTGTGAGCAGTCCGCCGGCCCAGAGCCCGGAGGGCGAGTCGAGGACGAAAGCCGCGCCCATGGTGGTGAAGCCGAGGATTGCGATGACAGACCCGGTCCAGCCCGCGACCGTGTGCCCCATGTCGTGATCGCTGTGTGCGCTCATGTCTCCTCGTTTGATGTGATGGGCGGGCGGGCGGGCGGTGGTTAATGACTAACGGTTTCATTTATCTCACAAGATAAGTATCTTAGATACTAAGGAGATTTTGGGTGAAAGGCAAGCCGCGCCCCCAGGCGACACCCGAGCAGGCGCAGTACGCGATGGACCGGATGATCGCGCTGGCCCAGTTCGGCCAGCAGGACATCGCCGCCCGGCTCGGGCTCAACGTCACGGACCTCACCTGCCTCGGCTTCGTCGTCGAGACGGCGCTAGCCGGCGAGCCGCTGGCCGCCGGCGACCTCGCCGAGCGCGCGCAACTGACCACAGGGGCTGTGACCGGGGTGCTCAACCGTCTGGAGAAGGCCGGCTACGCCCACCGCGAGGTCGATCCGGGAGACCGGAGGCGAGTCCGCGTGGTGATGGCGGACGACGCGCAGGCCCGCATCCTTCAGGTATACGGCCCGTTCTACGCTCGCATCGGCGCGCTGTTCGCCGACTACACGCCCGACGAGATCGCGGTGATCGCCGATTGGTTCACCCGGGCCAAGGCAGCGCTGGACCAGTCCCTGGACGAGATCAGGAACAACAAGCGGTAGAGGCCGATCCAGCCCTGGTGCTGATTCGCAGCATTCCGCGGAGCAGCCCTAGGCTTGCCGGAATGAGACGCAGGACGAAGCCGGCCCCCGCGCCCCTGCCGCAGCGGCACGGGGTGGACCCGGTGCGGGTTCGGCTGCCCGCGGACGGGGAGTGGCCGACGGTCGGGGCGTACCTGGCGCACCGGCTGCCGGATGCGGTGGCCGGGCGGCTCGCGCAGATGCTCGACGCCGGGGAGATCCTCGGCGCGGACGGGCCGATCGGTCCGGACACTCCTTATAGGGGCGGCGCCAGCGTCTGGTTCCACCGCGACCTGCCCGCCGAGGTGCCGGTGCCGTTCCCGGTGGAGCTGGTGCACCGGGACGAGAACATCGTGGTGGTCGACAAACCGCACTTCCTGGCCACCACCCCGCGCGGCAGCCATGTGGTGGAGACCGCGCTCTCCCGACTGCGGCACGAGCTGGGGCTGCCCGAGCTCAGCCCCGCGCACCGGCTGGACCGGCTGACCGCCGGGCTGGTGCTCTTCGTGGCCCGACCGGAGGCCCGCGGCGCGTACCAGACCATGTTCCGCGACCGCCTGGTCCGCAAGGAGTACCAGGCGATCGCCCGCTTCGACCCGAGCCTCGAACTGCCCCGCACGGTGCGCAGCCGGATCGTCAAGGAACGCGGCGTGATCGCGGCCCGCGAGGAAGCCGGGCCGGTCAACGCGGAGACCCTCATCGAGCTGCTGGCCGAACGCGACGGCCTGGCCCGCTACCGGCTGACCCCGTTCACCGGCCGGACCCACCAGCTGCGCCTGCACCTCTGTTCCCAGGGCATCCCGATCCTCAACGACCCGGTCTACCCCGAGGTGCTGCCGGCGGACGCCACCGACGATTTCCACGCCCCGCTGCAACTGCTCGCCGCCGGCCTGGAGTTCACCGACCCGATCACCGGCCGCGAGCTGCGGTTCCGGTCCCGGCGGGTGCTGGAGGCATGGCGCGCCTGACGGCGGGTGGGAAGATCACCGCGTGACGGAGAACCAGAGCGGGAACGAGAACCAGAACGCGGGCGAGAACGCGAGCGCGAACGAGCTCGCCCAGCTGCGGACGCTGCTGATCGACCGCCCGCCGATGGCACGCGAGCTGCCCGCCTTCGAGGTGGACGAGGCACCGGCGGGGCCGGGGGAGCTGTTCGTCCAGTGGCTGCTGGGGGCTTTCCGGGCGGGTGTGCCGGACGCACAGGTGATGGTGCTGAGCACGGCCGGGCCCGACGGACGGGTGCTGGTGCTGCGCGATGTCGACCCGGCAGCCGGGCTGTGGTGGTTCGCGGGGGACGCGGACAGCCCCAAGGGGCGCCAGCTGGCGGCCGAACCCCGGGCGGCGCTCACCTTCTACTGGCCGCAGCTCGGGCGGCAGGTCCGGGTCCGCGGGACGGTGCAGTCGGGCGAGGCGGCGGCCGCCGCCGAGCAGTTCCGGCTGCTCAGCCCCAACTCGCGGACGGCCGCCCTGGTCGGGCGGCAGAGCGAGCCGTTGACCGGAGCCGAGGAGTTCCGGACGGCCTGGGCGCAGGCGGCGGCGGAGCTGGCTCGGGAGCCGCGGACCGTCGCCGAGGGGTACACCCGGTACGCGGTGCGGGCCGAGGAGGTGGAGTTCTGGCAGGGGGCGGCGGACCGCCGGCACGTCCGGCTGGTCTACCGGCGGTCGGCGGACGGTTGGCAGCGGGGTCTGGTCTGGCCCTGAGACGTGAGACGTGAGACGTGAGGCGTGTGGTCCGGGCCACGGGAGGGCCGGATTGTGACGCTGAGTCGCAGCGGGTCGGCGCACGGTCGAGGATTCCGAGGTGATCCCGGGTGGCCTCGGTCACAACGGGCCGCAGGCGGGTGGGGCGGTTTGCCGAGTTTTCGGTGGTTTCCGCCGGTTTCCCGGGCCGAGTTTCCGTGGGTAACGCCCGCTGGCCTGCGCCGATCCCAAAATGGTTGATAACGGGCAGCCGGTTGCCTAACTTCGATCTCAGCGCAGCAAGCGCAACCCGGGACCACCCGAACACCCCACCGCAGCTCACGCGGTGCGGCACCACGGGGGGCCGGGACGGAGCGGGACGTCCCATACGTCACCGTCCGTCCGCAGGACGCGGCCAGCGAACCAGCCAAGGCATCCGCCTCTGGTTCCGTGCGCCCACCGGGACCTTGTCGAGAGGGATCACCTTGACTTTCCGTAACGAGAACACCGCCACCACCACCGCCACCGCCACCCCGAAGAAGCGCAACCGGGTCCGGATGGCCGTCATGGGCGGCGCGATGCTCGCCCTTCCGGTGGCGGGCCTCGTCGCGGCCAACACGGCCTCCGCCGCCCCCACCTCCACCTGGGACGCGGTCGCCCAGTGCGAGAGCACCGGCAACTGGAGCATCAACAGCGGCAACGGCTTCTACGGCGGCCTGCAGTTCACCTCCTCCACCTGGGCGGCCTACGGCGGCACCCAGTACGCGGCCAGCGCGGACCAGGCCACCAAGGACCAGCAGATCGCGATCGCCGAGAAGGTCCTCGCCGACCAGGGCCCCGGCGCCTGGCCGGTCTGCTCCGTCAAGGCGGGCCTGACCGCCGGCGGCGCCCCGGCCGCGGTCGACACCTCGTCCTCGACCACCACCGGCTCCACCACCGCCACCAAGCAGAGCGCCCCGGTCCAGCAGGCCACCCCCAAGGCCGCCACCCCGGCCCACGCCGCTACCCCGGCGCAGCAGCCGGCCGCCCCCAAGGCCGCCGAGAAGCCAGCCGTGAAGCCGGCCGTGAAGCCGGCCGTGAAGCCGGCCGTGAAGCCGGCCGTGAAGCCGGCCGAGAAGCCGGTCGTCGCGAAGGCCGCCGACAAGCCCGCCGCGCCGACCAGCACCAAGCCCACCACCGGCGCCACCTACACCGTCAAGAGCGGTGACACCCTGAGCGCCATCGCCGCCGCCCACGGCACCAACTGGCAGAGCCTGTACCAGCACAACGCGCAGGTCGTCGGCGCCAACGCCGACCTGATCCTGCCCGGCCAGGTCCTCAGCATCTGAGCACGCTGAACCGACCGCCACACCCGGCGCCCCCCTTCCCACTGCCATGGGAAGGGGGGCGCCGGGCGTTCTGCGCTGCTCGGCCACAGCGGGTGTCGAGGGCGCGCCGACGGGGGAGGAGGGCCACAGTACGGGTGAGTAACTCCAGGACGAGGGAGCGGTAGTGGTCCAGGCGGTCAAGCACGGGTCGGTCGAGGTCAACGGGATCCGGCTGCACATCGCCGAACAGGGGGAAGGGCCGCTGGTCCTGCTGCTGCACGGGTTCCCGGAGAGCTGGTACTCCTGGCGGCATCAGTTCGGCCCGCTCGCCGAAGCCGGCTACCGGGTGGTCGCCCCGGACCAGCGCGGTTACGCCCGCAGTGAGCGGCCCGCCGACCTGGCCTCGTACACGTTGCCGCACCTGGTCGGTGACGTGGTCGGGCTGATCCGGGCGCTCGGGGAGCAGTCGGCGGTGCTGGTGGGCCACGACATGGGCGGGCCGGTGGCCTGGCTGACCGCGGTGCTGCGGCCCGACCTGGTGCGCGGGGTGGTGGGACTGAGCACCCCGCCGGCGCTGCCCGCCGGGCTGGCACCGACCGCGCTGAGCCGGGAGACCTACGGCGAGGGCTTCTACCAGCTGTACTTCCAGCAGCCCGGCCGGGCCGACGCGGAGTTGGCGGCCGACATCCGGGCCAGCCTGCTGGGGATCCTGGCCGGCGGCTCGGGGGACCGGCCGGGCGAGCCGAAGCCCTGGGTGATCCCCGAAGGGCGCACGCTGCTCGATCTGCTGGGCCGCCCGCGCGAGTTGCCCGGTTGGCTGACCGAGGCGGACCTCGCGGTCTTCGCCGAGGACTACGCGCTGCACGGCGAGCACGCGTTCACCGGGCCGCTGAACTGGTACCGCAACATCGACCGCAACCACGAACTGCTCGCGGCCTTCCAGGGCCTCGGCGTCACGGTGCCCGCGCTGTATGTCGTCGGCGACCGCGACATGGTGACCACGCTGCGCGGAGTGGACCGGCGGCGTGCCGCGCTGCCCGCCATCGCCCCCAAGCTGCACGCCAGCATCACCCTGCCGGGCTGCGGCCACTGGACCCAGCAGGAGCGCCCGGCGGAGGTCAACGAGGCACTGCTGGACTTCCTCGCGCACCTGGACAAGTAGCTCGCACGCGGCGACCCGAGGACCAGGTCCACACGGCGGTGGACGGGAGGCATACAGTCGACGGCGTCAATGTCTCACCGATACGCCGGAACGAGGATCATGAGCACCACGCACTACGACGTCGTTGTCCTGGGAGCGGGTCCTGGCGGGTACACCGCCGCTGTCCGCTCGGCCCAGCTCGGGCTCAAGACCGCGGTCATCGAGGAGAAGTACTGGGGCGGGGTCTGCCTGAACGTCGGCTGTATCCCGTCCAAGGCACTGCTCCGCAACGCCGAGCTGGCCACCATCTTCACCCGTGAGGCGAAGACCTTCGGCATCAAGGTCGAGGGCCAGGTGACCTTCGACTACAACGAGGCGTATCTGCGCAGCCGCAAGGTGGCGGACGGTCGGGTTGCCGGCATCCACTACCTGATGAAGAAGAACGCGATCGACGAGTACGACGGTCGCGGCACCTTCGTGGACGACCACACCCTGCAGGTGGCGCTCAGCGCGGGCGGCTTCGCCACGGTCACCTTCGACCACTGCATCATCGCGGCCGGTGCCACCACCCGGCTGCTGCCCGGCACCGCGCTGAGCGACCGGGTGGTGACCTACGAGGAGCAGATCCTCAGCAGCGAGCTGCCGGAGTCCATCATCATCGCCGGTGCCGGCGCGATCGGCGTCGAGTTCGCCTACGTGCTGAACAGCTACGGCGTCAAGGTGACGATCGTCGAGTTCCTGGACCGGGTGGTCCCGCTGGAGGACGTCGACGTCTCCACCGAACTGGGCAAGCAGTACAAGAAGCTGGGCATCGAGATCCTCACCTCGACCCGGGTGGACGCGATCGACGACAGCGACCCGAACGCCAAGGTCAAGGTCACCGTCACCCGCAACGGGCAGCAGCAGGTGCTGGAGGCTGACAAGGTCCTGCAGGCGATCGGCTTCGCGCCGCGGGTCGACGGCTACGGCCTGGACGCCACCGGTGTCGCGCTGACCGAGCGCCGCGCGATCGCGGTCGACGGGCGCGGGCGCACCAACGTGCCGCACATCTTCGCCATCGGTGACGTCACCGCCAAGCTGATGCTGGCTCACGCCGCCGAGGCCATGGCCGTGATCGCCGCCGAGACGATCGGCGGTGCGGAGACCATGGAGATCGACTTCGTGATGGTCCCGCGCGCCACCTACTGCCAGCCGCAGGTGGCCAGCTTCGGCTACACCGAGGCGCAGGCGCGCGAGCAGGGCTTCGACGTCAAGGTCGCCAAGTTCCCGTTCACCGCCAACGGCAAGGCGCACGGCCTGGGGCACCCGATCGGCTTCGTCAAGGTGATCAGCGACGCCAAGTACGGCGAGCTGCTGGGCGCGCACCTGATCGGCCCCGAGGTGACCGAGTTGCTGCCGGAGCTGACGTTGGCTCAGCAGTGGGACCTGACGGTGAACGAGGTGGCGCGCAATGTGCACGCCCACCCGACGCTGGGCGAGGCCGTCAAGGAGGCCATCCACGGCCTGGCCGGACACATGATCAACTTCTGATCGGACCAGCGGACGATCAGATCGACGGTGGCCCGCCCAGCATGCCGGGCGGGCCACCGCGTTCCCTCGTGACTGTTCCCTCGTGACCGCTACTTCGCGCCCCGCGAGCGCACCGAGACGTACTGCACCCGCATCGGGTGCCCCGGCTCGGTGGCCGCCGTGGCCGAGCCGCCGAACGCGGCGGGCAGGCCGCCGCCGACCGCGAGGTCCAGGATCAGGAAGACCCCGTGGTGCACCGCCTTGTCCCAGGCGGCCGGGTCGATCCGGTCGGCGCTGACCCGGTGGTACCCGGTGCCGTCCAGGTACCAGCGCACCTGCTCGGGACTGGTGGAGCGGTCCACCTCCACCGCGTAGCTGTGGAAGCCGCCCTGGCAGCCCGGGCACGGGTGTTCACCGGAACCGAGGCCCTGCGGCTCCTGGCACGGGCCGCCCTGCGCCACTCCGCAGTGCATGGTGCCGAAGACCGAGCCATGCCCGTTCACCGACTCCATCACGTCCAACTCGCCGATGCCCGGCCAGCCGGTGTAGCCGTCGCGCAGCAGCTGGGTCCAGCCGTCGGCGCCCCCGGGCCGGCACCAACCCGGCGTCCACCAGCAGCCGTTCCAGGCGCGGGGTGAGCACCACCGCGGCGACATTGGTCAGGTGCGCATCGTCGCGGTACAGCAGGACCTGCTCCAGCACCGCCGGGCAGTCCCGCCCCGAACCCGGGCAGAGCACCGAGTTGACCTCGACCGCACGCACCCCCGGCTCGCGGCCGGCCGCGATCGCCTCGGCCAGCGGGTCCGGCCAGCTGGCCTTCGCGCGTGGGAAGGAGCAGGCGGTCGGATCGGTGGTGTGGCCGGAGACGCAGGCGGGGATGTCGCTGCCCGGGATCGGGGTGTCGGTCAGATAGACGATCGGCACGCCGAGGGCGCGCACCGGGGTGAGGGTCTGCTCCCAAGCCCGGCCGAGGAGTTCACGGTCCTCGGTGTAGCGGTTGAGTGCGGCGATCATCACCAGGCGGGGCTTGGGCTCGGTGCGCAGCCGCTCCAGGCTGTTCGCCCGCCAGCTGTCGCACTCCCGGTACTCCCGGCCCAACTGCGGATTGGTCACCGTCAGTTGCGGCAGCGGGCAGCCCTGCTTGACCAACTCCTCCAGACCCCAGTGCCGTTCGGCGGCGATCGCGAGCGCGGCGGAGAACCACTGACCGGCGTGCGAGTCGCCGAGCAGCACGATCCGGTCCGGGCTCGCGGTGTCGCCGAACAGGCAGGGCGGGCTGCTGACCGTGGTCGGCGGCACCTCGCAGGCGCCGTCCGGCGGGAAGTCCTTGCGGGCCTGGGCCGGATCAGGCACCACGGCGGCCGCGCGGTGCGGCTGGGCGGCGGCCACGAGCAGCGAGCTGCCGTCGGGGGAGCCCGGTGGCAGGCCGGCCAGGTCGACCGGGAGGCCCGGCCCGAGCAGCCGCAGCGTGCCGGTGCCCACGATCAGTGCGAGCACCACCGGGACGATCACCGCGCTGAACCCCAGGGAGAGCCCGCGCCTCGGCAGTTCGGTGACCACCGGGTTGCGGCGCAGCGGTCGCTCCAGCCAGCGCATGGTGGCCAGCGCGGGCAGCGCGCCCGGTGGTCACCGCCTCGCGCAGCAGCTGGCCGGTGATCAGATAGCCGGAGATCACGAAGAAGACGTCCACTCCGACGAAGCCGCCGGCCAGGTGCGGTATCGCGGCGTGGAAGCCGAGCACGGCCAGCAGCGCCATCGCGCGCAGGCCCTCGATGTCGGAGCGGAACGAGGGGTTGCCCGCCGCGAGCGGTCGGGCACGCAGCGTAGGGGCGTCCGGGATGGCCGGACGGACCGTCACAGACATGGAGTTGACGACCTTTCAGCCCAGCCAGGGCAGCATCGGGCTGACCCAACCGGAAGCCAGCAGCGCGGTCAGGGTCAGGCCGGTGGTGATCGCCAGGCCCTCGGGCCAGCGGCGGGGCAGCATGCCGGCGCGGTCGGTGGGCCGCCTGGCGGGCGCCGTGCTGCGCAGCTCGGCCAGCAGGTCGCGGACCAGCGGCAGACCGATCTGGGCCTGCACCAACAGGTAGAGCAGCATGCCCCAGTTGGGGCCCCAGCCCTGCCCGGCCACGTCCAGGGCGAGCCCGCCGGCCGCGGCCAGGATCGAGCCGGCGGTCCAGGCGAGCGCCACCAGCACCACCCGGCGGGCCAGTCCGCCGGGCCTGGCCTTGCCGGCACCGGTCGGCACCCAGGCGGCGCTGCGGCCGCGCAGCGTGTGCAGGAAGGCGGCGCCGGAGGCGATGCTCATCAGCACGTTGGCCCGGAGCACCTCGACCCGCCAGCGGGTCCGGCTGACCCGGGGCAGCAGCACGTGCCAGAGCCAGAGCGGCGCCAGCAGCGGCAGCACGTGCCAGGGGCGGATCTGGTCCGGGTAGCCGTACATCATCACCAGCGGCGGCAGCGGGGCCGCGAAGATGTTCACCGCCATGGTCAGGTAGCCGACGATGCCCTCGTAGAAGCAGAGCCGCATCCGCCAGGGCGCACCCATCCGCTTCAGGTCGCGGCCGGTGAGCAGGTGCAGGTTGCCCATCGCCCAGCGGTACTGCTGGTTGACGAAGGAGGCCAGGCTGTCCGGCGAGGTGCCCTTGGCGACCAGCACCGGCACGTACAGGGTGCGGAAACCCTGCTCGTAGAGCGCGAGTCCGGTGTACATGTCCTCGCTGTGGTCCAGCTTGGCGAAGCCGCCGGCGGCCTCGATCGCGGTGCGCCGGTAGACGGCGTTGCTGCCGCAGCAGATGGCCGCGTCGCTGGCGTCCCGGGACGGCTGGATCCAGCGGAAGAACCACTCCTGCGCGGAGCCGGCGGCCCGTTCGATCCAGCTCATCGAGGCGTCGGTGTCGAAGCACTGCGGGCTCTGCACGATGCCGATCGCCGGGTCGGCGAGCGCGGGTGTGCGCAGGGCGAAGGTGAACATGGTCGCCGCCGTCAGTACGAAGGCGAGCGAGGTGCAGAGCAGGACCGACCGGCGTTGCGGACCGAAGTACCAGTACAGCTCCTGGTCGTTCGGTGGCGCCGGAAGGTGATGGACAGTCATATGGCCCCCACGGCCGTGTCGACAGCTTCCGGCGGGCAGCCTGCCTGATTGGTATAGACCACTCGTGAATGGGCCGTGTTCCGAGATGAACAGTTGGATCAAGGTGGAACGCGGTGCGGGGCACGGCCCGGGGGTGCTGTCTACTGGGCGCTGTCAGCCGTCCGGCGTGTCGAGCCAGTGGCGGCGGCCGATGCTGATCAGCCGCAGCTGGTCCTGAGCCAGGGCGGCGATCCGGCGCTCGGCGGTGCGGGACTCGGCGGGCGCCTCCAGGAAGGCGGAGGCCGTCGCGACCAGGTGCTCGACGTAGAGGCCGGCCAGCATCCGCAGGTCGGCCGAGCTCCACCGGGCGCTCTGCGGCTGGCTGCCGAGGGCGGCGGCGGTCTGTTCGGTGAAGGCCGCCAGTTCGGCCGTGATCGCCGCCCGCACCTGCTGAACGCCGCCGTGCCGTTCGCGGGCCAGGAAGCGCATGTGGGCGCGGTGCTCGCGGACGTGCCGGGCGATCACCGCGATCGAACGGTCGATCAGCTCCTCGGGTTCGCCCCGCTCGGCCAGGATCTTCTCGATCATCAGGTGCAGGCTCTGCAGCGACTCGGTCACCAGGACCACGCCGAGCTCGTCCAGGTCGCGGAAGTGGCGGTAGAAGCCGGCGGGGGAGAGGCCGGCCTCCCGGGTCAGCTCGCGCACGCCGAGGCTGCTGAGGTTCTGGTGCTCGAGCAGGCGCAGGCCGGCGTCGAGCAGGGCGCGGCGGCTCTGCTCCTTCTGGGCGGCCCGGCTGCCCGTCGGGTGCGCGGCGACGGGCGGGCTGTCAGTGTGACTCACATCATTCAGTAAACAACTGTTTGCCGACTTTCGCCAGCGTAGACTGGGCGAGTCGGCGAACAGTTGTTAGCTGAAAGGGCTGATCATGTTCTTCTTCGCTGTGCTCGTCGCGATGGGCGTACTGCTGGGCGCCGCCGCGCACACCACGCTGTCCGGCTTCCTCACCGCCGCCGCCTTCATCGCCGCCTGGCTGCTGGCCTTCGGGGCCCGCGAGGGCGTCGCCCACCTGCGCCGCCGCTGACGGCACGTCACCACAGGAGACCTCCGATGGACGCACTGCCGCAGACCCCGCAGCTCACCCCCACCACGCGCAGGACCGAGGCGGACGGGATGGCCGTCGCCTCGTTCGTGCTCGGCCTGATCGGCCTGCTGCTCTTCAACGTGGTGCTCGGGCCGCTCTCCCTGGTACTCGGTTCGCTCGCGCTGGCCCGTGGCACCGCCCGGCGCGGCCGGGCGCTGCTCGGCCTGACCCTGGGCGTGGCCGACCTGGTGATCCTGGTGGTGGCCATCGCCACCAGCCACGGCACCCTCTGGCAGCTGGTCGGCTGACACCCGGCCACTGGGCTGGCACTCGGCCGCTCGGCCGGCACTCGGCCGCTCGGCCGGCACCCGGCCGTTCAACGGCCCGCTAGCCGACCCGGACCGCACTGGTCCTGGCCGGCTCGCGGCTTGTTCCGGCTCGAGGCTACTTCGAGCCCTACAGCGGCAGCAGCTCCGGGCGCTTCGCCTCGACGTTGTCCCCCGAGGACTCGCCGCGCAGCCGGCGACCGACCCACGGGATCAGGTAGTCCCGCGCCCACTGCAGGTTCTCCCGGCGCACCTCCGCCGGGGTGTGCTCGGCCTCGGCCGGCCAGGGCTCCGCCGGGTCGGCCGCCGTGGCCAGCCCGAGCGCCCGGGCGGCCAGCAGCGCGACCCGCTGGTGCCCCTCGGAGGAGAGGTGCAGCCGGTCCTCGCTCCAGGCCTGCCGGCCGCGCAGCGGCCGCAGCGACCAGAGGTCGGCCACCGCGCAGTCGTTGCGGTCGGCGATCGCCCGAAGGTGCAGGTTGTACGCCGCGATCTTGCCGCGCAGGTGCCGCAGCACCGGCACGTCCCGGGTGTCGAAGCCGGTGCAGATCAGCACCGTCCGCGCCGTCTCGCGGAGCTGGACCACCGCGTTCTCGAAGCGCTCGGCGACCTCGTCCGGGTCGCTGCCCGGACGCAGGATGTCGTTGCCGCCCGCGCAGAAGGTCACCAGGTCGGGCTGGATCCGCCGGACCTGCGGCACCTGCTCGGCGACGATCTGGTCCAGCAGCCGCCCGCGCACCGCGAGGTTGGCGTAGCGGAAGTCGCCGGCGGGCCGCCCCTCGGCCAGCAGCACCGCGAGGCGGTCGGCCCAGCCGGCGAAGGTGCCGTCCGGGTTGGGGTCGTTCAGGCCCTCGGTGAAGCTGTCGCCGAGAGCCGCGTAGGAGCTGAGGTCAAGGATCTCCAGATGGTCAGCCATGGGAAGAAATAGTTCACTGTCTCAAGTGACCTACGCCACCGTAGGTGTGGGGTGGCGGAGCGTGACCTTGGCCACCCGGCCGTCGGGAATAGGCGGGCGTATGGCTGACGAGCCGTCAGACCGCCTCGGTCCACGGCTCTCCCGACCGGGCCGGGCGGACGGCCGCCAGGGTGACCACCGCGGCGAGCGCGGCCGGTACCGCCAGCGCGGTGCTCTGGTCGTTGTGCAGCACCAGCACCGCGCCGGCCACCGCGCCGCCGGCCAGGGTGAGGACGGAGAGCAGCTGGCGCCCGGCCTTCTCCTCCAGCCGCCCGGACCGCCCGGTGTCGGCGAAGACGCCCGTGATGGTCCGGGTCAGCACCGTGGTGGTCAGGTCGGGCACCGCCACCACCGCGACCATCGCGTTCTGGATCCCCATCGCCACGGCCAGCACGGCGGCGCTCAGATAGCGCGGACTGTTCGAACTTCCCGCGGCGGAGACCGGGTCGACGGCCACCACCAGCGCGGCCGCCGCGATCAGCGCGGTCTCGGCGACGCCGGCCCGCAGCACCGCGCGGCCGCGGTGACCGACCTGGCCGAGCAGCCGGCCGCCGAGGAAGGCACCGGCGGCGAAGGCGACCAGGGCCACCAGCGAGGCGGTCACCGAGAAGCCGGGGGCGCCGGCCAGCGCGAAGCCCAGGAAGACCACGTTGCCGGTCATGTTGGCCACGAAGACATGACCCAGCATCAGATAGCTGACGGCGTCGATCACTCCACTGAGCACCGTGAGCGCGAGCAGCAGCGGCGGCAGCGGCCCGTGCCGGTCCCCGGGCGCGGGCACAGCCGTCCGCCAGGCGCCGCGCAGCAGTGATCGCACTCGGCCAGCCTAGGACGCGGCCGGGTGCCGGCCGTGGATCTCCACGCCCGGGCGGCGGTTACGGGTGCTCACTCGGACGGGATGCGCGGTGCGGCCGGTCGCCGGAAGGGGGCTCGGCGGGCGGGTGATCACGCTGGCGCGACGGTGTGACGGGTGGTTACCGGTGCGGTGTGAGCGGCGACACTCCCCTCAGGCCGTTCGCTCACGATCGGAAGAGGTGCCCGGATTGACGCTCACCCTGCTCCTGCTGACCGTCCCGCCCGTGCTCGCCCTGCTGCTCAGCCTCACCGATCCGACCCGCCAGCGCGAGCCGTCGAAACCGGCCCCAGCTCGGCGCAAGGGCCGGCACGCGGCGGCGCGTCAGTCGGCGCGGTGGTAGCGGAGCAGCAGGTCTACGCGACGATACGCCCGGTAGGAGCGGGAACGGGCCGACCGCACGCTGTACGGCCGCCGTACGGACGGAGTAGCCGCGCCGCTCTGGCGTGCCGTGGTGCATCTGTGCGGACCGCACGGCAGGCTGGGCTGATGATCCCCAGGAAAGTGGAGTCCCCTGCATGAGTGCGCTCAGTTCCGCCGACATCGGCGTCACCGGACTGGCCGTCATGGGCCGCAACCTGGCCCGCAACTTCGCCCGGCACGGTCACCGGGTCGCCCTGCACAACCGCACCGCCGCCCGGACCAGCGCGCTGATGGCCGAGTTCGGACACGAGGGCGCCTTCGTGCCGACCGAGACGGCGGCAGAGTTCGTCGCCGCGCTGGCCCGACCCCGACGGATCATCATCATGGTCAAGGCGGGCGCCCCCACCGACGCCGTGATCGACGAACTGGTGCCGCTGCTGGAGCCCGGCGACATCGTGGTGGACGGCGGCAACGCGCACTTCCTGGACACCCGGCGGCGCGAGGCGGCGCTGCGCGAGCACGGACTGCACTTCGTCGGCACCGGCATCTCCGGTGGTGAGGAGGGCGCGCTGGAGGGACCGAGCATCATGCCCGGCGGCACCGCCGAGGCCTACCAGAGCCTCGGCCCGCTGCTGGAGTCGATCGCCGCCAAGGTGGACGGGCGGCCCTGCTGCACCCACGTCGGCCCCGACGGCGCCGGACACTTCGTCAAGATGGTGCACAACGGCATCGAATACGCCGACATGCAGTTGATCGCCGAGGCCTACGACCTGCTGCGGCACGGCGCCGGACGCCAGCCCGCCGAGATCGCCAAGATCTTCCGCAGCTGGAACGCGGACCGGCTGGAGTCCTACCTGATCGAGATCACCGCCGAGGTGCTCGGTCACTCCGACCCGGCCACCGGCAAGCCCTTCGTGGACATCGTGCTGGACCAGGCCGAACAGAAGGGCACCGGCCGCTGGACCGTGCAGACCGCGCTCGAACTGGGCGTGCCGGTGGGCGGCATCGCCGAGGCGGTCTTCGCCCGCTCGCTCTCCGGCAGCGCCGAGCTGCGCCACGCGGCCCGCGGCCTGCCCGGGCCCACCGAGACCTGGCTGGACAGCGCCGCCGCCGACCGCTTCGCGGGCGATGTGGAGAAGGCGCTGTACGCCTCGAAGATCGTCGCGTACGCGCAGGGCTTCAACCAGATCCAGGCCGGCAGCGCCGAGTACGGCTGGCAGATCGCCTCGGGCGCGATGGCCGCGATCTGGCGCGGCGGCTGCATCATCCGGGCCCGGTTCCTGACCCGGATCGAGGCCGCCTACGCGACCGATCCGGCGCTGCCCACGCTGCTCGCCGACGAATACTTCCAGCAGGCGCTCGGCGAGGCGCAGTCGGCCTGGCGGCGGGTGGTCTCCACCGCGGCGCAACTGGGCGTGCCGGTGCCCGGCTTCGCCACCGCGCTCGCCTACTACGACTCGCTGCGGGCCAGACGGCTGCCGGCCGCGCTGATCCAGGGGCAGCGCGACTACTTCGGCGCGCACACCTACCGGCGGGTGGACCAGGACGGGGCCTTCCACACCCTCTGGGCCGGCGACCGAAGCGAGCAGCCCCGATGACGGTCGATCAGATTCCCGAGGCCGACGCGCAGTCGGCACCCTCGCCCCAGTCGCAGGCGATACCGCAGGCGCAGGCGATACCGCAGGCGGTGCCGCAGCCGCAGGACGTCCGCGCGCCGCTGACCAGTGCCGCGCTGTTCCTGGTGCTCACCGTGCGCCCCGGTGGCGAGCGGGTCGTCCGGGAGCTGCTGCCGGACCTCGCGGGGCTGCGCCGCTCGGTCGGCTTCCGGGTCCCGCAGGCGCGGCTCAGCTGCGTGGCCGGGATCGGCTCGCGGCTCTGGGACCGGCTCTTCGCCGGACCGCGCCCGGCCCAGCTGCACCCGTTCCGCGAGCTGCGCGGCAACCGGCACACCGCCCCCGCCACCCCCGGCGACCTGCTGCTGCACCTGCGCGCCGAGCGCCAGGACGCCTGCTTCGAGCTGGCCGGACAGCTGCTCGCCCGGCTGCGCGGCGCGGTGGACGTGGCGGACGAGGTCTGCGGCTTCCAGTACTTCGAGCAGCGCGACCTGCTCGGCTTCGTGGACGGCACCGAGAACCCGGAGGGCGCCGAGGCCGACGCGGCCGCGCTGATCGGTGCGGAGGACGCCGCCTTCGCGGGCGGCAGCTACGTGGTCGTGCAGAAGTACCTGCACGACCTGGCCGGCTGGGAGGCGCTGCCGGTCGAGGCGCAGGAGCGGGCGGTGGGCCGCACCAAGCTGGCGGACATCGAGCTGGCCGACGAGGTGAAGCCGGCCGACTCGCATGTCGCGCTGACCTCGCTGGACCCGGCGCCGGACGGTACGCAGCGGCAGATCGTCCGGCTGAACATGCCGTTCGGGTCCTACCGCAGTGGCGAGCTGGGGACGTACTTCATCGGCTACTGCCGTACGCCGGCGGTCACCGAGGAGATGTTGGAGAACATGTTCCTCGGCAGGCCGCCGGGCACCCACGACCGGCTGCTCGACTTCTCCACGGCGGTCACCGGGGGGCTCTTCTTCGTGCCCTCGGCCGACCTGCTGGACTCCCCGCCGCCGCCGGCGGCTTCGGCCGCGGCGTCGTCTGCATCCTCGCCCGCATCCCTGGCTGCGCCGGCCAGAGGGGACGGCTCACTCGGCATCGGAAGTCTCAAGCGGACCACTGACAGGAGCGTTGACCGATGAACAACCTGCACCGTGATCTGGCCCCGATCTCCGCCGAGGCCTGGGCCCAGATCGAGGAGGAGGCCCGGCGCACCTTCACCCTGCACCTGGCCGGCCGACGGGTGGTGGACCTGTCCGGGCCGGCCGGGCCCGAGCTGGCGGCGGTCGGCTCCGGCCACCAGCGGCCGATCGCCACCCTGGTGCCCGGTACCCAGGCGCACGCGCGCGAGTCCCGCCCGGTGGTGGAGCTGCGGGTGCCGTTCGTGCTGGACCGGCAGGCCGTGGACGACGTGGAACGCGGCTCGAAGAACTCCGACTGGCAGCCCGTCAAGGAGGCCGCGCGCACCATCGCCCAGGCCGAGGACACCGCGATCTTCGACGGCTGGCCGGCGGCCGGGATCACCGGCGTGCGCACCGGAACCGACAACCCGTCGATCACCCTGCCCACCGATGTCACCGACTACCCCGACGCCGTCAGCCAGGCGCTCACCCGGCTGCGGCTGGCCGGGGTGGACGGGCCCTACTCGCTGCTGCTCGGCGCCGATGTCTACACGGCGGTCAACGAGACCTCCAACCACGGCTACCCGGTCCGCCAACACCTGGCCCGGGTGGTGACCGGCGAGATCATCTGGGCCCCGGCCCTGGCCGGCGCGGTGGTGCTCTCCAGCCGGGGCGGCGACTTCGAGCTCCACCTCGGCCAGGACCTGTCGATCGGCTACCTCTCGCACGACGCCCAGTCGATCCGGCTCTACCTGCAGGAGTCGCTCACCTTCTCGCTCTACTCCCCGGAGGCGGCGGTCACCCTGACGGCGGCCAGGTAGCCGGCCAGCTCCAGGGTCGGGGGCAGTTGCGAGTGCAGTGGGGCGGGCAGCGCGTCCGGGGTGAACCAGTCGAGGGCGTCGAACTTGTGCGGCTCGCCGATCGCCACCTCGGCCGGGTCCACCCGGACCGCGCAGACCACCGCGACCCAGTGCGAGTCGACCGGGGTGCCGCGCAGCACGTTGCGCACGCCGAGGACGGTGATCTCCAGCGGCTCGGCGGTGTACTCCTCGCGCACCTCGCGGGCCACGGCGGCCTCGAAGGTCTCGCCGAACTCCAGCGCGCCCGCGCCGCAGTCCCAGCGCCCCGGCTCGTCCCGGGCGGCGGCCGCGCGGCGGGCGAGCAGGACCCGGCCGGTGCCGTCGTGGCAGACGAAGACGCAGGAGACCGAGGGGTGGGGATCGGTCAATTGACTGTGCGTCAGGTGACTGGACATCAGAAGTGCTCCTCGAGTTCGGCGAAGGTGGTCAGTCGCAGGACGCGCGAGTCGGCCGGGTCCAGTTCGGCCTCCTCCAGCGTCCAGGTGTGCTGGTGCGGGATGAAGACCGCGTTGAGGCCCACGGCGCGGGCCGGCAGGATGTCGGACTTCGGGGAGTTGCCGATCATCCAGGTCCGCTCCGGCTCCAGGGCCTCCTCGCCGATCAGCCAGTAGTACTCGGAGAAGTCCTTCTCCGCGACGATGTGCACCGAACGGAACAGGCCGGCCAGGCCCGAGGCGTCCACCTTCGCCCGCTGCTCGGCCTGGTCGCCCTTGGTGAGCAGCAGCAGCTCGTGCCTGGCCGCGAGTGCGGGCAGGGTCTGCGCGACGCCGGGTATCAGCTCCACCTCGGCGCTGGTGATCGAGGCCGCCAGGGCGGCGAACCGCGCCTGCTCGGCGGCGTCGGCCGGGCGGCCGCGCAGCTGCTCGAAGCACTCCACGAGGCTGCGCAGGAAGACCTGGGCGCCGTAGCCGTGGGTCTTGGCGTTGGCGGCCTCGATCCGGTCCAGCGCCGCGCGGGCGGCGGCGCGGCTGATCGGGGGCCGGGCCACCTCGTCGAGGAAGGTGTCGATGGCCCGCTCGAAGCGGATGTTGTTCTCCCACAGGGTGTCGTCGGCGTCGAAGATGAGGACCTGGTTGTCACGTCGCATGCGGCCACCGTAGAAGGTGTCCGTACGGAGCGTCATGCCCTTTTGTGCGCCTGTGGACAACTCCCGGGGTGTGGACAGACCCACGTGCGCGGACAGTCGGGGCATGGGCAGAGCTCAGTGCAGGCGGCCCCGGAGCGCGGTGATCCGGTCCACGGCGGCGGTGAACGCGGTGCGGTCCAGCCGTCCCGTGGTCAGCGCGTCCGCCAGCGCGGTGGTCGCGTCCGCGCCCTGCTCCGGGTCCTGCGCCGAGCAGAGCAGCAGGTCCATCCCGGCGCTCGCGGCCGTCACCGCCCGCGCGCCCGCGTCCCCGTAGTCGTGCAGCGCGCCGGCCTCGAGCGCGTCGGTGATGGTGACGCCCTGGAAGCCCAGGCGCCCGCGCAGCTCCCCGCCGACTACGGTGGCGGACAGTCCCGCCGGCCGCGCGGGGTCGAGCGCCGGATAGACCGCCCAGGAGAGCATCACCAGGTCGACCCCCGCCTCGATCACGGCCGGGTACGGCGTCTCGTCGACGGTGGCCAGTTGCTCGCGGGAGGCCGTCAGGGTGACCGGGCCCTCGTCGGTGTTGGCGCCGGCCGGGGCGGTGCCCAGGCCCGGGAAGTGCTTGGCGGTGGCGGCGACCCCGGTCTGCTGCTGGCCGGTGACGAACGCCCGCCCCACCGCCGAGACCACGGCGGGATCCTGGCTGAACGAGCGCTCGCTCTGGTCGATGAAGTTGCCGGGCTGCTGGTAGACGTCCAGCACGGGAGCCAGGTTGACGTTCAGCCCGGCCGCCACGAGGTTCTCGCCCGCGTCGTGGCCGGCCAGTCCGGCGGCCGCCACCGGGTCGGGCCCGGTGCCGATCGCGCGGGCCGACAGCTCGGGTGCGCCGGGCAACCGGCGGACCAGGCCGCCCTCCTGGTCGGTCATCAGCAGCAGCGGATGGTGCACCGGGCTCTGCTGCTGGGCCTGGCGCAGCTCGGCGACGGCCTGCCGGAACTGCTCCGGATCGGCGGTGTTCGGCCCGAAGAAGATCACCCCGGCGGCTCGGCCGCTGCGGATCGCGGTGAGCAGCGGCTCCGGCGGCGTGAGGCCCTGGTAGGAGTACACCACCCGTTGACCGGCCAGCTGGTCGGCCGTCATGGGGGTGGCGACCGGCGCCGGCGGTACCGGGGAGGCGTCCGTGGCGGTCTGCTGCGAGGGAGTGGGACTGCAACCGGTGAGCAGCAGGACGAGGCAGCCGATCAGCCAGCGAGTGGGGGAGGGCATGGGCCGGGGCTCCTTGGGGCGCACGGATCGCCGTCCGGGGCGGGCGGGTCACCGTGACGACCGACGACTACCGACGAGGATCGCGCACCGACGGTTGCGCCCGGGGCCACGGCACGGCGAGGGCGACCGCGCTCACCCGGGCGGAGGCAGCACCACGCACAGCGCCGACGGTGCGGCGTGGTACGCGTGCTCGGCCGGGGCGGCGTGGCCGGGGCACACCGGCGGTGCGCGCGAGGCGGGTGAGAGCGAGGAGTCCTGAGCCTGGGCCGTCGGCGGCTACGCGGCCGAGCGCGGGTGCGGCCGTGGCACCGCGTGCAGGCACTGGTGTTGGTGACCGGTGTCGGCGTCCAGCAGGCGGGCCACGCCGGCCGCGTCGATGGTGACCCGGAACTCCCCGCTGTCGTCGGTGTAGACGCTGTTGCCGTCGACCGACCCGGGGGTCCAGCGCACCACGACCACCGTCACGGGCCGGTGTCCGCCCACGGGGCCGGGGAGCGAGACGGCATAGCGCCGGACGGGATCCACGATCCGACCTCCTCAGGACCACTGGCCCGGGACCGACGTCCACGGGCCGATCCCTTTGCGTCTGCCCGGCGGCGCGCCGTTCAACCCAGAGTTGGCATGACCATTTCGCCAGGGCTGCGTGATGCCGCCCACATCCTGAGCCTCGGTCAGCCCGGGAAGGCGTAGACGGTGGTCGCGTGGGCGGCCGGCTCCTGCTCGCCCTCGGCGGTCAGCGTGACGTCGGTGAAGGCCAGTCGTCGCCCCAGCTTGGTCACCCGGGCGGTGACCAGGACGTCCCGCCCCAGCACCGCCCGCTGGAAGCTGGTCGACTGCTGAATCGTGGTCATCGGCCCGAAGCCGCCCAGCGCCGAGCTGAGCGCGATCACCGTCGCGGTGTCGGCGGCCGCCATCAGTGCCTGTCCCGACAGCCCGCCTCCCTCCCGGGCGAGTCGGTCCGACCAGGGCAGCCGCAGCACGGAGTGCCGCTCCCCGGTCTCGGTCACCGACAGGCCCAGCTCCAGCACCCAGGGGGCGAAGTTCTCGGCGAGGATCTTGTCCGCCTCGGCGGCAGTGATCGGCATGGTGGCATTGTGCCCGTCCTCGGCGCGGCCCAACACCCTTCCCGCAGTTGGTCCGGTCGGGATCGTTGACTGTCTTTCATCTGGCCGCCACATTGTTACTGGACAGTCGCCACCCGGGTGTCGCATGGTCTGCGGGCTGGAGTTGTATATCCATCTTCCCGGAGGCCTCACGTGACCCCCGTCACTCGTCGTACCTTCCTCGGCTCCGCCGCCGCCATCGGCGCAGCCGTGGGCCTGGACTCCCTGCCCGGCACCGCGCCTCGCGCGGCCGCCGCCAGCACGGGGACGATAGCCGACGTCAAGCACGTCGTCGTGCTGATGCAGGAGAACCGCAGCTTCGACCACTACTTCGGCGCGCTCAAGGGCGTGCGCGGCTTCGGCGACAAGGCCACCATCCAGATCGCCGGCGGCAACAGCGTCTTCAACCAGCCCAACGGCAGCGGCCGGCAGTACCCCTGGCAGCTGAGCGCGACCAACACCTGGTGGTGGGGCAGCAGCGGGGAGTTGCTGGCGCAGTGCGACGGCTCGCTCGACCACTCCTGGGGCACCCAGCACCAGGCGTGGAACAACGGGAAGATGGACTCCTGGACCTCCGCCAAGGGCTCCGACCGGACCATGGGCTTCATGAACCGCTCGGACATCCCGTTCCACTACGCGCTGGCCGACGCCTACACCATCTGCGACGCCTACCACTGCTCGATCCTGTCGGCGACCGGCCCCAACCGCACCTACCTGTGGTCCGGCACGATCGACCCGGCGGGCAGCGCGGGCGGCCCGGCCTACGACGGCGGCGACGAGAAGGGCCTGCACTGGCAGACCTACGCCGAGGCGCTGCAGAACGCCGGGGTGAGCTGGAAGGTCTACCAGAACGCCTCCGACAACTTCGGCGACAACGCCCTCGCCTACTTCAACCAGTTCACCGGTGCCCCGAGTTCGAGCCCGCTCGCGCAGCGCGGCATGGCCTCGGTGCCGAGCACCGGCTCCACGCCGGACGACATCGCGGCCGCGATCAGAGCCGACTCGCTCGCGGGGACGCTGCCGCAGGTCTCCTGGGTGGTCTCCAACCAGCTGTTCTCCGAGCACCCGGACGGCCCGCCGGAGAACGGCGCGCACTTCGTCAACCTGGTGCTGCAGGCGCTGGCCGCGAACCCGGACACCTTCAACTCCACCGTGCTCTTCCTCAACTACGACGAGAACGACGGCTTCTTCGACCACGTGCCGCCGCCGGTCGCGCCGAGCGGCACCGCCGGCGAGTTCTACAACGGCACCAACATCGGTCTCGGCTTCCGGGTGCCGATGATCATCGCCTCCCCGTGGACCCGCGGCGGCTACGTCGACTCCCGGGTCTACGACCACACCAGCGTGATCCGCTTCCTGGAGACCTGGACGGCGGCCCTGGGCACTCCCGCCGTCTGCAACAACATCAGCACCTGGCGCCGCCAGATCTGCGGCGACCTCACCGGCGCCTTCGACTTCAGCACCCCGGTGTACGGCCTCCCGGGGCTGCCGGACACCAGTGCGACGATCAGCCAGGCCACCGCCAACGTGCAGATCAACCCGAGCCCCGGCACCAACTCGATGCCCACCCAGGAGAGCGGCAGCAAGCCCGCTCGGGCGCTGCCCTACCAGCCCAACGCCTGGGTGGACCGGATCGAGTACGACGCCAACAACCAGATCCTGCTCTGGATCGACCTGGCCAACCAGGGCCCGCAGGCCACCGCCTGGGCGCACTACTCGATCTACGCCAACGCCTACCGCAGCGGCGGGCCCTGGCAGTACACCGTCGCCCCCCACAACGCCTCGACCGGCGCCGACGGCGGCACCAGCGACTTCTTCAACATCGGTGCGAACTACGGTGACGGCAAGTACGACCTCACCGTCGTCGGCCCCAACCGCTTCCTGCGCCGCTTCACCGGCAACGCCACCAGCGCCGGGAAGACCGCCGAGGCCTCGACGTACTACGCGCCGGCGCCGAACACCGGCAAGCAGGCGGTCTGGTTCAAGATGACCAACACCGGTACCAGCACCGTGACCTTCACCATCACCTCGACCAACTACCGCACCGACGGCCCGTGGACCTACCAGGTGGCCCCCGGCGCCACCGTCTCGGACTACTTCAACGCCGTCGCCTACACCAACGGCTGGTACGACTTCACCGCCACCGTGAGCGGCGACCCCAGCTGGAGCCGCCGCGCCACCGGCCACATCGAGACCGGCACGGGGAGCATCAGCGGCTGACCCTTGGACCGACCGGCCTCAGTTGCAGGTACCGACGCACGCCTCGTTGCCCTCCGGGTCGGCCAGCACCCAGTGCGACGGGGCGTGTTCGTCGCTCAGCAGCCGGCCGCCGGCGGCGATCGCGGCCGCGATCCGGGCCTCGGCCTGGTCGTGCGGCACGAAGACGTCGAGGTGGACCCGGTTGCGCTGCGGGCGCGGGGCGTCCATCTGCTGGAAGTAGAACGGCGCCCCGCGACCGTGCGGGTCGATCAGGTCCTCGGGGCTGCCCGCGCGGTCCTGGTAGCCGAGCAGGGCCCGCCAGAACGGCACGACCCGGGACATGTCGAGCGCGTCCACGGTGACCTGGACGGTCTGCACGGCGGACGGGTCGGCCGGGATGCCCAGCTCCCGCGCCAGCGCCGAGATCTGCCGGGCCAGTTCGACGTCCTGCTCGGTCAGCCCGTAGTAGTCCTGGGTGAGCGTGATCAGCCGGACCGTCACGCCCTCGGCGCGCAGGTCGATGTCGGGATGCCGGCCCTCGACATCGAGCCGTGCGCCGATCTCGTGCACGAGCCGGGCGCCGGCCGCGAAGGAGCCGGTACGGAAGTAGCTGCAGGCGCCTTCGCCCAGGACACGCCACTCCTCGAGACCGGCCGTCTGGTGGAACTGCCAGGGCCTGATCCGCTTGGTCTGAAGTTCAGCATGGGTCATACCGGCACGGTAGCGGGTGGGTGCGACAGCGCGTCGGCGGTCTGCTCAGGTCACCGGCCAGCCGGCCCAGGAGGCGGCCACGCCGAGGGCGCCGGCGCCGAGCAGCGCGCTGACCACACCGCGGCGGCCGGCCAGCAGCCACACCGCCGCCGCGGCCAGCACGGCGTACTGCCAGGCGTGTTGCAGGGCCAGCGCCAGCGGAATCGCCGAGCCCGCGATCGCGCCGATGACGGCGGGCCCGGCCCCGGTCAGGAAGGCCTGGACGCCCGGGTCGGCGCGCAGCCGGTCGAAGTGCGACCCGCCGAGCAGCACGAAGAGGAAGGACGGGGCGAAGGCCACCGCGGCGGCCAGCAGGCCGCCGCCGACACCGGCCGCCGCGTAGCCGACCACGGCGACCGTCTGCACCACGGGGCCGGGGGTGATCTGCCCGAGGGCGACGGCGTTCAGGAACTGGGCATCGGTCATCCAGTGGTACCGGTGGACGGCGTCGCTCTGCATCAGCGGGATGATCACGAAGCCGCCGCCGTACGACAGGGCGCCGACCTTGAACGCGACCCAGGCCAGCGCCGCGAGCCCCGCGGCGCCGGGAGCCGCGACGGCCAGCGGCAGCGGCCAGGCCGCTCGTCCACCGCCGCCCGGCGACGGGCGGTTGCGCCCGGCCGTCCGCACCGCGACCTCGATCAGTCCGGCGCCGATCAGCACCAGCACCAACCACGGGCCGGCCAGGCTCGCCGCGACACCGCCCGCCAGCCCGTAGCCGATCCACCGACCCCGCTGGGCCCGGGCGCCGCCCATCCGCTGCCGGCTCGCGGGAACCAGCCCAACGGCCGCGTGCACGGCGACCGCCGCCACCGCCGACCCGGCACCGGCCGCGGCCCCCAGCACCCACCGGGGCGGACTCCCGGCCAGGAAGAGCGCCGCCAACGCCAGGATCAGCACCAGGCCGGGCACGATGAAGCAGAGCCCACCGACCAGCGCGCCGGGAAGCCCGCGAAGCTGCCAGGCCGTCAGGATCGCCAGTTGGGTGGAGGCCGGCCCGGGCAGCAGGTTCGTCGCGGCGATGCCGTCCTCGAAGTCCGCGGCGGCGATCCAGCCTTCGCGCTCCACGCAGAGCCCGCGCAGCAGCGCGATGTGGGTGGGCGGCCCGCCGAAGCCGATGCAACCGATCCGGCCCCACTCCAGGGCGATCCGGCGAAGGCTCGGCCGCGCCGCGTCGTGCTGCCCCTGCTGGGCCATCTCGTCCTGCTCTCGCTCGCCGGTGGTGCGCCAGCACGGTACCGAACGAGCAGGTCGGGCCCGGCACGCAGGCTTGCCCCCAGCTGCCCCTCAGATGCCTCCCAGCTGGGCCCGAGCGCGGCGGTGGCCCGCCGGATCGCTCCGGCGGGCCACTGGACAGCGGTACTTCGGGAGTACTTCGGGGTCAGCCCGCGTGCGCCGCCGCGACCAGGTCGGGGAGCAGCTTCGCCGCGTCCGGCGTGCCGAGGCCGGTGATCGGGTCCCAGCCGGTGGTGGCCGGGTAGCCGGGCACCGACGGGTCGGCGGTGTTGTTGCCGAGCGTGACGTCGTGGAAGTCGACCGCGTACTTGGCCGGGTCGGCGCCGACCCGGTACAGCGCCGGGTTGAGCAGACCGAGGCCGCCGCCGTTCAGCTGGTCGGCGATCGCCACCAGACCGGCCCACTGCGGGCAGGAGAGCGAGGTGCCGCCGATGTCGTACCAGCCGGAACTGCACGGCGCGCTGCCGCAGCTGAGCCCGCCCTGTCCGTCCGGCGGGAGCGAGACGTACACCAGCGCGCCGGTGCCGGAGCTGGCCTGCAGCGAGACGTCCGGGACGCCGCGCTTGGCGCCGATCGCGGTGCTGCCGGCCGGCAGCGTGCCCTGGTAGGCCGGCCGGTCGAAGAGCTGGCTGAAGCCGCCCCCGGAGAAGGTCCAGCCAACCTCGGCCGCACCCGGGTTGGACTGGCACTTCGCCGGATTGTCGGAGCTGTCGGTCACCCGGGCGCCGGTCGCGCCCGGGTCGGTGCACAGGTACGTGCCGCCGACACCGGTCACCAGCGGGTCCGAGGCCGGCCACTCCACGGACGGGTAGGGGATCGGCGTGCCACCGGACTTCACCGGGGTCTTGGTGGAGTCCGCGGTGCCGTTGTCACCGGACGAGCCGAGTACGGTGACGCCGTTCTGCGCCGCCGACTTGAAGGCGTACCGGAGCTGCTCCAGTGACTGCGCACTGGCGAACGCGCCCTCGGCGGAGGCGAAGGACTGCGAGATGACGGTGGCCAGGTGGTGGTCGACCACGTACTGCTCGGCGGCCATCATCTGCGGGAAGCCCTGCACCCCTAGGGTCTCCGCGGTCGGCGTGCTGACCAGCAGGATGTTGGCGCCGGGGGCCATCGCGTGCGCGGTCTCCACGTCGAGCGCCACCTCGAGCGCCCAGGCGGACTTGTCCTCCTGCCCGGTGCCCTTGCTGGTCGGCGGCGGGGCGGAGGTGGCCGGCGAGCCCTGCACGTGCAGCTCGCTGAAGGTGGGCATGCCCGGTGCGCAGGCCACGCCCTCCTCGCCGCACATCGCGGCCACCCCGAAGGTGTGGTCGAAGACGTGCAGGTCGTGGGCCATGGTGTCGCTGCCGTAGGAGTCGACGATCGCGATCGTCTGGCCCCGGCCGTCGTTGCCGGCGGCGTAGAGCGGGCCGAGGTCGTAGGCCGCCCGGATGGCCTGCGGGGAGAAGCAGCGCCGGCCGGCCGAAGCGCACTGGGCCGGGGTCGGCGGTGTCTCGCCGGTGCTGAGCTGGGTGTACTCGGCGACCGTCGGGTGGACCGCCGGATAGCCTGCGGCCGAGGCGGCGCCGCCGGGGGTGGAGAGGATGCCGGTCGCGGCGAGCGCCAGGCTGCTCACACCGGCGAGCAGCCAGCGACGTGCGGTGGAAGCCGTCAAGTCAGTCCTCCTTGAGGGTTTGTCAGGGGACCTGCACAGCCCGGTAGGGACGTGGATCGGCACGTCCGGCACGGGAGTTGTCGACGCAGCTGTGATCCCGAAGCGCAGGGAGCGGCTGCGGGCGCGGCGAGTCTAGGGGCGCAGGCGCAGCCGATCAACGGGTGCGCCCGGATTCCCCGCACGGTGCAGCGGGGGCGTGTGCGGCGCAGCGGTCGGCTGCGCGAGCTCCTTACACGATGCGCCGCGTTTTCTCAGGAAACATCAAGGCGGGCAGGGCCGTTGGCGGCTGGGGCGACACCGGTTCGCGGAGGTCCAGGGGCCCAGACCGGTTGAACCGCGCGTCATTTGGTTGCGCGTCAGGTTGCGCGCCGGACTGGCGACTGTACGCCAACGCCGGGATTCGCCAAGTCAAGGACTGGTAATGGACGGCCAGTAGTCGGCAGTCTGTTCGATCATCCGAATGTAGCCTCTGAGCAGGGATATCGATGCCGCATCAGATACGTTCCCACCGACGCCTCGCCCGGGCGACCCTGGCGGCGAGCCTCGTCGCCGCCCTGGGCGCGGGTGGCCTGACCTCGGCCTTCGCGGCCGACTCCAGCCCCGCCCCGGCTCCCGGTGGTGCGAAGCCGGGGATCAGCGACAAGCTGAGCGCACACGACGCGGACCTGCTCGCCCAGGCGAAGGCCGAGGGCGCCGCCACCGTCACGCTGATGCTCGCGGTGAAGCCCGGCAGCACCGCGGCCACCGCCGAGCAGCTGACCGCTGCGGGTGCCAGCGTCGGAAAGACCATCGACCGGATCGGCTACGTCCGCGCCACGGTCGCCACCGACAAGGCCGACGCGCTGCTCGGCCGGGCCACCAAGCTCTCCGAGGTCCAGGCCATCGACCTCAACGAGTCCGTGCCGATGGAGAACCCGTACGCGGACACCGACGCCGCGCCCGCCGCCACCCGCACCCCCAAGGTCGACAGTGGCGTGGGCGACGGCGGTACCGGCTCGCCGGCGGCCGGCGCCGCGCTGGTCCCGACCCCGACCGTCGGCGCGCCGTACTTCCACGACGAGGCCAACCCGGCGCCGCAGCAGCAGGACCACCGGCCGAAGCCGGTCACCGGCCCCACGCCGGAGCCGGGCAAGTACCCGGCGCCGGGCGCCGACACCCCTGCGGCCAACCCGTACCAGCCCGCCAACGACATCGGCGCGGTGGACTTCGTCAAGCGCCACCCGGAGGCGGACGGCCGCGGCGTCACCATCGGCATCCTCGACTCGGGCGTCGACCTGGCCCACCCCGCCCTGCAGTGGACCACCACCGGCGAGCGCAAGATCGTCGACTGGGTGACCGAGACCGACCCGCTGATCGACGGCGACGGTACCTGGCTGCCGATGCTCACCGACGTCTCCGGTCCGAGCTTCGGCTACAAGGGCCGTACCTACACGGCCCCGGCGGGCAACTACAAGATCGCCCTGTTCAAGGAGAGCGTCACCCTCGGCGGCGACGAGGCGGGTGACCTCAACCGCAACGGCACCACCACCGACTCCTGGGCCGTGCTGTACGACCCGGCCACCGGCAAGGTCCGGGTCGACCTCAACGACAACGCCGACTTCACCGACGACCAGGCGATGTCCTCCTACAAGGAGAGCAACCAGGTCGGCCACTTCGGCACCGTCGACGCAAGGTCGCCGATCGCCAAGACCGTCCCGTTCACCATCGAGACCCGCAAGAACGTGGACCTGTCCCCGGTCGGCGGCCCCTGGGTCGGCAAGCACGCCGACTTCGTGAACATCGGCCTGGTCGCCAGTGAGCACGGCACCCACGTGGCCGGTATCACCGCCGCCAACGGCCTGTTCGGCGGCCGGATGACCGGCGCCGCCCCCGGCGCGAAGATCATCTCGGCCCGCGCCTGCGTCTTCGGCCCGGGCTGCAGCGCCACCGCGCTGACCGAGGGCATGGCCGACCTGGCGCTCAACCACGGCGTCGACGTCATCAACATGTCCATCGGCGGCCTGCCGGTGCTCAACGACGGCAACAGCGCCCGCTCCCGGCTCTACACCCAGATCATCGAGCAGACCGGCGTCCAGCTGGTCATCTCGGCGGGCAACGACGGTCCGGGCCTCAACAGCATCGGCGACCCGGGCCTCGCCTCGAAGGTGATCAGCGTCGGCGCGGCGATCAGCCGGGAGACCTGGGCGTCCAACTACGGCGCCAAGTCGGCCGAGGACTACGGCCTGTTCACCTTCTCCTCGCGCGGCCCGCGCGAGGACGGCGGCTTCACGCCGACCCTGGTCGCCCCGGGCTCCTCGGTGAACACCATCCCGACCTGGGAGCCCGGCGCGTCCTTCCCGGCCGCCGGCTACGAACTGCCCCCGGGCTACGGCATGCTGCAGGGCACCTCGATGGCGTCCCCGCAGGCCACCGGCGCCACCGCGCTGCTGATCTCGGCGGCGAAGGAGGACAACCGCTACGCCAAGGGTTCCGACGACCGGGTCAGCAGCACTCCGCTCGCCCTGCGCAACGCGCTCACCAGCAGCGCCCGTTGGCTGCCCGGCTACCAGGCCGCCGAGCAGGGGGCCGGTCTGATCGACGTCAACGCGGCCTGGCACTACCTGGAGAACGGCGCCGGCGACGTCCATGAGTACACGGTCAAGGCCCCGGCCACCAGCGTCCTTTCGCCGTACCTGGCCACGCCCGGCTTCGGCGCCGGCGTCTACGACCGTGCCCCGGCCGCGGCCGGCGGTCCCGCCGTCGGCAAGCGCTCGGTGTACGACGTCACCATCACCCGCACCACCGGTGACCCCGACGCGATCACCCACCGCCTGACCATCGCCGGCGACGACGGCACCTGGGCGATCCAGGGCGGCCGCAAGGTCGATCTGCCGCTCAACCAGCCCGTCACCGTCAAGGTCGCGGCCACCCCGAAGTCCGCCGGCCTGCACAGCGCGATCCTGCGGGTGGACGACGAGGACACCCTCGGCATCGACCAGCAGATCATGCTGACCTCGATCGTCGGCCAGGCCCTGAGCGCCCCGGACTTCCAGTCCGGCTTCTCGGGCAGCGTGGCGCGCAGCCGGGTCGAGCGGCACTTCATCACGGTGCCCGAGGGCGCCAAGACCCTCGCGGTCAACCTGGACGGCGTCGCGGCCGGCAGCCAGGTCCGCTTCCTGGCCATCGCGCCGGACGGCATGCCCGCCGACCCGACGGCCAGCAACGAGTGCTGGACCAACTACGCCACCCCCGGCCCCAAGTGCGGCAGCCCGACCAACCGGAGCTACCGCGCACCGCAGGCCGGTGTCTGGGAGATCGTCACCGAGGCGCGCCGGACCACCGGCACCGACGCCAACCCGTACTCGATCGACGCCAAGATCCTCGGAGTCGGGTTCGACCCCCAGGTCCAGACGCTGGACTCGGTCACCCAGGGCGCCGCGAGCCCCGTCAGCTGGACCCTGAAGAACGCCTACGGCCCGTTCCAGGGCGTGCTCAAGGGCGGTGAGCTGGGCTCCGCCGTGACCACCCGGCCGACCATCGCCAACCACGGGGCGCAGACCAGCACGGTGGTCCTGCCCGCGGGCGTCTCCCGGTTCAACGTCGCCATCGGCCACCCGGACGACGCCAAGGCCGACCTCGACCTGTCCGTCTACCTGGACGGCAAGCTTGTCGGTCAGTCGGCCGGCAGCACCTCGGAGGAGTCGGTGACGCTGCTCAACCCGGCGGCCGGCACCTACACCGTCAAGGTGGACGGCTACAGCGTTCCGAGCGGCACGACCGGCTACGACTACCGGGACGTGTACTTCTCCCCGCAGCTCGGCTCCGTCAACGCGGCCGCCGACCCGGTCACGCTGGCCGCCGGCGGTACCGCCACGGTCCAGGCCCAGGTCCTAGCGACCGGCCCGGCCCCGGCAGGTCGCCAGCTGTTCGGCGAGGTCAACCTGGTTGACGCGCACGGCGCGCCGGCCGGTACCGGCAGCGTCCTGATCAGCAAGGTCAACGCGGGCTGACCCGCCCGTGATCGACCCTCGGCCCGCCAGGCGCTGCCTGGCGGGCCGAGTGGTTTTCAGTGCCCGCTGCTGCTCGGGCTGCTGCTCGGGCTCGGGGCGGCTGTCGGCGTGGGTGAGGCGGAGGCGCTCGGGGTGGGCGAGGGGCAGCCGCTGGGGAGCGGCGAGGGCGTCACCGGCGTGGGGGTCGGGGACGCCGAAGGACCGGAGGGAGTGGGGGAGGGCGACGGGGACGGGGTGGCCGTGGCGCTCGAAGTCGCAGTCGGGGTGGGGGTGGGGCTGGGGGTGCCGGTGGGCAGCGGGCAGCCGGGCGAGGGCGAGGCCGTCGGGCTGGGGGACGGCGAGCCGGTGGGGCTGCTGCTCGCGGAGGGCGAGGGAGACGGCGAGGGCGTGCCGGAGGCGGACGGGGAGCCGCTCGGCCGCGGAGACGGCGTCACCACCGGCGCGGGTACCGACCCGGACGCAGAGGCGGACGCGCTCGGCGCCGGAGCGCTCGGACTGGCCGCCGGGCCCGTGGTGGGAGTCGCGCCGAGACTCGTGTCGGGGCTCGCCACGGGCGCCGACGTGCCCGGCTGTGCCGGGAGCTGCGGGCGGACCGCGTCGGGCACCGTCGTCGCCTGCGCGCCGAAGTAGCGCATCCAGTTCTTGACCGTGCTCAGGTACTCGTCGGAGCGGTTGTAGCTGAGGACCGCCTGGTCCAGCTGGGCCGGCACGGACAGGTCCCGGGCGCCCGCGCACAGGTAGCGGCCGGCCGTCAGGGCGGCGTCGTAGACGTTGTTGGGGTCGGCCTTGCCGTCCCCGTTGCCGTCGGTGCCCCAGGAAGCCCAGGTGCTGGGGATGAACTGCATCGGGCCGACGGCCCGGTCCCAGAGCGCGCTGCCGTCGTAGCTTCCGTGGTCGGTGTCCGGGATCGCCGCGAAGCCGTTGCCGTCGAGGAACGGGCCCAGGATCGGCGTGTAGGTCGTGCCGGTCGCGTCCACCCGGCCGCCGTCGGCCTGGCCGGACTCCACCTGCCCGATCCCGGCGAGCAGCGACCAGTCGAGGTGGCAGCCGGGAGCGCTGGCGGCAAGCACGTTCTGCGCGTTGCGGTAGGCCGCGAACACGGTGCTGGGGAGCGTGGCCCCGTGACCCGGCGTCACCTCGACCGCGGTGCCTGCCGTGGCCGGGGCGCCGGTGGAGCCCGTGGTGGGTGTCGCGGCCGCCGGCACGCCGCTCGGCGGCTGCTGCAGGTCGTGGACCGCGCCGCCGTCCGCCGCCGGCGCTTCGGCTGCCCCGCTCGGTGCCTGCGTGGGCGTCGCTCCCGTGGCCTGCGTCGGGTCCGGCGTGGCCGCGGCCGCGGGGAGGCTGTTGAGCAGCGGCGCCGTCGGCGCCGACAGCACCGCCATGGCGGCGACCGCCGCCGCTATCCCCCTGAGCGTGTGCCTGTCCATCCGCAACGCCATACCTGAAGACCCCCTCCGAAGCGACCGGCCCGCCCCTGCACGGACCGGGACCGACCCTATGTCAGCAACCAGCGGTAAGCGAACTACTAGGAAGGGTCCACCCCACTTCCCTCCCGCTGTGTCGGTCCGCTCTGACATCGTGTGCAGTCATGGGAGAACTGGTGGAGCGGGTCGACGGACAGGACCAGGTGCTGGCGGTCGTGGACCGCGGCGAGGCCATCCGCAACCGGTGGCTGCACCGGGTCGCGACGAGCGTCTGCCGCGACCCCGGTGGACGGATCCTGGTGCACCGGCGCCCTGACGGCGTCTCACGCTTCCCTGGCCAGTACAACTGGCTGATCGGCGGCGCCGTGGAGGTCGGCGAGTCCTACGAATCGGCTGCCGCCCGGGAAGTCGGCGAGGAACTCGGAGTCCGGGCAGACGCCCGATTCGTCCTCAAGTTCCTGTGCCGTGGCGCGATCAGCCCCTACTGGCTGGGCCTCCACGAAGCCACCGTCGGCCGAGACATCACGCCGGACGTCTCGGAGATCGCCTGGCACGCCTGGCTCACCGAGGACGAACTGCGCGAGGCCGTCCGCAGTCGGCCCTTCGTGCCCGACGCCCTGGAAGCCCTCGACCGGTACCAAGCCCTCGGGGGGCCGGCCGCCGGCGCAATGCGTCATGGACGTACCGCGCCCATGTAGGAAGGCATGTTGTCCAGCGCGAGGATCATCACGTTCTCGCCGGTGCGCGGGGCGTGGATCATCTGGCCATTGCCGATGTAGATGCCGACGTGGTGCAGGTCGCCGTAGAAGAAGACCAGGTCTCCGGGCTGGAGATCGGCCCTGGCCACGTGCTGGCCGGCGTTCCACTGGTCCTGGGAGACCCGGGGCAGGGCGACACCGGCCGCGGCCCAGGCGGCGCCGGTCAGGCCCGAGCAGTCGTAGGAGCCCGGGCCGGAAGAGCCCCAGACGTACGGTTTGCCGAGTTGGGCGTAGGCGAAGCGGACGGCGTCGGCGGCGCGGCCGGTCGCCGGGCCCTGGTAGCTCGGGCGGTCGGCGGAGCGGGTGGCGCGGGCGGCGGCGTCCTGGCCGTTGACCCTTGCCCGGTCGGCGGCGCTCAACTTGTTGAGCAGGGCCTGCGCCTGGGCCAGCTTGTCCTGGATGTCCTTCTTCTCGCTCGCCATCGCGGTGCCGCTGGTGTCGAGTTCGGCGAGGGTCGCGGTGGCCTCCTTGCGGTCCTGGTCCATCCGGCGCTGCTCGCCCTGGACTTCCTTGAGCAGCGCCGCGGTGGTGTCGGTCGCCTGGTGCTGGGCGGCGGCCTGCTGCAGGTAGCTCTCCGGGTCGGAGCTGAGGATGAGTTGGACGGAGGGGTCGATCCCGCCGTTGCGGTACTCGGCGGCGGCCACGGCACCCAGTTGGGTGCGCAGGCGGTTCATCCGGTCCTGGCCGGCGGCGACGCGGTCCTGCAGTCGGCCGGCGTCGGCCTGGAGTTGCTGCTGCCGGGCCTTGAGCCCGTCGTACTTCTCGGTGGAGGCCTCGGCCTGCTCGTTGAGCCTGTCGACCTGCTCCTTGACCGAGGCCACGGTCGGAGCGGGCTCGGCCTGCGCGCCGCCGGCCGAGCCCAGCAGGACGCTGCCGGCCGCGGCCGTGGTCAGCACGGCGACGCGGACGCGATGCGGCGGGCTCGGCTTTCGGTGGCTTCCCATCGGATCGCAGGCTCCTTCGAGGTGACGCGGTGACGCGGCGGCCGCGGATGCGGTCGCCTAATCCACTAAGTAACTTAGTAGATAGCCACCGGGGAAGCGCAACCACCCCCACCCGATCTTCACTCGCGACGGTCGCCGCGCGCGGCCCGCCGGAGCCCGGCCAGCCCGGGGAAGCGGTCGGGGATCCGGACGACGGCCCGGTCGAGCTCCTCCATCAGCCGGTTGGACCGGTGCTCCAGGTCCAGCTCGTCCAGGATCCGGTCGACCTCGGCCAGCAGGGAGCCGTGCAACTGCCAGGCCTCCGGATGCTGCCGCACCCGGCGCAGCAGCATCTGCGCCACGTTCTCCCGGCAGCTCCAGGCGGCCGCGAGCTCGGTGGCGAGCCGCTCCTCCGCGGCGTTGGCGTCCTGGCTGACCTGGGTGGTCACCAGGACCGCGAAGCTGACCAGCGCACCGCCGAGGTGTCCCAACAGCTCCTCCAGCGCCACCGTGACCTCGGTGGGGAAGAGCTGCTCGTCGTCGCCGCGCCGTTTGGCCAGATCGGTGAGCGAGCGGGCCAGCACCCGGATCACCACGACGCAGATCTCCAGGGTGTCGAGGCCGGTGCGCAGCACCGCCCGACTCACCGCGCCCTCGCTGATCCGCGGGTTCAGCCGCAGGCTGTCCTCGGCCTGCCGCAGCGCGGCGTCCACGTCAGCGATCGCCTGGTCCAGCCGGCGCGCCTCGTGCAGCCGGGCGGCCGCCTGTTCGACCGGGACGGGCCCGGCCAGCTCCTCTCCGATGCTCAGCAGCAGGTGGCGGGCGCGGCGGGACAGGTCCTCGATCGACTCGGCCGCGGTGTGCACCCAGACCGGCGGGACGAACACCAGGTTGAAGAGCAGTCCGATGACGGCGCCGATCAGCGTCTCCAGCACCCGGTCCCAGGCCTGCGAGGCCAGCCGGGTCACCCCGAGGACCAGCATCGCGCTGATCGCGACCTCGTTGACGAACTCGTCGACCCGGACGAACCGCCCGACGGTCAGCGAGGCCAGGATGATCAACCCGAGGCTCCACCAGGACAGCCCGGTGACCGAGCTGAAGGCGATCGCGATCAGCACCCCGACCACCACCGAGTTCACCCGGCGCAGACCGGTGGCCAGCGTGGAGTACAGCGTCACCTGGACGACCAGCAGCGCGGTGAGCGGTGCGGTCAGCGGCGCCGGCTCATTGCTGAGGTGGATCGCGACGATGTACGAGAGCGTCGCCGCCGCCGTGGCCCGCAGGGTCTGCTCGGCGGCAGGCTGCCGCAGCCGGGGAACCACGGACTCGGCCACCGTGTCGCGCGCGGCACGCAGTCGCACCTGCGCCGCCGTCGGGAAAGCACGCACCTGGCACAGGCTGCCACCAGACCCCGCCCGGACACCGGTCGCCTCGCCGAAGCCGGAGAAATGCCCCGCTGACCGGCCGGGTGCCGGTCTCGCCGGTCGGCTGCCGAACCAGGCAGGATGGACAGCAGAAGCTTCGACCGGCGAGCAGCGGGGCGGAGGAGCAGGGCGATGAGGCAGACGCGGTGGACGGGCGAGCTGCGCGGCCCGAGGCGGCTCAAGGCGGCCGCCGGTGAGCCGGCCTGCCGTCCGGAGCCGCGCCCGGCGCGGTTGCCATGACCGCGGTCCGCCGCCTGGAGCTGACCGGCCCGCTCGCCGGTACGGTCGGGCGCTGCCGGGACTTCGCGTTCAACACCCTGGTCGACTGGTGCTGGTTGCCCTCCCTGGACCGTCGTCGGCAGCGGGAGGTGGACGACGTGCTGCTGGTGGTCTCCGAACTGGTCGCCAACGCCTGCCTGCACGCCGGAGGGCCGACCGAGCTGGCGCTGTACCGGGAACCGGACCGGATCCGGATCGAGGTGACCGATCGCAGCCCCGCCCTCCCGGACCCCGCCCCGCCCGCCGACCCGGCCACCCCCCGTGGCCACGGCCTGCGGGTGGTGGCGCTGGTGGCCAGCGAGTGGGGCGCCCGCCCGGCATTGGCGGGCAAGACCGTCTGGGCGGGGGTGGCCGGGGCGGGGCCGCGAGGGGCGGGCGGGGGCCGCCGGCTGTAGCGGGAAAAGGCAACTGCCGGTGCAGGGCTACCAGATGTAGGTGTCGTGCTGCCAGGGGGTGCCCTCGCCGCCGATGCCGATGCCGCTCACGGCACCGTCGTACCAGAAGGTGCCCAGGCTGAAGGTGGCGCTGGAGTTGGGGTAGAGGCCGTACACGTTGATCGGCTCCCAGGAGTTGCCGCCCACGTAGTGGAGCCAGCAGTTACCGGGGTTGACGATGGTGGTCGACCAGCCGCCCCGGTAGGGGAACTGCGCATAGACGGGGTAGGTGCCCTGGGCGCAGACCTGGACGTTGCCGTTGCTGATGGTGGAGGCGGCGGCCGGGGACGCGGTGCCGATCACGGCGACGGCGCCGAGCGAGGCCGCCGCGGCCGCGGTTGCGATCAGGCGCTTGCCGATTCGCGGGATCGTCATGTGACTCGACCTTTCCGTAACACAGCTGGAACGGAACGGATGTGACGGTGCGTCAGATCCGAGGTAGTGCCAACTGATGACACGGACAGGTCAGAGCGAGGGTTCAGATCTGCCGGAGCGACGGTTCAGATCCGTCGGAGCGACGGTTCAGATCTGCCGGGCGGGATCGGAGAAGACCAGGCCGCTGCCGCCGAGGGGGCGACCGGCGGGGGCGGCATCCGGGACCTCCTCGCCGGGCGGCTGGCGGAAGTCCGCACCCTGCGCCACCCGGGGCGGCGGCAGCGCACCGGCCTGGGCCGGGACCGGCTCGTCGGTGGCGGGCGCGGAGAAAACGGGCAGCCCGAGGCTGCCGCGGTCAGTGGTCATGATCCCCAGTCTCGCAGGTCCGCCCACCGAAAGCCGACCGGATTACCCGGGATGCCCCGGCTCGGCCTTCCCCGCCCGGCGAAGCGGGCGCCCCTAGACTGGCAGCAGGCGTCACATCGGAGGCCGCTATGCGCCGTCGTCACAGCTTCCACCACGTCCATGCCGGTCACTCCGTCACGGTCAACATCCGCTCCGGCTGGATCACCGAGACCGAGCTGCTGGTCGACGGCAAGGAAGTCGCCTTCCACCGCGCCCACGGCCCGGGCGCGCTGCCCCGCGAGCTCGCCGGCGAGCTGCCGGGCGAACCGGGCCGGCCGTTCGTGGTGCGGATCGAGCACGACACCTCCGGGGCACTCGGGCTGGCCTGCGTGCTGAAGGTCGGGGGGACCGAGCAGCCCATGTCGGAGCGCACCGCGGTGTGAGCGACGCCATGACCGAGAACGAGATCAAACTCAAGGCGATCGCGGCACTCACCGCACTGCGCAGCGGCGTCGGGGCGGAGTATGTCTCGGACCTGCTCGGCGAGGTGATCCCCGACTACTTCTTCGTACCGGTCGACGCCGACGCGAAAGAGGTGGGCCTGTCCGTCCTGGGTCAGCTCTCCGAGCCGCTGAGCGCCCTGGTCACCGGGTTCGTGCTGGCCTTCGAGGCGGTGGCGGACGCCTACGACGAGACGGACTCCGCGAGCTCGACCGAGGCGATCCTGCAGGACCTGGCCCTGGGGATCGCGCAGGAGGAGGACGAGTGAGCGGCGGCGTGCCCGACGCCATGCGGTGGGCTACCCGGTGGTCTCGGTCTGCACGGTGAAGAGGTACAGGCCCGCATCGCCGACGACGGCGAGCTCGTCGCCCGAGGGGGAGAAGGCGGCGTCGTGGACGATGCCGTTGGTGCGGATCCAGCAGACGCAGCGCAGGTCGGCGAGGTCGAAGAGGCCGATCAGGCCGGGGTCGGCGGCGACGGCCGCGTGGGTCCGGCTCGCTGTGACCTGCCGGACGTGGGCGACCCGCGGCCCGGGGCCCTCGTCCCGGTCAGTCGTCCACGAGGCGACGGGTGGCTCCTCGGGCGCACCGGTCAGGTTCCAAAGGGTGAGGGCCGTTCGGCGCCAGGAGTTGTCCGCGGCGGCTACCACAACCCGGTCGCCGGCCGGGGTGAAGGAACCCCGGTACCAGCGTCGGAAGTCGTCGGCCGAGTCGAGGAGCGTGGTGCCCCGTCCGTCCGGGGCGAGGACCCGCAACGCTTCGAACCAGCGGCCGAGCAGGTAGGTCTGCTCGTCGGGCGCGAACTCCACCAGGAGCCCTGGAGCGTTCGGGGACTCCCACTCCCTGAGCGCGCCCATCTCGGCGGCCCAGTCCTGTCGTGTGGCGGGGTCGCGCCGCCGGTAGGGGTGCTCGGGGCACGGCCGCAGTCCTGAGCGCGGATTTCGCGGGTCCAGGGCATACCACTGCCGGCCGATGCCGTGCACCGCCAGCGTCTGGCCGTCCGGGCTCCACATCACGTGGCCGAGGCGCCTGGTCGCGTTGGCGTCGGCGGCTGCCGCGCCGTCCGGTCGCCAGAGGTTGACCGAGTGGCCGTTGCTGGTGGTGCTGATGGCGGTGCCGGCCGGCCGCCAGACCAGCAGGTCGGACAACGTGTGGTCGGCCCCCACAGCGAGCTCCGCCGCTTGGGACGGCTGTGCGCCGAGCGCCAAATCCCGGTCGGTCGGCACCTGCCACAGGGTGGCCCGGATCTGCGGATCGTCGCCGAGTGTGCGGACCGCGAGCCGCTCACCGTCCGGGGACCACTGCGTGCTGCAGATCCGCCAGGGCTCACCGTGCTGCCAGAGCACCTGCTCGGCCACCGGATCCACCAGAACGGCGGTACCGGCGACGGTCAGGGCGACGCTACGGCCTGCAGGCCGCCACTCCAGGCCGGTCGCCGGCGCGTAGAACGAGTGCTGGCGCCAGACGGCCGGGCGGCTGGGGCTGTGGGGATCCGACCAGAGCAGCAGGCCCGCGCCATCGGGCGCCGGGGCGAAGAGGTGGGCCAACAGCCCGTGGTCGGGGTGCCAGTCGAAGGCGTAGACCTCGCCAGGCACTGCAGACTCGATCCCGGGCAGCGGCCGTGGCGGCGCCGTGGCGGAGGTCAGGTCCCACAAGTGCATCTGGCCGCCCAGGCTCACGGCCAGGGCGGTGGAGTCCGGTGCCCAGCAGCACGTGGGCGACTTCACCCGAGCGGTGCCGGGCACTGCCGTCACCGCGAGCTCGGCTCCGCTCAGCGCGTCGTAGACGCAGAGGGCGTGGGTCGGGGGTGGCGGGTTCCCGTTGTGCGCGCCCGGACTGAAGCGGTCGGTGTCACCGAGGACGGCCAGCCGGGTGCCGTCCGGACTCCACCGGACGGCGTGGATGACAGCGCCGGGAATGTCGATCGTCCGCACTACGTCCCAGCCGTCGGCGGTGACGATCTGCACCGCCGGCCCGTAGCCGGCGGTGGCGAGCAGGGCGCCGTCCGGATGCCAGTCCAGCGCCATGCACTGGCCCCCGTCGTGGACCGGGAAGGAGCGCAGCAGTGCGGCATCGTGGCGGTCCGGCAGTGGGTGCGAGGCGACCAGGCCGCCGGCAGGGCGGGCCTGGGCTCGGTGCTGGACCTGCTCCAGCAGGTGCGGGCGGCCGAGCATCCGGCTCTCCAGGCCCGGCGCGAGGTCCTTCGCCGCGAGCCCGCCGCTGAGCACCCGGCCCTCCTGCTGGACCAGCGCCGCCAACTCCAGGGCGTAGCCGTCGTCCGGGCGCGCCTCGGTGTACAGCGCGAGGTCGGCCTCCAGGGCCGGCGGTCCGGACCTGGCCAACCGGCCCACCAGGAAGCGCATGTCCCGGAGCAGTTCGCCGAGTTCGTCCAGTCGGCCGGCCTGACGCAGGTGGAAGGCGAGCGAAGAGGCGAACGGGCGTTCCTCCTCGGGTAGTTGGTGCCAGCCGGCGGCGGGGCGCAGCAGCTCGAGGAGCCGGTCACTCACGGCTGCCAGCCGCTCCGGCTGCTGGCGGCGCAGCGCGTCCTGTGTCACGTCGTGCAGGCGCAGGCCGCCCGGGTGCGGGGCGCTGGCGAGGGAGCGGCTGACGAACCGGTCGGCCTCGGTGCGGGTCCGCAACTCGCTGAGGCCCCACAGGCGTTGCAGCTGCCAGTAGGGGATCACCGTGCCGCTGGGGAAGGCGGCCAGTGAGACGAAGCGGTCCCGGGAGTCGGTTCCGCCGGTGGAGGCGGCCAGATCGGCCAGGCTCAGCTCCACGGTGCGGGCGATGCCACGCTGCACTCCGGCATCCGACAGTTCGTCAAGTACCTTGACGCCGTGGTCGGCCAGCTCCTCGGTGAGGGCCGCCACCGCCTCGGTGACCGTCATGGCGTGCCGATCGACCAGGCTGCCGAGCAGTCCGGCGAGCATGCCCAGGGCGAGTGGCCAGTGCCCGGCCCGCAGCAGCAGTGGCGCCAGCTCCCGGCTCGCAGGCCTCCGATTCGCCGGCTCCCGGTTCTGTTCCTCGCCCGCCAGCCCGAGCAGGGTCACCGACTCCTGCTCGCTCATCGCGTCCACCCGGATCTCGGTGCCGTCCAGCAGGCCCGAACGACGCGTGGTGGCGAGCACCGTGACGCGGTCTCCGGCACCCAGGAAGGGGCGCAGATCGGCCTCGCTCCAGACGTCGTCGACCGCCAGCAGGACCGGGAGGTCGGGCAGCGCGTTGCGGAACGCCCCGACGGCGGACGGCACATCGGGGTGCGGCCCGGCGGTCGAGCCGGCGAGCACGGCGGTGAGCCCGTCCAGCGCGTTGGTGGTGCGTTGGACGCCGGGGGTCGGCCCGAGCTCCACCCAGAGCACGCCACCGGGGAACCGCTCGCGCGTCTGCGGCTGTCGGCAGGCCCAACTGGCGGCCGTGGTCTTCCCGTAGCCGCCGGCGCCGGACAGCACCACATCCCGTGCTCCCGGCCGGAGCAGCTCGGCGAGCAACCGGTGCTCGACGGCCGCCCGGGGCACGAAGCGGGACGGCAGGGCCGGGGCCATGGCCGGCGCGGGCGAGGGCGCGGCAGCGGCCGGCGCCTGGAAGATCACGCTGCCGTGGATCGCCGATGCCTGGACCACGGCGGACGCCCGCCCCGAGAAGTCGTTCTCCGTCGTCGGCCGCACGCCGTCGCCTGCCCCGCCACTGTTCCCGTTCATCATGTGCAGTCTCACGGCTCGTCAACGGCGGGACAAGTGGCTTCGGCGGGCTTGCGGACGGGCCGGGAACTTAGGTTAGGCTTACCTACCATGACTCTCGCTCATCTGGCCGGTACGGCCGCCTATGCCACGCCTCCGCTCTGGCGGATCCTGACCAAGTCGGGCTACTTCGTCGGCCTGTCGGGAGCCCTCGGAGCCACCGTGACCTACGCGGCGGCGGTCCGCCCGGCGCTGCGCGCACCGGCGAGCGAGCGCGCCGACGTCGAGGTTCTGCGTCGGCGGACGGCGCGGTACCTGGCCTGGGCCGGGGTCGTGCTGGCGGTCGCCGGCTACTTCCAGCTCGCCGGCCGCGTGGCCCGGGCCCGCAAGGGCCTGCCGTTCGGCGACGCACTGGCGCCGGGGCGGATCTGGGACTTCCTGCGAGCACCGGCCGCGAAGGGCAGCTGGGTGGCGCAGGGCACGATCTACCTGGTCCAGAACGCCGTCCTGCTGCTCGCCTGCCTCGTGCTGATCGCGCTGTTCGTCCCACGGGCCCGACGCCAGCTCGACGCGCTTGCGCTGACCGCGCTGCCGCTGGTGCTCGCGGTGTCGCTGATCGCCGCGGTACCCGCCGTCGCGCCCAAGGACGCGGACCACGTGCTCGACCCGCTCTTCGACCAGGTCCACATCGTCAGCGGCACGGTCTGGCTCGGCGGGCTGGCCCTGCTCGCCGCCCTCGCCGCCGCCCGCGGTCGGCTGACCGCGAACGCCGGCCTGCTCTGGGCCGACCTCTGGCGGCGCTTCAGCCTGGTCGCCCTGGTCTGCGTCGGCGCGGTGCTCACCTCGGGCCTGTGGATGAGCTGGAAGCACGTCGGCGGCATCGGCCAGCTGTGGACGACCACCTACGGACTCTTCCTGTTCGTCAAGATCGCGCTGGTCCTCGGCATGGTCGCGGCCGGCGGCGTCAACCAGTTCTGGCTGATGCCCCGCATCGAACAGGCCCGCCGCGCCGACTCCAGCGCCTCGCTGCTGCACCTGACGCTGCGCCACTTCCCGAAGGTGGTCTGGGCCGAGGTCGCCCTCGGTGTCGGCGTACTGGCCGTCGTCCCCTTCCTCGGCGGCTCCGCCCGTGCCGAGGCGGGCAGCCCGGCGCCGGTCACCAACGGCAGCATCCTGGCCGTGGGCGCCGCGCTGGTCCTCACCCTCGCGGCCTCGCTCTTCATCACGGTCAGGACCTCCGACGCCTTGTCCCGGCGGGCCGGGCAGGGTGAGGCCGAAGCCGGTCAGTCCTCGGGCGTGACGGCGAGGTCCTCCGCCGTGACCGATGCCGGAAGTTCGTCGCTCCCGGTGAGGTAGCGGTGGACGGCGGCTGCCGCGGAGCGGCCCTCGGCTATGGCCCAGACGATCAGGGACTGGCCGCGGCCGGCGTCGCCCGCGACGAAGACGCCTTCGACAGGGGAGGCGAAGGAGCGGTCGCGGGCCAGGGTGCCGCGGGGGGCCAGCGGGAGGCCGAGCTGCTCGAGCATCGGGGAGTCGGCTTCGGGGCCGGAGAAGCCGAGCGCCAGCAGCACGAGGTCGGCGTCCAGCGCGGTCTCGGTGCCCGCCAGCGGCTCCCGGGTCCCGGGTGCGGCCCGGGCCAGCCGGACGGCGGTGACCCGTCCGTCGGCGTCGCCCTGGAAACCGACGGTGGTGGCCGCGAAGGTCCGGATCTCGCCGGCCGGGGTGCGTAGCGCGTCCGCCTCCTCGTGGGAGGTGGTGCTGCGGTAGACCTTCGGGTGCACCGGCCAGGGGTGGGCGGCGGAACGGTCGCTCGGCGGCCGGGCGTTGATGTCGACCTGCTGGATCTGCCGGGCCCGCTGCCGGATCGCCGTCCCCACGCAGTCGGCCGCGGTGTCGCCGCCGCCGATCACCACCACCCGTTGCCCCTGTGCGCTCAGCGGGGAGTCGGCGAGTTCGCCGGCGGCCGCCCGGTTGGCCGGCGGCAGGTACTCCATGGCCTGCCGAATACCATCGAACTCGCGGCCCGGCACCGGGAGTTCGCGCCAGGCCGGGGCGCCGGCCGCGATCACCAGCGCGTCGCACTCGGCGCGGAGCCGGTCGGCCGGCAGGTCCTCGCCGACCGCCACGCCGGTGCGGAACACGGTGCCCTCGGCGCGGAGTTGGTCGATCCGCCGGTCCAGTCGGTGCTTCTCCAACCGGAAGTCGGGGATGCCGTAGCGCAGCAGCCCGCCGGGGCGTTCGTCCCGCTCGTACACCGTCACGGTGTGCCCGGCCCGGGTCAGCTGCTGGGCGGCGGCCAGGCCGGCCGGTCCGGAGCCGACCACCGCCACCCTCCGCCCGGTGCGGTACTCCGGCGGGCACGGCGCCTCGTAGCCGTCCGCCCAGGCGCGGTCGGCGATCGCCAGCTCGATGTTCTTGATGGTCACCGGATCGCCGTCGATCGCCAGCACGCAGGCACTCTCGCAGGGCGCGGGGCAGAGCCGCCCGGTGAACTCGGGGAAGTTGTTGGTGGCCGCCAGCCGGTGCGCGGCGGCCCGCCAGTCCTCGGCGGCGACCAGCTGGTTCCACTCCGGGATCAGGTTGCCCAGCGGGCAGGCCCGGTGGCAGAACGGCAGCCCGCAGTCCATGCAGCGCTCGGCCTGCCCGCCGACGATCGGCAGCAGGCTGTGCGGCCGGTAGACCTCGGCCCAGTCGCCCACCCGCTCGGAGACCGCGCGCCGGGCGCGCTCCGCGCGGGGAGTGTGGAGGAAGGACAGCGGATCGGGCATCGCGGGCCCTGGGGGAGAGGTTGTGTGCGAACAGCTCGTTTCGGCCACGGTACGCCCGTGCGGGCGCCGGCGGTAGCGGTGGGAAACGGTGGCCGGGGATCCCCTGGGGCCTACCCCGTCCGGGCCGTGCGGCGGGGTGCCGGCCAGCGGTGGTGGTGCTGGTCGATGACGTAGGTGTGGCCGTGCAGCCAGCCCTGTGCGGCGGGGTGCGCGTCGGTGAGGTGGGGGTGGTCGGCGGGGAGGTCGGTGTGGACGTGCTGGAGGGCGGCGGGGTCGCGGGCCGGCCAGCAGGCGGTGGCGGCCACCGTGGCGGCCAGCGCGAGGGCGCCCAGGACGACGGCGGTGAGCGGCAGGCCTGCGCCGGCGGCGAGCCAACCGGCCAGGGGGTAGGTGAGCAGCCAGCAGCTGTGCGAGAGCGAGAACTGGGCGGCGAACGCGGCGGGCAGGTCGGCCTCGCCGGTGGAGCGGCGCAGCACCCGGCCGCCGGGCGTGAGGACGGCGGAGCAGGCGGCGCCGATCGCGGCCCAGGCCGCCAGCAGCGCGGACCAGGACCAGCCGCTCGGGCCGGCGGCGGTGAGCGCGGCGACGGCGGCGAGGATCAGCGGCAGGGCGAAGGCAGCCGGCAGCATCACCGCGCGGTCGCTCAGGCGGCGCAGCGCCCGAGGCAGCAGCAGGGCCGCGAGCATCGAGCCCGCCCCGTACGCGCCCAGGGCCAGCGAGACGGCGCCGGCGGGCCGGTGGAAGTGGTCGCGGACCAGCACCACGGTGTTGACGAAGACGATCGCGCCGGCGGCCGCGACCGCCAGGTCCAGGGTGAGCAGTGCCCGCAGCCGTGGTGTGGCCCAGAACAGGCGGGTGCCGAAGGCGGCCTTGGCGTAGCCGCTGCCGGAGCGCTCGACCGGAGCCGGCCGGGGCAGCGCGACGGAGGCGACCAGGGCGGCCGAGGCCAGGAAGCCGATCGTGGTGCCGGCGAACAGCCAGCCGTACGGGACCACGGCCAGCAGGGCGGCGGCCAGCGCGGGACTGAACAGGCTCTCCAGGTCGTAGGCGATCCGGGTCATCGACAGGGCCTGGGTGTAGTCGCGCTCGGCGGGCAGGACTTCGGGCACGGTGGCCTGGAAGGTGGGGGTGAAGGCCGCCGAGGCGGACTGCAGCAGGAAGATCAGCAGGTAGATCTGCCAGACCTGGGTGACGAACGGCAGGGTGAGCGCGACCCCGGCGCGGGTGAGGTCCATCGACACCAGCAGGGCGCGGCGCGGTATTCGGTCGGCGACGGCGCCGATCACGGGGGCGATCGCGACGTAGGCGATCATCTTGATCGCCAGCGCGGTGCCCAGCACGGCGGAGGCGTCGGCCCCGGCGATCCGGTAGGCCAGCAGGCTCAGCGCCACGGTGGCGAGGCCGGTGCCGACCAGGGCGACGACCTGGGCGGTGAACAGGTGCCGGTAGGTGCGGTTGCGCAGTACGGACAGCATTGGTCCCGTCCCGGAAGCAGGGGTCGGCGGAGACGGCATCATCGTAGCCAATGAGTGCGTACTCGTGCACCTGTTGGTCCTGTGCCGCCGCACGAGAAGGGCCGCGCCACGGCATGGGAAGGCCTTCGTCACCGCTGGGGACAGGCTGCGCCCGCTCAGTCGTGCGGCGGCAGCGCGCCGATCTGGTGGTCGGCCACGCTGAGTGCCTCGTCGACCAGGCGCCGCAGATGGCCGTGGCGCAGCGAGTAGACGACCCGTCGACCGTCCTTGCGGGTGGCGACCAGCCCGGCCAGGCGCAGCTTGGCGAGGTGCTGGCTGACCGACGGGCGGGCGGCGCCGCAGGCCTCGGTCAGCGTGGTGACGTCGGCCTCCCCGGCACCGAGCCGCTGCAGCAGCGCGAGGCGGGTGCGGTCCGCGAGCAGCGCGAGCACGGCGGCGGCGACCTCCAGCCGTTCGCCGTCGCCCTGCTGCTGCGAACCGTGTGCACCTGCCAGGTGCGCGCCTGTGCTCATTGGCACATGGTACGGCCGCACCCGTGGGCCGAGGCGGCCGGCCGACGGGCGGCGGCCGCAGCCGGGCGTCACTGCGGCGGCCTGCCCCCGGTCAGCACCCAGCGCACGTCCAGGAAGCCGCTCTGCTGCTCCGTCAGTTGGCTCGCCTTCACCTGCTGGTAGGTGACCCAGGTGTTGACCAGGCGCGGTGACTCCGCGCTGGGCAGCATCTCGCCCCAGCTGAGCGAGGGTGTGACGCCGCCGGTTCTGAGCGAGTCCCCGCTGTCCAGCAGGTCGCGCAGGGACTGGCTGGTCAGCGGCGTGCCGGCGGCCCGGAGCCGCTCGGCGGCCTGCAGGAACACCTGGTACGCGACCCAGGTGGTCTGCGCCGCTAGGTCCGAGACGTCGATCCGGCTGTCACCGGAGGAGGCGGCGCGCAGCGCATCCCAGGCGCGCGAGCTCGCGGGCGGGTACCAGCCCGCCACGTAGGCGTTGTTCAGGGGCCCGCCGTCGCCGCCCATCGGCCCGAGCACCGACTGCGGGACGCTGCCGATCACCGCGCCCAACAGTGTGTGCTTGGGGCCAAGTTGGCGGTAGGCGTCGAGCAGCTTCACGCTCTGCTCGGGGGCCAGCGCATCGCTCGCGCAGGTGCCCGGGCGGTCGTCGCCGAGCGCCTTGCGGGCCGCGTCGCCGTAGTCGGGGGTCTTCTCGCTGACCTTGACGTCCACCAGCTTGACCCCCTCCGGCTTCAGCGCGCTGCCGAGGTAACCGGTGAGCGTGTCACCGGCCTTGGTGTCGGGGCGGACCAGCGCGATCGTGTGGCAGCCGGCCGCGACCAGCTGGCGGCCGTTCCCGGCGATCAGCGTCGGGGTGCCGCCGGCCACCGGGTACGAGAGCGGGCTGCGGAACTCGGCGTTGGACAGGCCGTAGCCGCCGAGGTAGGGGATCTTGGCCGCCTCCAGACCGGGCAGCAGGCTGTCGCTGTTCAGGCTGTACGAGCCGACCACGGCGACCACCTTCTCGGCCACCGCCTGTCGCACGCAGGCGGTGCCACCCTCGACCGTGTTGTGCTCGTTGCAGGTGATCACCCGCAGCCGGTGGCCGTCCAGCCCGCCCTTGGCGTTCACGTCCTTGCCGATCTCCTCGGCCAGCGCCGTCACCCCGGGCCGGTCGAACCCGCCGGTGCCGGATGGGGACCAGGTCATCACCGTGTACTCCGTGGCGGCGGCATCCGCCGAATCCCCGCAGGCGGAGGTCGCGAGCAGCGCGGGGAGTAGCGCCAGCGCAGCGGTTGCGCTCCCCGGCCGGATCCACCTGGTCATGCCGTCTGCCTTCCTCGAGCTGCCACGCCTGTGGGCCGGCACGCATGTGGGCTGCCACGCTTGTGAGCAGGCACGCCTGTGATCGGCACAGCCAATCCGGCACGGCACAAGGAGGGAGATACGCGGGCTGAACGGCAGGCGGACGAAGCCGTAACAGCGGGCGAGCAGTCGGACAGCACGCGAACCGGACCGCCGCCCGACAGCGGCTCAGACGCCAAGCCCCCTCACACCATTGAGGCCGGGCCCGCCAGCGGGAGGCACTCGAAGAAGGCGACGGCCTCCGCCCGCCAGCGCGGCCGCCAGCCGGCGGCCTCGGCGGCGGCCTGCTCGGCGTAGCGGCGCAGGTCGGCCCGCAACCTACGGTCGACGCCGTGCCGGTGGCCGATCTCCCGGACGGCGCTGACGGTCTGCTCGGTGCAGGTGCCGTCGCCGAGTGCCGACTCCACCACCGCCCGCTCCGCCCCGCCGGCCGCGGCGAGGATCGCGCTGACGGCGTAGCTGCGCCGGCCTGCCCGCAGGTCCGAGCCGGTGGGCTTGCCCAGTACCGAGGCATCGCCGAACAGGTCGAGGTAGTCGTCGCGCAACTGCCCGACGATCCCGACCAGTCGGGCGTAGCGGCGCAGTTCGGCCTCGAAGTGCTGCGGGTGCGCGCCGCCGGCCAGTAGCCCGAGCTGCAGCGGGGCGAGCACCGAGTAGCGGGCGCTCTTGTAGTCGGCCACGCTGTGCAGCAGCTCCTGGGGCGGCTGCCCGGCCGACTGGTCCGCGATCGTCCCGGCCGCCAGCGGATCGACCACACCGGTCTGGCAGCGCCGCTACGAGCCGACCCGGGCGCTGCCCAACTTCACTCCCCACCCGGCGCCCTGGGACGCCTGCGGCTAGCGGGTGGTGGTCTGCCGGCGGCGGCGCAGGGCCAGCAGGCAGCCCGCCAGGCCGAGGACCAGCACGGCTCCCGCTGCGCCGAGCGACCAGCCGACCGCCGACCGGCTCTTCGCCGGCTGGCTCGTCGCCGACTGAGCGGCCACCGCTGCGGGTGCCGGGGTCGGGCCGGCCGCGGGTGCGGCGACGGTCGGCGTGGTGCCGGTCGGCGTCGGGGTGGTTGTCGGGGTGGGCGCGCCTTCGGGGACGGCGGTGACGGTGATCTCGGCCTCGCCGTGGCCCAGTTCCGGGAAGCCGGAGTCGACGGTCACCTTCCAGGTGCCAGGGGGCAGGGTTTCCCGGGTGGTGTAGCCGGCCTGGGTGTTGGGGAGCGGAACCAGCGGCCACGGACCGACCGCCCGGCCGTCCGGCGAGACCGCGCTGAGCGTGGCGGCGACCGGCTCGTCGACCGGGTCGCCGTCCTCGTAGGAGGCCGTGGCGCGGGGGTGGCCGTCGCCCACCGCGGAGATCTGGAAGCGGATGGTGTCGCCGTGCGCCTCGGCGGGGGCGGCCGGCCCCAGGACGGCAAGGCAGGCGAGGCCGCAGAGGGTGGGGGCGGCGGGCCACAGACGTCGTTTCATCGGGCGATTCCTGTGCAGAGGGTGAGGCGGAGGGTGGGGCGTGGTGGGGTGGGGCAGTTCGCCCCACCTCACCACGGAGGACGGCCGGCCTGGGGTCGTCAGGAGGCCGGCTGAATGGTCCAGTTCTGGTACGCCTGGCCGGTGGGCTGCTGCAGCTCCAGCAGCCAACCGCCGTAGTACCAGCGGTTGCTGGCGCCGAGCACCAGGGTGGAGCCCTTGGCGGTGAGGGTGTGGCCGCTGCCGCTGTCGGTCAGCTGCCAGGCCTGCGCGTCCGAGGTGCCGCACGGCTGCTGGAAGACGAACTGACCCGGCGTCAGCGAGCCGCCCGCCTGGAGGCACTTGCCGGACTGCACGTTCTTGATCCGCAGGTAGCCGCCGCCCGCGTCCTCGAAGAGCCACTGCTGGTTGCCGTAGCCGGTGGGCTGGTAGGCGATCAGCACGTCACCGTTGTTGCTGGACCCGCCCCACATGTCCGCCGCCTGCCCGGTGAGGGAGTTGGTCATCACGTAGGGCGTGGCCGGGTTGGTGGTGCTCTGCGAGGGCAGCGTGTGCAGCGTGGCCGTGGCGCCGGGCTGCGAGACGCGGCCGCTCTGGTCACGGACCGCCACGGCGATCTGGTACGCGGTGTCCGGCTGGAGCGAGACCAGCCGCACCACGGTCGAGCGGACGGTGCCGATCGCCCGCCCGTTCAGCAGGATCTGGTAGTCGGCGGCGGAGTCGACCTGCGGCCAGCTGAGCAGCGCCGAGTTCTGGGTGATCTGACTGATCGTCACATCGGGGCCGGTGCTCGGGCCGCCGGTCCGGCTCGGGCTCGGGCTGGGGCTCGGCTTCGCGGTGGGCGACGGCTTCGCGGTGGGCGACGGGTTCGCCGTGGGAGACGGGTTCGGGTTCGGACCGGTGCCGTCGCCCGCGATCAGGAACCGGTTGTTCGCCACGTTCCAGTGCGAGGACAGGTAACTACCCGGCTTGGGACTGGTGTTGAAGTAGTCGTCCTTGGTGCAGTCCAGCCGGTCCTGCTGGGCCTGGTCGTGGCAGAGCTCCTGCATCTGGGGGTAGTAGGGCGCGTCCGAGTAGCACATCAGGTCCCAGGTGACCGTGCAGTGCCCGGCCTTGCTGGAGTAGGGGGCGCTGTTGTTCACCGCGCCCAGGTTGTGCCCGAGTTCGTGCGCCGCGACATGGCCGCTCCAGCAGCCGGAGTCGCTGCGGCCGTACGAGGGACCGAAGTTGCTCAGGTTGTCCTGGCCGGGCCGCTCGTCGCCCATGAAGGTGCCGATGCCGCAGTACACCTGCGCGTCGGCGAACATCATGTACTTGCGGTCGCGGTGGTTGAAGCCCTTGCCCGCCAACGCGTCGTTGGTGGCGCCGAACTCGGTCAGCGCCGAGTCCGGCAGCTCGACGTCGAGCACCTGGGCCGTGCAGTCGGCGTCGGTGACGAACCGGACGTGCCGGGTGCCGCCGGTCTGCTGCGCGCTCGCGTTGTAGATGACGTCGACGTCGGCCGCCCACTTCTTGAACGAGGCCAGGTACTGGGCGTACCGGTCCTGTCCCGGGCCGTGCACGTACAGCACCTGCACCCGGTTGCCGGTGGTCCCGTCGCCGTCGCAAGCCACCGTGGAGCCGGCGGCGGCCGCGCTGCCGGAAGCGGCCGGGGCGGGGGCGGCTGCGGCGCTCGGTCCGGCTTCGGCGGCGGTCAGGGCGTTGAGAACGGGCGGTGCGCCCTTCAGCAGGTCGTCCGCGGTGGGTGGTTGGGCGTTGCCCTGGAGCGAAGGCGTCGGCGCGACCGCGGCCACGGCCGGTGTGACGGTCGCGTGGATGTCCACGCCCTGCGGCGCCTGGTCCGGTCCGTGGGTGCACAGCCCGGCGGCGGAGGTCCGGTAGACACCGGCACAGGGGTCGTCCTTGCTCGCGACGACCAGCCCGGAGTAGACCATGCCGCGCGCCGGGTCACTCTTCGGCGCCGCGGGCGGCGGGGTCGGCGTGTCCTTGTGCTGCGGTCCGGCCGCCGGTGACGGCGCGGGGCCGGTCTTCCCGGCGGCGGCCTTGCCGACCGCCGCCGAGGCGGCGGCCTTGCCGACCGCCGCCGAGGCGGAGGCCTGCCCGGCGGCCGCCTGGCCCAGATCGGCCGAGGCGGTGGCGGGGCGGGTGTCCGAGCTACCGGTCGCCGCGTTGATGCCGATGGCGCCGGCGATCACGGCCGCCGTCGCCGCCACGGCGGTGAGCATCGGTATCCGGCGGCTCCGGCGTCCGTGTGCCGCTTTCCTGCGAGTCATGTCCCTCTCCTCGTCGGCAGGTGAGGGGAACTGCTGCCGACACTTTGGGAGAGCCGGCGGCGAGCAGCGGATAACAAAAAGTCAGTTCGAAATGTTTGCGAGAGGTTTGAGGTGCCTCAGCGGGCGAGTCTGGCGCGGACCTGTTCGGCATCGGGGTGGCCGAGCTCGGTGAGGATCGCCAGCGCCGCCTGCCAGCTCTGCCGGGCCGCGCCGTGCTCGCCGCTGCCCTGCTGGACGTCGCCGAGCTCGGTCAGGACCAGGGCCTGCTGCGGGCGGGAGCCGAGTTCCCGGTGCAGTTCGAGGGCCTGTCGGTAGGACGCGACGGCCTGTTCGGCGTCCCCGGTCTGCCAGTGGGCGTGGCCGAGGCTGCCCAGGGTGCAGGCCTCGCTGTAGCGGTCGCCGCTCTCCCGCAGCAGCGTCAACGCCGCCCGGCAGTCGGTGAGCGCCTGCTGGTGGTTGCCGAGCAGCGAGTGGTACCAGCCCACGGCGTTGAGCAGTCTGGCCTGCCCGGGCCGGTGACCGGCGGCCCGGTACAGCTCCAGGGCGCGCTGCGCGTGGTCGAGGGCCTGCTGGTGGCCGCCCGCCTGCTCGTACCAGATGGCGAGGCTGTGCAGGACGGTCGCCTGGCCGCTGGGGCTGTTCAGCTCACCCTCCAGCTCGAGCGCCTGCAGCAGGTGGGTGCGGGCGAGTTCGTGGTCGCCCAGGCTGCGGCAGACCTGGCCGAGGTGGCGGTGGGCCAGCGCCTGGCCGCGCCGGTCGTCCAACCGGCGGGCCGCCGCCAGCGCGGCGAACTGGCCGGCCCGTACGTCGTGCCGGCGGCCGCGCCGCAGCAGGTAGGTCATGGTGGCCCAGGGGATCTGCCAGGCGTGGGTGTCGAAGCCGGCCTCGGCCGCCGCCGGACCGGCGGCCAGCAGCACCCGGTACTCGGCGTCGCACCAGTCCATCGCCTGCGCGGCGGTCAGCAGCTGTTCCGCCGACCCGCCGGGGCAGGCCGGTGCCAGCTCGATCGGGTCGCGGGCCGGGCTGATCAGCCGCTCCGCCGCGTACGCGGTGTGCAGGCAGTGGTCGAGCATCCGCTCGGTGGCGGCCCGGCGCTGCCGGTCGCCGTCCAGTTCGCGGGCCAGCTCGCCCGCGTAGGCGCGCAGCAGGTCGTGGCTGAGGAACCGGCCGGGCTGGTGCTCGGTCAGCAGGTGGGCGTCCGTCAGCTCGTCCAGGGCCGCACGTGCCTGGCCGGTCGTCAGGTCGGAGATCCGGGCGGCGACGGTCAGCGAGAGGTCCGGGCCGGGATGCACGCTGAGCAGCCGGAACAGCCGGGCGGCCGGGCTGCTCAGCTGCTCGTAGGACCAGGAGAACACGGCCCGTACGTCGGTGGCGCTGTCGCCCCCGTTCAGTGTCGTCAGGCGGTCGTGCAGGTCGGCGAGCCGGGTCAGCAGATCGGCGACGGGGAAGGTCGGGTTCATCGCCAGGCGCGCGGCCGCCACGCCCAGCGCCAGCGGGAGCCGGGCGCAGGACTCGATCAGCTCGGCGACCGCGGCCGACTCCCTGGCCATCGTCTCGGGGCCGAGCCGGCGGGCCAGCAGGTCGGCGGCCTCGGGATGGCTGAGCAGGTCCAGCGACAGCGGGTGCGCGCCCTCGACCGCCACCAGGCCCGCCAGCCGGTTGCGACTGGTCACCAGCACCGGGCAGGTCGCGCTGCCGGGCAGCAGCGGGCGGACCTGTTCGGCGTCCCGGGCGTTGTCCAGCACCACCAGCAGCCGACGCCCGGCGACCAGGCTGCGGTAGAGCGCGGTCTGCGTCTCCAGCGTGCGCGGCATCCGCTCGGGCGCCGTGCCGAGCGCGTCGAGGAACCCGCGCACCGCCTGCTCGGCGGTCATCGGCCGACTGCTCGGGTCGAAGCCGCGCAGGTTGACGTACAGCTGCCCGTCCGGGAAGCGCTCGGCCGCCTGATGGGCCCAGTGCAGGGCCAGGGTGGTCTTGCCGATCCCAGCGGTGCCGGTGATCGTGGTGATCCGGGCGCCGGCCCCGGTCTCGTCGCTCTCCTCCATGGACTGGGCCAAGGACTTCAGCTCCGCGATCCGGCCCGTGAAGTACCGGGTGACCAGGGGCAACTGGCGGGGCACCAGCCGAGGCGGCCCGGCGGGCGTCCGGACCTGGGCCCCGATCTGAGCCCCGACCTGGGCCGCCACCTGGGCCGCGACCCCGGCACTGACCTCGGCCGGCGGCGGCCCGACCACCTCCAGCGCGGAGTCCAGGATGCGCTGGTGCAGCGCGCGGATCGCGGCGGACGGCTCGATCCCGAGCTCGTTCGCCAGCTCCCGCCGCAGCTCCCGGTAGACCTCCAGCGCGTCGGCCTGCCGGCCGGCACCGTACAGCGCCCGCATCAACTGCCCGTGCAGCACCTCGACCCAGGGATGCTCACGCACCACCGGCCGCAGCTCGGCGATCACCCGGTGGTACTGGCCCAACCGCAGCCGCACATCGGCCAGCCGCTCGACGGCCTGCAACCGGGCCTCGCGCAGCCCCTCGAGGCGGGCCGGGTCGATTCCCACGCCGGGCACATCACTGAGCGGCTCGCCACGCCAGAGCGCCAGCGCTGCCGACAGCACCTCCGCCGCCTCGGACCAACGCCCCGCCGCCTCGGACCAACGCCCCGCCGCCACGGCTTCCTGACCGAGCCGGCACTGCTCGGCGAAGTCCTGCAGGTCGAGCTGCCCGGGCCGAACCGCGATCAGATAGCCGTCGGGCGTCCGCTGGACCGGATCGACGCCGTCCGCGGCCCCGAGGGTGCGACGCAGCCGCATCACGTGGTTGTGCAGCGAGGCCGTCGCGGTGGCGGGCGGCCGGTCGCCCCACAGCGCGATGAGCAGCTGGTGGATCGGCACCGACCGGTTGGCGTTCAGCAGCAGTGCCGCCAGCAGGCTGCGCGCCATCGGCGCACGGATCGGAATCGGCACACCGCCGCGCGAGACCGTCACCGGTCCGAGCACCGCGAACCTCATCCGTGCTCTCCCTGTGCCGCCGTCGTTCAACCAGCGCATGCTAACCGCAACGGTGCAGGTCCCGGCCATGGGCGCCCACCCCGGCGCGGGCGCGGGATCCGTGTTCTCGGCCACACCGGCCGTTACGATGCAGGAAGACGCCTGCCCACGGCCCCAGCAGGAAGGCACACGGCATGAGCCACGACGAGATCCCGGGAATCGACCCCAGCGTGAAGCCGAGCGGGGACGGCTGTGTGGAGTGCCTGGCGGGGGACGGGCCGGGGTGGTGGTTCCATCTGCGGCGCTGCGCCGCGTGCGGGCACATCGGCTGCTGCGACTCCTCGCCCTCGCAGCACGCCACCAAGCACGCCCGAGCGGTGGGGCACCCGTTCCTGGCCAGCTTCGAACCGGGTGAGGAGTGGTTCTGGAGCATCGAGACCGCGGAGTTCTACGACGGGCCGCAGCTGGCGCCGCCGATCGCGCACCCGGTCGCCCAGCCGACCCCGGGCCCGCGCGGCAAGGTGCCCGCAGACTGGCAGGACCACCTGCACTGACGGCCTGACGGCCTGACGGCCTGACGGCCTGACGGCCTGACGGCCTGACGGCCTGACGGCTGCACCGGCACTGACGGCTGAACCGGCACCGACCCGTACGGGGCGCGGTCAGCGGGGCGGGATCCGCAGGCACGGGTCCGTGACGCCGTCCGGGCAGGCGAGCCGGTCGACGTCCCAGTCGGCCAGCGCGGCCCCGGCCCGGTACACGCTCTCGTAGAAGGCGAGGACCGCCGCTCGCGGATCGGCCTCGGCCCGCGCCGCCTCGTAGCGCAGCACCGCCAAGTGGCTCACGTTGCGCGGCACCCACTGCGCGGAGGCGGGCGTCAGCGGCTCCGCGGCCAGTCCCGGGGGTTCGGGAGCCGCGTAGGCGTAGAAGGCCGGCTCGCCGAGGGTGGCGTCCCCGAACCAGAACCCGAAGCTGATCAGCTCTCGCGAGTACGCCTCCCGGGTCACCGGATCGACCTTGGAGGACTGCGCGGCCGACCGCCCGGAGAACCTGGTGTGCGCGATGTCGAAGGAGTGCCAGAAGTGGTGCACCGGACTGGCCTTCCCGGAGAAGCCGGTCGCGAACTCCTCCAGCAGCAGTGCCACCTGACTGAGGACCTGCCAGTAGCGGTTCGCCCAGACCGGATCGTAGGCCGCGTGTTCGACGTCCTGCGCGAACGGCCGGGCGGAGTCGGGCAGGTCGTACGGCCTGGGGATGGCGATCTCGACCCGCACGCCCAGCGCCGCCAGCGCTTCCCGCAGCTCGCGGTGGAACGACGCCACCGACTGGCCGATCAGCGGGAAGGAGACCGTCCGGCCGTCCACCGTCGCGACGATCCCTCGGTGCTCGACGAAGTCGAAGTCGATGGTGAAGATCGGACCGCCGTCGAGCCGGCCCGTCGGACGCATGGTCATCCCGCGTCCGGTCAGGTGGAACGGGACGTTCCACCAGTGGTTGCGCCGGGCACTCGCCGCGAGCCGGATCTTGCCGACGATCTGCGCGAAGCGGTGCAGCGTCTCCTTGGTGTCCTGCCACTCGGCGAGCGGCATCGGCGGGAACAACTCCATCGCGTGCTCCTTCCTCCCGGATCGGCCCTCGGCTCGCTGACCGGTCCTGGGCCCGGTGATCAGTCCTCGGTGATCAGTCCTGGGCCCGCTGGGTGATCGGCGCGTCGGTGCAGTCGGCGAGGAACTCGTACCAGCGGCGCTGCAGGGAGGCGTAGCGCACGCTGGACTCGACCAGGCTCAGGAAGGAGCCGACGGTGTCCGACAGGCGCTGCTGGAGACGGGGGTCGGCGAGCCGACCGCCGTCGGCGAAGCCCTGGTACGCGTTGGCCAGGCTGAACATGTCGGGATAGACCCGGGTGCCGAGGTGCTCCAGCGGTACCCGCAGCGCCCACAGCCCGCGGTTGCCGCCGCTCAGCGAGGGCGATGCGGAGACCAGCATCGCGTTCTTGTCCTTCAGCGGCTGCGGCTGCACCCGGGAGACCCAGTCGATCGCGTTCTTCAGGACCCCGGGCACCGACGCGTTGTACTCGGGCGAGGCGATCACGAACCCGTCGCACCGCTCGATCCGGTCCCGCAGGTCCAGCGCCCCCTTGGGCGGTCCCTGCGCGGCGTCGACGTCGCCGTTGTAGAGCGGCATCTCGAAGTCGCCCAGGCTCGTGAGGTCGGCGGTGGCACCCGCGTCGGCGACCAGCTGCGCAACCAGCGCCGCGAGTCGGGCATTGGTCGAGTCGCCCCGCAGGGAGGCGCCGAAGACGAGCACGCGCAGCGGCCCGGGGGCGGTGTCCGTAGGCATGGACGTGGTGCTCTCCTGATCCGAGGTGTTCCATTGCTCGGGGCTTCTCCCAAGCCGATCACAGCTCGCCGCCGCTGCGACGCCAACACGCCGTTCGATCTCGGGCGTCCGCTCGAGGCGCGCCACTTCCCACCAGGCGGGGCAGCTGCCAGACTCGCGCCGTGGACATTCGGGGGGATGGACCGGGTAGCCCGGCCATGGCCGTACAACCATTCGCGAAGGGGCCGGTCGCGGCCCTGGCCGCCGCAGTGGCCGCGCTGCTGCTGCTGCTCTCGGGACGCTACGGGTTCCACCGCGACGAGCTCTACTTCCTGATGGCCGGTCAGCACCCCGCCTGGGGATACGCCGACCAGCCGCCGCTCACGCCGCTGCTCGCGCGGGCCTCGGTGGCGCTCTTCGGCGACAGCCCGACCGGGCTGCGGGTGGTGCCGGCCCTGCTGAGCGCCGCGTCCATCGCGCTGGTGGCGCTGCTGGCCCGGGAGTTGGGCGCCGGACGACGCGGCCAGCTGCTCGCGGCCGGCTCGGCGGCCTGCTCGGCCTTCGTGCTGGCGGTCGGCCATCTGCTGCTGACCACCACCTTCGACGTGTTCGCCTGGCTGACGGTCTGTCTGCTCACCCTGCGCCTGCTGCGGACCGGGGACGCGTGCTGGTGGCCGGCCGTCGGCGCGGCGACCGGGATCGCCCTGCTGAACAAGGACCTGGTGCTGCTGCTCGCCGCCGTCCTGGTCCCCGCCGTGCTGGTCGTCGGTCCCCGTCGGGTGCTGCGCGGCTGGTGGCCGGTGCTGGGACTGGCGGTCGCGGCGGTGATCGTGCTGCCCAACCTGTGGTGGCAGGCCGCGCACGGCTGGCCCGAGTTGACGGTGGCCGGCGGGATCAGCGACAAGGACGGTGGCGACAACCGGCTGATGTTCGTGCCGATGCAGTTCCTGTACCTGTCACCCGTGCTGGTACCGATCTGGGTTGGCGGATTCCGTCGGCTGCTGCGCGACCCCGCACTGCGGTGGGCCAAGGCCTTCGCGCTCGCCTACCCGCTGGTCTGCGTCGTGGTGCTGGCCACCGGCGGCAAGCCGTACTACGCGCTCCCACTGCTGCTGGTGCTGACGGCGGCCGGCTGCGAGCCGGTGGCCGAGCGGCTCGCCCGCCCCGGTCGGCGGCGGACGAGTCTGCTGGCCTGGCTGGCATTCGGTGCCGCCGTGAACATCGTGATCACCCTGCCGGTGCTGCCGCCGCGCCTGATTCCGGCGGTGAACTGGATCTACCCGGAGCAGGGCGAGCAGGTCGGCTGGCCCGAGCTCGCCGCAGCCACCGGCGAAGGCTGGTCCGCCGTCCCGCCCGACCGCCGGTCGCACGCGGTGATCTTCGCCGCCAACTACGGCGAGGCCGGCGCCCTGGCCCACTACGGCCCCCGGTACGGCCTGCCGGCCCCGTACTCCGGACACATGAGCATCGCCGACTGGGCCCGGCCCCCGGACACCGCCGACGGTCCGGTGCTCCTGGTGCACCCGGCCAAGTACCCAGCCGTGGAACGGTACTTCACCGGTTGCCGGACCGTCGCCCAGGTCGACAACGGCCACGGCGTACCCAACCAGGAACAGCACGCGGCCGTGGTGCTCTGCACCGGGACCAGCGCGCCGTGGTCCACGCTCTGGCCCGAGCTTCGGCACTTCTACTAACTAGGGCCGGACAGGTCCTAGTAGCGCGTTGTGTCGGTGCCGGGGTCCGGGTCCGGGTTCATGCAGATCCGCCAGTTCTGCAGGCAGCCGTCACCACACGGCTTCCACGCGTCGTAGTTGTCCAGGAGGACGGCGCATTCCTCCTCGCAGCCGTCGTAGTCCCGGTCGCACATGATTTGCAGATCCGAGAGCATCGGCGCGATCCGCCCGGCGGTGCCGCCGGCCTGGGCGGGGGCGACGGTCGCGTATGCGCCGGTGCTGCGGTAGACGGCTGCCTCGGCTTGGAATCCAGGGATGCCCATGGTGAACCTCCCGTCTCGTGGCCCTCGTTGTCCAGGCTGCCCGCAGACCGACGGCCCGGCCCGGGGCACGAGGTGCACGCCCGGTCGAACCGGAGCAGCCTGGAATTGACGGCCGAGGAGCAGGTGAGCCGACCATGGGCGAAAACCAGGACACTCCCGCGACGGACGGTGTCCTGTTCTCCTTCACGGACCGCCACACCGATGTCACCGAGAAGCACTTCGTACGGGTGGACGTCACCGAGGAGTTCCCATTCCTGGTGACCAAGTTGTCTCCCTACTACGACCGCTGACGATTCGTCAGAAGAGGTGCATGGAGATGAGGATTCCCGGATTCACCGCCGACGCGGCGGTCTACCGCAGCTGCGGACAGTACCGGGCCGGCCGGCACGGTGTGGCGCCGGGCCGAGCGGTCGTCCGGCCGCAGGGCCGGCGATCCAACCGGAACGGCGGCGGCGACATTCCCTGGTGGTGCGCCCCCGAGTGCAAGAACTCGTGCGGTAGCTACTGCGTCACTCATGCGGACGAGCCCCACTGCCGGACCTGTATCGCGGGCTGCGTGACCGACTGCGCTGCGGAGTCGGGCGGCGCGTGATGGCGGCGCAGTGAAAGCGGCGGCGTGAAGCCCGTAGACCTGGTCCGGCTGGCGCCCCTGATGGCGCGGACCGCAGGCCGGCCGGAGGTGGCCGTCGGGCTGGTCGACGGGTTCGTGGCGGCCGACCAACCCGCCTTCGACGGCCGGCGGATCCGGCTGCTGTCCGGCGAAGCCGTTTCGTGCGCAGGCGGGTGCGACCGGGCGGCGCCGAACTCCCGGTGCCTGCACGGCACCTTCGTCGCCGGGGTGTTGAGTGCCGAACGGTCCTCGGCGGCCCCCGGCATCTGCCCGGACTGCACCCTGCTGATCCGCCCGATCTTCGAACCGGACCACCCCGGCCACGCCGGCTACCCGAACCACCCGGGCCGCCCCCGCCAACCCGGCGGGGCCGCCGCCCGGCTCGAGGACCTGGCGGCCGCCATCGTGGAGACCGTGGACGCGGGAGCCCGGGTGCTGAACCTGAGCGTCGCACCCGAGCGACCGTCGAACGGCGGGCACCGCGAGCTGACGGCGGCGCTGGACCATGCGGCGAACCGGGGCGTGATCACCGTGGTCGCGGCGGGAAACCAGGGCCGCCTGGCCGGCTCCGTGCTGACCCGGCACCCGTGGACCATCCCGGTGGTCGCCTACGATGCGCGGGGACGGCCGATGAACCTGTCGAACCTGGGCGGATCGATCGGCGGCCGTGGCATCGGGGCCCCGGGGGAGGCGATCGTGAGCCTGGGCCCCGGCGACCGTCCGCTGCGGCTCACCGGCACCAGCGCGGCCGTCCCGTTCGTGGTCGGGACCGTCGCGCTGCTCCTCTCCCAGTTCCCCCAGGCCTCGCCGACCGAGGTGCGCCACGCAGTCGAGCGCAGCGGCTGCGCCCGGCGGCGGACCGTGGTCCCGCCACTACTGGATGCGTGGGCCGCGTGGACCGGCCTGCTCCCGCCCGGCGCGCCACCTAACGTTCGGCGACTGGATTAGGGGCGACTACGCGTTGATACCTCGACCGGCTCCGCGTTGACTGGCTGTAGTACCGGACGAGCAGGAGGCGGAGCGTGGACCTCCCGATTCCCTCAGGCAGTCGGCTCAGAACCGCGGCGTACCTGCGCTGCTACCCACACGACACCTGGCAGATGTCGGTGCACTGCCGGGCGCTGACGCACTTCGCCAGGCAACTGGGACTGCCGGAGCCGGACGTGTACCTGGACAACGGCTTCCCGTCCGGCGCGCCGCTGCCGCAGCGCGAACAGCTGCTGCGGCTGGTGGCCTCCAAGACCTACCAGGTGGTGCTGGTACCGGGCGCGTTCGTCTTCTCACTGCACGACGTGGTCGCCCGCGACGTGGTGCGCCGGATCACGGCCCAGCGCTGCCGGGTGCTGGAACTGCCCGCCGAGCGCCGAAAGATCGGCTCACCCGCCACAGGACACTAGGGCTGGACGACAGGCCCTAGATGGTCGATTCCAAGAGGTTTAGTGGTCGTAGGGTGTCAACGCCCGCATGATCGGCTGGCCGGTGCGGTTGTTGTGCCAGATGGCGGCGGTGAGCGCGAGGATGCGCTGCAGGACGCGGACGGCCACGCCGCCGGGCGTGCGACCGCGGTGCCGTTCGAGGTCGAGCTGGCCCTTGAAGGTTTCGTTGACCGACTCGATGACCTGCCGCAGCGGCTTGAACAGTTGCAATCCGGCCCGCTCGGCCTCGCCCTTGCGGGCCGGCCGCAGCAGACGGATGTCAAGCTCGGCCAGCTGCTGCTCGAACTCCCGGCCGAAGTAGTTCTTGTCGCCGATCAGCGTCTGGCCCGGGCGCTCGGCGGTGAGCTGCGGCTCGATAGCGAGCAGGTCGAGCAGCGTCTCGCGTTCGTCAGCCTTGGCCCCAGTCAGTGCGAAGGCGACCGGCAGGCCGTGCAGGGTGCAGACCAGGTGCAGCCGCAGCCCCCAGAAGTAGCGCGAGTGGCTGGCGCAGTACCCGTACTGGGCCCATCCGGCCAGGTCGGAGCGCTTGACGGTCTCACGGGAGCGTCCGCACTCGACCGGAGTGGAGTCCACGACCCACACGTCGTCGGTCCACAGCGTGGTATCGCGGGCCAGCGTTCGGGTGACGTAGCGGATCAATTCGGCGGCCTTGCGCAGCCGCTTGTTGTAGCCGGGTTGCTGGGGCAGGTAGGGGAACAGGTGCCGCAGGCGGGCGTGGGCGTGCCGCAGCCAGCGGGCTTCGGAGGTGAAGCCGAGCATCGCCTGCATCATCGCCAGCGTCACCAGCTCGGCGTCGCCGAGCTGCGGCGCGATGCCCACGGCTGGCCGCCACGGAGCGAACTGCGGCGATTCCTTCAGCAAGTCGTCGGTCTTCACATAGAGTGCGGTCGCGAGGGTGTCCAGATTGTTCGTCACACAATGATCATGGATGCCCTCGCCTCCTCACCGCGTGGACCAAGTCCTCCCGAGTGCGTGGACAACTCCAGCCCAGCGGTGGGGCATTCGCTCGCCGTGCCTCGACGGGCCGAGCGACGGCGTTGAGGCACCGCGTCTGCTACCGAGGGGGTCACTGACGATGGCTACGTACGTGTTGATTCCCGGTGCCGCGTCCGGCCCGTGGTACTGGCATCTGCTGGAGGCCGAGCTGCGTGGGCGGGGCCATGACGTGGTGGCGGTGGACCTGCCGTGCGACGACGACTCGGCTGGGCTGGCCGAGTACGCCGACACCGTGGTCGACGCCATCGGTGATCGCGCCGACCTGATCCTGGTGGCCCATTCCTTCGGCGGGTTCACCGCCCCGCTGGTGTGCGATCGCGTGCCGGTGGACCTGCTGGTGATGCTGCAGGCACAGATCCCGGCACCGGGCGAGAGTCCGGGCCAGTGGTGGGCCAACACTGGCTACGAGCAGGCCAGGCGCGAACAAGACGAACGCGACGGCAGGGACCCCGACGACGACACCGCTCTGTTCCACCACGACACCCCGCCAGAACTCGCCGCCGAGGCTCAGAAGCACACGCGCACGCAGTCGGCCGCCCCGTTCATGAAGCCATGGCCACTGGCCGCGTGGCCGGATGTGCCCACGAAGTTCCTGCTGTCCCGGGACGACCACTTCTTCCCCGCCGAGTACATGCGCCGGATCGTGCGGGAGCGCCTGGGCATTACACCCGACGAACTGCCGGGCGACCACTGCCCTATGCTCGGCCACCCCACAGCGCTGGCCGACCACCTGGAGGCATACCGAACCGGGGTGTAACAGCCACCCGGCTCCACGCCCGCCTTCCACGTCAGCACTGGGCTGCTGGTCGGCATCCACCTACTCGATCTCGACGTAGAGAAGCACCGCCGGGATCCCCGGGTTGCTCGGCCCACACCATGATCACGGCGCCCTCACCCATCGCCGCACATCACCCCTTGGAATAGGTCATCTAGTCGGGCGCCACCCGGACCAGTACCTCGCGGACGCCCTCGCGGGGGACGCCGAGCTTCTTCAGGGTGCGGGCGACGTGGTGTTCCACGGTGCGGGGGGAGAGGAAGAGCGCGCGGGCGATGTCCTGGTTGCTGGCGCCCTGGGCGAGCAACCGGGCCACGTCGAGTTCGCGCGGCGAGAGCTGGTCGCCGTAGCCGCGCCGGCCGCGTGGCGAGGGCCGGGCCAGGCCGAACTCGCGCAGCGTGTGCCGGCAGCGGGCGGCGTCGGAGGTGGCGCCGAGCCGGTCGTACCCGGCCGCCGCCTCGCTGAGCTGCGCGGCGGCGTCGTGCGGACGGATGCCGAGCAGCGCCCGGCCACGGTGTTCGGTGGCCTGGGCACAGTAGTAGGGGCGGCCGATCGACTGCCATCGCAGCTGCGCGTCGTGGAACTGCTCGGCGGCCGCCGCCGGGTCCGCGTCCAGCAGCAGGAGGCCGCGGGCCAGCCGCAGTTCCGCGGCTGCCGCGGGTGCGTCCAGGTCCCGCAGCCCGCGCTCGGCGTCCTCGGCGAGCTGGACGGCGTCGGCCCGCTCGCCGCAGGCCAACGCGGCCTCGACGGCGGCCGGGACCAGCCCGGTGGCCCTGGCCCAGGCGGCGGCCATGCGGAGTTCGGCCATGGCGGGGGCGGCGGTCTCCCAGGCACCGGCCGGCGAGCCGTCGGCGAGCCGGATCGCGGTGATCAGGGCGGCGGCCCGCAGGAAGTTGGTCACATGCGACTCCTTGCGGCCCTGCTCGGCCGCGACCTCGAGCTGCTGCAGGGCTTGGGCGTGCTGGCCGCGCGCGGCGACGAGCCGGGCCAGGACCAGCGTCTGCTCCATGCTCGCCATCGCGATGTCGGCGAACTCGGCGCCGAGCGCGGCGAACCGTTCCTCCAGGTCGGCCCAGTGCCCGGCCAGGTAGTCGAGCCGTAGCAGGGCGATCCGGCTGAAGCACTCGATGTGCGCGGTGGCGGCGTGCTGGGCGAGTTCCCGGCTCTCCCGCAACAGTGCGGCGGCGCGCCGGTCGTGGCCCAGTTCGATGGCGAGCTCGCCGACGTTGTACAGCGCGCGGGCGGTCTGGCGCAGGACTTCGGGATCGTCCGCCTGACGCGGCAGCCGGTCCAGCAGCGCCCACACGGCCGGGTTCCCGTCCCGGGCGAGCAGGGTCAGCCGGGTGGCGCCGACGGCGGCCCGCACCCCCTCGTCCGGGCTGTCCCGGATGGCCCGGTCGGCCCGGTCGAGCCAGGCCTCGCTCTGCGCACCGGCCCCGTCCTGCTCGTACATGGCCATCGCGACCATGGCCCGGGCGGCCCGCTCGGATCGACCGGCCAGCTCCTCGATGGCCTGCTCGAGCTCCCGGTGGCCGGACTGGTCCCCGGCGTGATTGACCATCAGCAGGCCGAGCGTGAGGCGGATCTCGCCGCGGGTGGTGGCCGGCAGCTGAGGGTCGGAGAGGATCCGGCGGAGCACGGCGGCGCTGCTGGTGTAGTCGACCCGGTTGGCGGCGATCCGGGCCAGCGCCAAGGCGGCCCGGGCCCGCAGGTCGCCCGTCAGCTGCGGCCGGGCCAGGATCTGGTGCAGTAGCGCGGCGGCCGTGCCGGTGTCGCCGAGCGCGATGGCCTGGTCTGCGGCGGCCTCGGCGCGGTGCAGCCAGGCGGTCTCGTCGCCCAGCGCGAGGGCGTGGTGGGCGATCTGCACCAGGGGCGCCGGCGACTGGCCCTCCAGCACCTCCATCGCCCGCCGGTGCAGCTGACTGCGCCGGGGGGCCGGTACGTGCTGGTAGGCGACCTGCTGGGCCTGGGCGTGCCGGAAGGCGTAACGGAAGCCGGACGGGCCGGGCGCGTCCTCGTGGAGCACGGCGGCGTGCAGGGCCTCGATCAGCCCCGCCGACCCCTGCTCCGGGTCGAGCCCGGCGACCTGGACGAGCAGCGGCTCAGCGGCGGGGACCGCCAGCACCGCGGCCGCCTCGGCGATCGCCGTACCGGCCGGTGAGAGCACCGCCAGGCGTTCGGTCACCGCCTCGCGCAGGGCCCTGGGCACCTCGGCGTGCTGCAGTTCGGCGGCGAAGTCGCGGACCGCACCGAGACTGCTCCGCCGGCTCTGCTCGCTCAGGGTCAGCAGGTCCTCCTCGACCACCAGCGGCAGGCCCGCGCTGCGTTCGAACAGCATCTGGCCCAGCGCCGCGGTGGCCTGCCGGCCGAGGGCCGCCTCGGCCAGCTGCTGGATGTCGGACTCGGCGAGCGGCGTCAGGTGGATCTCGGCACCCGAGGTGGTGGCCGGGCGGCGGTAGGTGGAGCCCAGCACGGGCGTGTGGGGCGGCAGGTCCTCGGCCCGGTAGGTCAGCACCAGGCTCAGCCCCTTCGGCAGGTCCCGGGCCAGCAGCAGGAGCAGCTCGCGGGTGGCGTCGTCGGCCCAGTGCAGGTCCTCGACCAGCAGCACGGCCGGGCCGACCACCTCGAGCAGCGTCCGCACCGCCTGCACCAGCTGGTACTTCTCGGCGCGGGCGTCCGACGGGCGAGCGGGCGGTGGCGGCAGCCGGTGCGCCAGGTCCGGCAGCAGCGAGGCCAGCGCGCCCGCCGTCGGCGGGATCTGGTCGACCGGCGGCAGCCAGCGCCCGGTCTCCCGCAGCGCGTCACTGACCGGCCCGAACGGGAACGGCTCACGCAGCGGGTGGCAGAAGCCCGTGAGGACCCGTCCGCCGGCTTCGGACAGCGCCCCGACGGCCTGCCGGGCCAACCGGGACTTGCCGATCCCCGCCTCGCCCTCGATCATCACGACCGCCGGCGGCTCCCGCAGGGCGTGCTGCAGCAGCTCCAGCTCGGACCGGCGGCCGACAAAGGGAAGGCCGTCCGGCAGGCCGTCGCCACGCTGCGCGTCGCCGTCGCGCTCGGGTTTGGTTGCCACGCCCACCGCCCACCTCGTCTCGGGCTCCGACAGTCACGCTAGTCCGGTCCCGCACCGGTGACGAGTCCGACCTGAGCGATCAGCAGTGCCACGTCGTCGTGGCCGTCGCGTTGGCGCAGGGCGGTCAGCAGCTGGTCGCAGGTGGCTTCGAGCGGGAGCCGGGGGTCGGCGAGCAGCGTGAGCAGGGCCTGCATGCGGACGTCGATCGACTGGTCGCGGGTTTCGACCAGCCCGTCGGTGTACAGCACCAGCCGGTCGCCGGGCGCCAGGTCGAGGCAGACCGCCTCGAACGGGACGCCGCCGACGCCCAGCGGCGCGCCGGTGGGCAGCTCCAGCAGCGCGGGGGCCCGGCCGCAGCGGACCAGGGCGGGCGGCAGATGGCCCGCCAGGGCGATCCGGCACTGCGCGTGGTGCGGGTCGAAGACGGCGTAGACGCAGGTCGCGATGGTCTCCTCGAGGCCGTGCGTGGTGTGGTCCAGGTGCTGCAGCACCTGGGCCGGGTCGAGGTCCAGGTCGGCCAGGGTGCGGGTGGCGGTGCGCAGTTGGCCCATGGTGGCGGCAGCGTTGATGCCGCTGCCCATGACGTCGCCGACGACCAGCGCGGTCCGGTCGCCCGCCACCGGGATGACGTCGAACCAGTCGCCGCCGACCTCGCCGGCCGCGGCCGCCGGCTGGTAGCGGAAGGCGACCTCCAGACCCATGGGCTGCGGCGGCTGGTGCGGCAGCAGGTGGCGCTGCAGGGTCAGCGCGGCGTGGCGTTGGCTCTGGTACCAGCGGGCGTTGTCGATGCAGACGGCGGCCCGGGCGGCCAGTTCGCCGGCCAGCACCACATCGTCCTCAGTGAACGGCAGCGGGTTGTGGGTGCGCTTGAGGTCCAGGGCGCCGAGCACCTCGCCGCGGGCGATCAGCGGCACGGCCAGGTAGGAGTGCAGGCCGGCCTGGGCCAGCAGCACGGTGGCCGTCTCGTCGCGGGCGATCCGCGGCAGGTCCCGGGCCTCGACCCGCTCCACCAGCACGGGGCGGCCGGTGGTCACACAGCGGGTGACCAGGCGGTCGGCGGCGTACTTGGCGATCTCACCAGGTGGGTCGGCGGCCCCGACGGCGTCCGACGGGTAGGCCGCGGCCACCGCGAGGGCCCGGAAGGTGGCCGTCCCCGAGGCGGGCCCCGCCACGCCCTGGCGTCCGTTCAGCACCGAGTCGAGGACGTCCACCGCGGCGATGTCGGCCAGGTCGGGCACGACGAACTCGGCCAGCTCGCGGGCCGTCCGGTCCAGGTCGAGGGTGGTGCCGATGCGCACCGAGGCGCGGGCTATCAGGGCCAGCCGGCGCCGGGCCGCCGCCGCCTCGGCGGCCGTGCGGTGCTGCTCGGTGACGTCCACCACGGAGGTCGCGAGCCCGATCACCCGGTCGGCGTGGTCCGCCAACCGGTAGTACGAGGCCCGCCAGGCGTGCTCGGTATTCGGGTCGGCACCGGTGCGGCCGACGGTGAACTGGTCCACCAGCGCCGTGCCGGAGGCCAGCACATGGCGCATCGCCGACTCGATCGCCTCGACGTCCAGGAACGGCAGGGCCTCCCGGACCGTGTGGCCCAGGTGCCGCTCGGCCGGCAGGCCGTTGATCCGCTCGAGCGCCGGGTTGACCAGGACGTACCGCAGGTCGGTGTCCAGCACCGCCAGCCCGATCGGGGACTGGGAGACCAGCCCCATCGAGAGCGCGAGGTCCCGCTCCACACCGCGCAGGGTGTCCCGGTCGATGGCGATCCCGAGCGCGTAGCGGCCGCCGTGCTCGTCCTGCAGCCGCATGTTGCGGAACTCCACCGGGCGGGTGCTGCCGTCCTTGTGCAGGACCGGGAACACCCCGGCCCAGGCCCCGCTGCCGGTCATCACCTCGGCGAACAGCTCGAGAATCAGCTCGAAGTGCTCCTCGGCGACCAGCAGGGTGGCCGCGAACCGGCCGAGGGCCTCCTCGGCGGTCCAGCCGAAGAGCCGCTCGGCCTGCGGGCTCCAGAGCACGATCCGCCCGTCCGCATCCAGCACCGCCGCGGCCAGGCCCAGCATGTCCAGCAGGCCACCGGGCTCGGACGGGACCCCCGCCGGGCCCAGTCGGGGCCCGGACGCATCGGATGCGCTCATACCGAGCCCTCCTAGCCTTGATGGACTCCATCCTCTCTCCGGACCGGCCTGCCGGGCAGCCCGAGCGGGGCTCGGCCGGTCGGTCGGTCTCGGGGTCGCTGGTCGATCTCGACGTGGTGGATCGTGCAGTCGGGCAGCTCGCCGCTGTCGTCCTGGCCGAAGTCGTGCGAAGAACTGCGCGGGGCCGCCGCACGGCCAGGTGCCGGTCTGCGCACTCGTCGGCTGCGCCGCGGCGGGCGGCGGGCGGTGGGCGGCGTGACGCTGGGCGCGGCGACTGGTCGCCAGGGGCGACCTGCCCAGCTCGGCGGCGCCCGAAGGAGGTTCAGCTGCCCGTGCGGACGTGCACGGGGTCGCCGCCGAGGGTGCGGTAGAGCTGCGTCCACTGCTGGTCCGTCGCCGTGGCCGGCCGGCCGTCGCAGTAGGCCTTGGTGCCGTTGGCCGTGTAGAAGCGCATCAGCTGCAGAACTCACGTCGGGTCGGCCTGCTGCCCGCCGGTGTAGCGGGTGCCCGGCTGCTGGTGCTGCAGACAGGTCGGTGATGGGGTGGCCGGCTGGGCGTCGAAGCGGCCGTCGCTCGCGGCGCCGCAGGCGGTGCTGAAGGCGCCCAGCGCGAGAGCGAGCGTGGGGAGCGCGCGGTGACGGCGGCGGGGGACTGGCACGAGCGGAACCTCCTGCTGGGGCAGTGGCTCGGGGGACGGTGGAGGTGGGGACCGGTGTCGCTGAGGACCGGCGGCTTCACAGCGTGGCCGGCAGGCTGCGGACGACCAGCCCGATGCCCACGGTGACGATCAGCAGGGCGGTCAGCAGCGCCGTGTACGGGGTGATGCGGTTGACCGCGCGCAGGAACGGTCGGTCGGCGGCGCCCGCGAGCGAGGCGCCGAGGCGGACGAAGAGCAGCCCGGCCGCGGTGAGGGTGCCGGCCATGCCGAGGCCGTAGGCGAGCACCAGACCCGCGCCGAACAGCGTTCGCCCGAGGGCCACGGCGCCCAGCAGGACCACCAGTGCGGAGGGGCTCGGCACCAGGCCGCCGGCGATGCCCAGCCCGATCAGGCCGCGCTTGCCGAGCGGGCGGTCGTGCGGGGCGTGGTGGTGGCCGAACAGGCCGTGGCGGTGGGTGTGTTCGCCGTGCGGATGGGGGTGCGGGGCGGGGTGCGGGTGCGGGTGGCTGTGCTGTTCGGTCTGGGCCGGGCGGGCAGCGGTCAGTACGGGAACGGGGGAGTCGGTGCGCTGGGCGGTCGTGCTGACAGCGTGCGGGTGCGGGTGCGGGTGCGGGTGCGGGTGCGGGTGCTCGTGTTCGTGCGGGTGGTCGTGCGGGTGCCCATGCGAGTGTCCGTTCGCGTGCGGGTGCGCGTGCGTGCCGCCTCGGGCGCGCCGGGCGGCGTCGAGCAGCAGCCCCGCGCCGACCAGCGTGACCAGCACCCCGGAGGTCACTCCGAGCCAGCCGAGGACCAGATCGCCGGCCAGCGAGGAGAACGCGGTCAGGCAGAGCCCGAGGACCAGCACGCCCGCGGTGTGCGTGACGGTGACGGTCGCCCCGACGGTCAGCGCGTCACGCGTACTGCCGCGCCGCCCGGCGAGGTAGGCCGCCATGATGGTCTTCCCGTGCCCGGGCAGCAGCGCGTGGCCGGCGCCGAGCACGACCGAGAGCAGTACGGCGAGCAGCCCGACCGGCAGGGTCAGCCGCCGGGTGGCGCCCAGCCCGGCGAGCTTGGCGTCCAGCCGCGCGAGCCAGGCCGTCGGTCCGCTGCCCCGCGAGCCGGCGGCGAGCCCGGCCACGGCCGGTCCGCCGCCGCTGCCCGCACTGCCCGGTACCGCGGTGAACGCGGCCTGTACCACCCCGCTCGGATCGGTCAGCAGGTCCCGCGGATAGTCGCGCAGCTGCTGGGAGTTGGACACCTCGGGGACATCGCTGTGTTCGAGCCGCACGCCCTCCCCGCGCGCCGTGATCTCGTTCCAGCCGACTCGGCTCGGGTCGCTCCCGGTGGCCACCCGCAGCTGCGCACCGGCGGTGCCGAGGTCCAGCGGCGCCTGGAGTTCGCACTCCAGCCGACTGGTCTCCAGGCCGGCCGAGCCCGGCGCGTACTGGAACCGCGCGGCCGTGACCGTCCAGGAGAGCGGTCGGGCGTCCGCGGTGACGGTGAGCCGCTCGGCGCTCTGCCGGCACTCCCGCGCCGCCCAGGCGGCGCGCTCGCCCTCGTCGGCCACACCGTTGCCGTCCCGGTCCACCTCGGACTTCTGCTGTGCGGTGGGGATCTCGGCGGTGTCGGTGACGGCCAGGGCCTCGAGCCGGTCGGGGTGCACGGTGAGGCCGGTGTAGTGGTTGACGGAGAAGTTCCCGAGCGGGTGCGCGGCGGCGGGCGGGGCGAACACCGGGCCGGCCAGCCAGACGGTGCCGGCCAGCAGGACTGCGGCGCGGGCCAGGGAACGGGTACGGGAACGGGAACGGGTCACGCACGGCCTCCGGCGGGCGGGCGAAGCTGCCGCGGAGTTGCGAGGGCAGCGCACGGGTGGGTGCGCGGCGCCGTCCACCGGCACCGGCGGTGCCACCATCCCGACCCAACGCGCGGACCAGGGCGAACGACACTGGTGCGGGCCCTCGGCTCACCCGAACGGCGCAGTCCGGGCTCGTCCCCGGGCTCGATCGCCGGCCTGGATTGGTCTGTCCGGGCGGAGCCGCTCAACCAGCCGGGTGACAGGGCGGGCCGGTAGCGCGCGCGTTCGCGAACTCGCGACCGGATCCGATCCACAGTCGGTTTCAGGCTGTCCAGCCGGATCCGACCCTCGCCGCCCACCGGGCCACGAGGCTGCCACCCGTCACGGAAGCGAGCACCCACCCGTATGAACGTCCCACGCCGATCTGCCTGTTCGCGCTCCACCGCCCGCACCGCGGCGATCCTGACCACCATGAGCCTGGCCCTGGCGAGCACCGCCCTGCTGGGCACGGGGGCCGGGGTCAGCACCGCGTCGAGCCACCGCGAGGCGCCGCTGATCGCCGCCGACCCGCAGGTCGACAACACCGACGTCTACGCGTTCACCAGCCCCGACAAGCAGGACACCGTCACCCTGGTCGCCAACTGGCTGCCGTTCCAGGAGCCGAACGGCGGACCCAACTTCTTCCCGTGGGCCGACGGCGCGCACTACGACATCAACATCGACTCGCAGGGCACCGGCCACCCCGACCTCACCTACCGCTGGACCTTCCACACCGAGGACCAGCGCGGCACCAACACCTTCCTCTACAACAACGGCGTGGTGAACAACCTGACCGACCCCACCCTGCTCTTCCGCCAGTTCTACACGCTGCAGGAGCTGCGCCCCGGCTGCGAGCCCAGGACTCTGGTCGAGCACGGCACCGCCGCCCCCTCGGACACCGGCAAGGCGTCGATGCCGGACTACGGGCGGCTGCGCGACCAGGCGACCGTACAACTCCCGGACGGCGGGCAGACCGTGGCGACCCAGGCCGCCGACCCGTTCTTCCTCGACCTGCGGGTCTTCGACCTGCTCTACGGCGGCAACCTCTCCGAGGTCGGCCAGAACACGCTGGCCGGGTACAACGTCAACACGCTGTCCATCCAAGTCCCCAAGAGCGAGCTGGCGTTCAAGGGCGACGCGGGGCGCAACCCGGTCATCGGGGTGTGGAGCAGCACCGAGAAGCAGACCATGAAGCTGAGCCCGGGCGAGCAGAAGCCGGTCGGCAAGTACGTCCAGGTGTCCCGGCTGGGCAACCCGCTGGTCAACGAGGTGGTGGTGCCGGCCGGCCTGAAGGACGCGTTCAACGCGCTGCCGCCGTCGGAGGACCACAACCAGCCGGCGCTGGTCGCCAAGGTCCTCGACCCCGAGGTCCCGCACCTGGTGCAGAGCATCTACGGCATCCCGGCCCCGGCGACGCCGCGCACCGACCTGCAGGAGATCTTCCTGACCGGGATCGCCAAGGCCGCCAACGGCCCGTTGGCGGTGGACCTCAACTCGCAGCTGATGAACCAGGACATCGACGTCAACCAGTTCGTGCCCGCGGAGGAACTGCGGCTCAACATGTCGACCCCGGTCACCGCCAAGCCCGACCGGCTCGGGGTGCTCAACGGCGACTTCCAGGGCTTCCCGAACGGACGCCGGCTGACCGACGACGTGCTGGACATCGGGCTGCAGGTGCTGGAGGGGGCCACCCCCGGCCACCTGATCGGCGCGCTGGCCGCCGGTGACAAGGTCGACACCGCGGACAAGCCGTTCGGCGGCACGTTCCCGTACCTGGCGCTGCCGTACGCCAAGGCCGTCAACCAGCCCAAGTAGTGCTCGCGCGGGGCGGGTTCGTGAGACTCGCCCCGCCGCCCGAGTTCCCGCCGGCCGAGTCCCCGAGGACCAGCACATGCGACGACTGCCCCTCGCACTCACCACCACGCTGCTCTGCGGCGCCCTGGCCGTCGTCGGCGGGTGGCAGGACCGGGCCACCCCGCACCCGCCGCCCGCCGCCGAGAACGCGCCACGCACCGGCGGGCCACTCGCCGACCGCTCCCTGCCGCAGGCCATCGGCGCCGACCAGCAGCACCTGCGCAGGTTTCCTGACGATGCGTCAGGCTGGGCGCGCCTCGGCGCCGAGTACGTGGAACAGGCCCGGCTGACCGCCGACCCCTCGTACTACCCCAAGGCCGACGAGGCGCTGCACCGCTCGCTCACCCTGGTCCCGGAGGACAACATCGATGCGCTCACCGGCCTGGGGGCGCTGGCCAACGCGCGCCACCAGTTCGACCAGGCCCGGGAGTTCGCCGAGCAGGCCGTCGCCGTCGCACCCCTGCACTGGCAGGCCTACGCCGTGCTCGCCGACGCCCGCACCCAGCTCGGCGACGACACCGGCGCCACCGAAGCGGTCCAGGGCCTGCTGGACCGCCGGCCCGGCACCGCCGCCTTCACCCGCGCCGCCTACGACCTGGAGCAGCACGGCCGCACCGAGGACGCCAGACAGGCCCTCCAACAGGCCCTGGCCGGCGCGTTCGACCCCGCGGACAAGGCCTTCTGCCGCTACCAGCTCGCCGAACTCGACCGCAACGCCGGTCGTCCCGAGCAGGCCCTGACCGGCTACCGGCAGGCCCTGACCGAGGACGCCGACTACACCCCGGCCCTGGCCGGCAAGGCCCGAGCCGAAGCGGCGCTCGGCGACACCACGACCGCGGTGGCCGACTACCGGACCGCCATCGCCAAGGTGCCACTGCCCCAGTACCTGCTGGAGCTGGGCGAACTCCAGCAAGCCCTGGGCCAGGCCGAGCAGGCCGACCAGCAGTACCGACTGCTGGACGCCGAACAGCGGTTGGCCGCGGCCAACGGCGTGGTGGACGACCTGACCATGGGCCAGTACCGGGCCGACCACGGCGACCCGGGTGAGGCGGTCCGCCTGCTGCGCACCGAATGGTCCCGCCGGCACAACGTCCTGGTCGCCGACGCGCTGGCCTGGGCGCTGCACCGCCAGGGCGCCGACCCCGAGGCGCTCGAACTCGCCCGGCAGGCGCAGCACACCGGTTGGCACAGCGCCCTCTTCGCCTACCACCGCGGCGAGATCGAACGCGCGCTGGGCCAGGACGACGCCGCCCGCGCCGACCTGGCCGAAGCCCTGCGCCTGGACCCGTACTTCAACCCGCTGCAGGCGCCCCGGGCCCGCGCCGACCTGGCGGCCCTCAGCAGCCCGGCCTGAGCCGGGCGGCGGTGGGTGCCCGGGCCGGCGCGGCGAGCCGCCGGCTCAGACCGCGGCGACCGAGGGTTGGGTGTCGTCCGGGTCGGCGACTGCCGCGGTCTCCCGCTCCAGCTCCGGCTCCTGTTCCTGCTCGTGCTCCTGCGGCACGCCGGCGGGCGGCTTCGGGGCCCCGAGGTGGAGGTGGTTGAAGAGCAGGTTGAGCCCGAAGGCCAGGATGACGGTGAGGGTGATCGGGCTGCCGAAGATGGTCTGGGTCCAGTCCGGGAAGTTCTTGAAGAAGACCTCGTTGCCGAAGGGGTCGGTGGCCACGGCCGGCAGCATGCCGACGCCGAGGGAGACGGCGACGACCAGGAAGTTGTGGTTGCCGGTGAAGTCGACCTTCTTCAGCGTCTGGACGCCCACCGCGGTCACCATGGCGAACATGACCAGCGCGGCGCCACCGACCACGGGTTCCGGCACGGCCGCGACGAACGCGCCGACCTTCGGCACCAGCCCCATGACCAGCAGGAAGCAGCCGGCGACGGCGACCACCCAGCGGGAGCGGACCCCGGTCATCTGCACCAGACCCACGTTCTCGGCGTACGCGGTGTCCGGGAAGGAGTTCATGCAGCCGCCGAGCACGGCCGACAGACCGTCAGTGGCCAGACCCCGGGCGATGTCCGCGTCGGTGAGCTCCTTGCCGGTCATCTCGGCCACCGCGAGCATGTCGGCGGTGGACTCGGTGTAGGTGACCAGCAGGACGATGCACATGGAGATGATGGCCGCCGCGTCGAACCGCGGCGCGCCGAAGTGGAACGGTGCGGAGATCCCGAACCAGCCGGCCGACTTGACCCCGTCGAGGTTGAGCAGGTGCATCGGGATCGAGGCCAGCGTGCCGATGACCAGCGCGAGCAGCGGCGCGATCTGGCCGAGGAAACCGCGAAGTACCTTGCTGAAGACGACGATCAGCGCGATGACGCCCAGGCCCAGGGCGATGTGGGAGACCTGGCCGTAGTCCGGGGCCGAGGTGTTGTGCCCCGCGATCATCCCGGCTCCCGGGCCGATCAGCGACAGGCCGATGATCGCGATCACGGTGCCGGAGACCAGTGGCGGGAAGTACTTGATCATCTTGGAGAACGGCTTGGCGATGAGCAGTCCGAAGACGCCGGAACAGAGCATCGCGCCGTAGACGGTCGGTAGCCCGTGCTTGGCGGCGATGGTGATCATCGGGCTCACCACGGTGAAGGTCGCACCGGCGACCACCGGCAGGCGGACGCCGAAGATCTTCGAGATGCCGACCGCCTGGATGATCGTCGCGATGCCGGCGACCAGCAGGTCCGCGTTGACCAGCAGGGCGATCGTGCGCAGGTCGAGCTTGAGCGCGCTGCCCACGATGAAGGGGACCGCGACCGCGCCGGCGTACATGATGAAGACGTGTTGCAGGCCGAGGATCGCCAGCCTCGGCGGCGGCAGTACCTCGTCGACGGGGTGGACCTGGGTGGGGCCGGGTCTGGCGGGTGTGTCGGTCTCGGTCGATTGCATCGGAACCTCCGTGGGGGCAGCAGGGCAGCCGTGCATGGCACGACGGCGAGGCGTGCCTGACAGGGCATGACGGGGGCTGCGCAGTGAACCGTGAACTGAGCGTGAAGCAGGGGGTGAAGTGGGCGTGACGTGTGCCGTGCGGTGGGGCGGCCGGGCAGCGCGCGAGCGGACGGTCGGGCGTTGCATTGGGTGGACGGTTATCCGGGGGGCGTTCCCATCGCGAGTGAGGGTGCCGACATCCGGTTTCGTTGAGGTGGTGCCACGGCGGGTCGCGCCTTCTTGTGGGAGGTCGCGGGGCCCTGTGTCGTGTTGGAGCAATTAGAGCTGGGTCGGTTACTGCCTGCTACTGGATGAATCTCCATATCGGCGGGCGGGTGAGCGGCGCGGGGCTGGACGATCCCTACAGTCCAGGAGGTGAATGCTTGACATCCTCAATCATGTAGGCATAACTTCGAGGAAGTACTTGAGGTGCTGAACAATCAAGCAAGTCAAATCTTTCTGCTTTGGAGTACCACCATGAAGGCCATCACCTACGCCACCTACGGCGGTCCCGACGTCCTGCAGTACGGCGACGTCCCCGAGCCCAAGCTCGGTGCCGACGCGGTGCTGGTCAAGGTCAAGGCCGCCTCCGTCAACCCGGTCGACTGGAAGATCCAGGCGGGCTACCTCGACAGCGTCATGGACGCCGTCTTCCCCGTCATCCCCGGCTGGGACGTGGCCGGCGTGGTCGAGCAGGTGGGCGTCGGCGTCAGCGAGTTCGCCCCCGGTGACGAGGTGATCGGCTATGTCCGCGAGGACATGGTGGGTCGCGGGACCTTCGCGGAGTACGTGGCCGCGCCCGTCCGCACCCTGGCTCGCAAGCCTCGCAACCTCAGCTTCGAGCAGGCCGCCGGCCTGCCGCTGGCCGGCCTGACCGCCTATCAGGCGCTCACCGGGGCGCTGGCCGTCAAGCCCGGCGAGACCGTGCTGGTGCACGCCGCCGCCGGTGGCGTCGGCTCGCTCGCCGTGCAGATCGCCAGCGCCCTCGGCGCCCGGGTGATCGGCACCGCCGGCCAGCACAACCACGACTATCTGCGCGGCCTCGGCGCCGAGCCGGTCAGCTACGGCGAGGGACTCGCGGACCGGGTCCGGGCACTGGCGCCGCAGGGCGTGGACGCGGTGCTGGACCTGGTCGGCGGCGACGCCCTGCAGATCTCGCCCGCGCTGCTCGGCCCCGCCGGCCGGCTCGCCTCCATCGCCGACGGTGCGGTGCTCGCCCTCGGCGGCCGCTACGTCTTCGTCCGTCCCGATGCCAGTGACCTCGCCGCGCTCACCGAACTCGCCGAGGGCGGCCGCCTGCAGGTCGAGGTCGCCGCGACCTTCCCGCTGCACCGGGCCGCCGACGCACAGCGCCTCAACGCCGAGGGCCACACCCGCGGCAAGATCGTGGTCACCGTCGCCTGAGCAGCCGGCGGCTACCGCCAGATGGGCTCGCGCTATCGGGTGAGCCGACGGCCTGTCAGACCGGGGCGGCGCCGTGAGGGGCGCGAGCATCGGCGGTGGCCGGACCCGCTGCCCCTGCGGGCGGCCGGGAGGCTGTCATGCACATCCTGCTCGTCGCCTCGGCCTTCAACAGTCTCAGCCAGCGCGCGTACGCGGAGTTGGGCGACCGAGGCCACCAGGTGTCCGTCACGCTGCTGAACGGCGAAGCGGCGGAGCGCGACGGCGCGCTGCGCGCGGCGGTCCGGCTGCACCGACCTCGGCTGATCGTGGCGCCGATGCTGAAGACCGCGCTGCCGCCCGACGTGTGGTCCAGCTGCCCGTGCCTGATCGTGCACCCCGGACCGGTCGGCGACCGCGGGCCCTCCTCGCTGGACTGGGCCATCGAGGAGGGCGCCACCCACTGGGGTGTGACGGTTCTTCAGGCCAACGCCGAGATGGACGGCGGTGACGTCTGGGCCTCGGAACCCTGCCCGGTGCCGTCCGTCGGCAAGAGCGACCTCTACCGCAACGAGGTCTCCGACGCCGCCCTGACCGCGCTGCTGCTGGCGGTCGACCGCTGCGCCGCAGGGTCGTACGTCCCCCGGCCGCAGCGCACGCCCGATCCACAGGGCCGCCCCCGGCCGTACTTCGCGCAGCGGCTGCGGCTGATCCAGTGGGAGGCCGACTCCACCGCCACCGTGCTGCGCAAGCTGCGCGCGGCCGACTCCCACCCCGGAGTGCTGGACCGCCTCGCCGGCCAGGAGTGGTATCTGCACGGCGGCCATCAGGAGCACGAACTGCGAGGTACGCCGGGGGAGTTGCTGGCCACCCGGGCCGGCGCGGTGTGTCGGGCCACCACCGACGGAGCGGTCTGGATCCCGCAACTGCGGGCTCGGCGCCGCCCGGGGCAGGAGCGCCCGTTCAAACTGCCCGCCGCGCTCGCACTGGCCGGACAGATCCCCGAGCTGCCCGAGGTCCCCGCGCTGCCCGACGGCCCCGACACCGCCTGGAGCGACATCCGCTACCGGGAGCAGGGGGCGGCCGGGTTCCTCTCCTTCTCCTTCCCCGGCGGCGCGATGAGCACCGACCAGTGCCGCCGCCTGCTGGCCGCCTATCGGCAGGCCTGCTCGCGCCCCACCTCGGTCCTGGTGCTGGGCGGCGACCGGGACTTCTTCTCCAACGGGATCCACCTCAACGTGATCGAGGCCGCCGCCGATCCGGCCGCGGAGTCCTGGGCCAACCTCCAGGCGATGGACGACCTGGTGGAGGCGGTCCTGAACACCACCGACCGGCTGGTCGTCTCCGCCCTGGGCGGCAACGCGGCGGCCGGTGGCGTCATGCTCGCGCTGGCGGCCGACGAGGTGTGGTGCAGGGCAGGCGCGGTGCTCAACCCGCACTACCGGCTGATGGGTCTCTACGGTTCGGAGTACTGGACCTACCTGCTGCCCCGCCGGGTGGGCGCCGGCACGGCCGAGCGGCTCACCGACCGGGCGCTGCCGCTCAGCGCGGCGGCCGGGCAGCGGCTCGGCCTGGTGGACCGGCTGCTGGGTTGCGCGCCGCAGGACTTCGCCGCCGAGGTCCGGGCGCGGGCGGTGCGGCTGGCCTCCTCGGGGGCGGTCACCGGAGCGCGGATCGCCGCGAAGAAGGCGGCGCGCGAGGCCCAGGAGGCGGCCAAGCCGCTGGCCGCGTACCGGCACGAGGAGTTGGCCCGGATGCACCGGATCTTCTTCGACCCCGATGCGCCCTACCACGCGCTGCGGCGGGCGTTCGTGCGGAAGGAGCCACCCGCCGCCCCGCCGCGACAGCGGTCACGGCCGGTGACCGCCGTCACCGGATTGGCCCCGTTCGACGGCGCCTCCGGCCCCGATTCCCCGGAGCCTGGGAAGGACACCCGGCTTCGCGACCACCTCCACGAGGAGGCTTCCCATGACCGACACCGCTGAGGCGACCCCCGCCACCGACGAGCCCGTGATCCACATCCTCTGGATCAACGCCGGCCTGAGCTGCGACGGCGACTCCGTGTCGCTGACCGCCGCCACCCAGCCCAGCATCGAGGAGATCGCCACCAGTGCGCTTCCGGGCCTGCCCAAGATCGCGGTGCACTGGCCGCTGATCGACTTCGAGTGCGGCCCGGTCCAGGGCGCCGACACCTTCATCGAGTGGTTCTTCAAGGGCGAGCGGGGCGAGATCGACCCGTTCGTGCTGGTCGTCGAGGGCTCGATCCCCAACGAGTCGATCAAGAAGGAAGGCTACTGGTGCGGGTTCGGCGACGATCCGGCGACCGGTCAGCCGATCACCACCAGCGAGTGGCTGGACCGGCTCGCCCCCAAGGCCCTCGCGGTGGTCGCCATCGGCACCTGCGCGACCTACGGCGGCATCCACGCGATGGCCGGCAACCCGACCGGCGCCATGGGCGTGCCCGACTACCTCGGCTGGGACTGGAAGTCCAAGGCGGGCATCCCGATCGTCTGCGTGCCAGGCTGCCCGATCCAGCCCGACAACTTCTCCGAGACGCTGGTCTACCTGCTGCACCAGGCCACCGGCGCGGCCCCGATGATCCCGCTGGACGAGCAGCTGCGCCCGACCTGGCTCTTCGGCGCCACCGTGCACGAGGGGTGCGACCGGGCCGGCTACTACGAGCAGGGCCAGTTCGCAACCACCTACGACTCTCCCAAGTGCCTGGTGAAGCTGGGCTGTTGGGGGCCGGTCGTGAAGTGCAACGTGCCCAAGCGCGGCTGGATGAACGGCCTCGGCGGCTGCCCCAACGTGGGCGGCATCTGCATCGGCTGCACGATGCCCGGATTCCCGGACAAGTTCATGCCGTTCATGGACGAGCCGCCCGGCGCCAAGGTCTCCAGCACCGCCAGCGGCGTCTACGGCGCGGTCGTGCGCCGGCTGCGGTCGATCACGGCGTCGACGCTGGACAAGGAGCCGAAGTGGCGCCACACCGGCCAGAAGCTGACCACCGGGTACCGCAAGCCGTGGTGAGCAGTCCCGCGCAACCGCAGCGTCCCGCGCAGTCGCGGCCTCCCGCGCAAGCGCAGCGTCCCGCAGAACTCCCGGCATGAAGAAGGGCTCGGCAGACACGATGGCACCGACGACGAAGGCGGCCGGCGACGGCAGCGGCCTGACGGAGATGTCCTGGGATCCGATCACCCGGATCGTGGGCAGCCTCGGCATCCACACGAAGATCGACTTCAAGCAGAAGCGGGTCGCCGAGTGCTACAGCACCTCATCGGTGTTCCGCGGCTACAGCGTCTTCATGCGCGGCAAGGACCCCCGGGACGCGCACTTCATCACCAGCCGGATCTGCGGTATCTGCGGCGACAACCACGCGACCTGCTCGGTGTACGCGCAGAACATGGCCTACGGCGTGAAACCGCCGCACCTGGGCGAGTGGTTGATCAACCTGGGCGAGTCCGCGGAGTACATGTTCGACCACAACATCTTCCAGGAGAACCTGGTCGGGGTGGACTACTGCGAGAAGATGGTCCGGGAGACCAACCCGGGCGTCCTGGAGCTCGCCGAGCGCACCCCGTCGCCGCACGCCGGCGAGCACGGCTACAAGACGATCGCCGACATCATGCGCTCGCTCAATCCGATCGAGGGCGAGTTCTACCGTGAGGCGCTGCAGGTCAGCCGCTACACCCGGGAGATGTTCTGCCTCATGGAGGGCCGCCATGTGCACCCCTCCACGCTCTACCCGGGCGGCACCGGCACCGTCGCCTCGGTCCAGCTCTTCACCGACTACCTGAGCCGCCTGATGCGGTACGTGGAGTTCATGAAGCGGGTCGTCCCGCTGCACGACGACCTCTTCGACTTCTTCTACGAGGCGCTGCCCGGCTACGAGGAGGTCGGCCGCCGGCGGATCATGCTGGGTTGCTGGGGCGCGCTCAACGACCCCGAGTACTGCGACTTCACCTACCGCAACATGACCGACTGGGGCCGGCGGATGTTCGTCACCCCGGGCATCGTGGTGGACGGCAAGCTCGTCACCAACGACCTCACCGAGATCAACCTGGGCATCCGGATCCTGCTCGGCAGCTCCTACTACGAGGACTGGCAGGGCAAGGAGCAGTTCGTCACCCACGACCCGCTCGGCAATCCGGTCGATCCGCGCCACCCCTGGAACCAGCACACCATCCCGGCTCCGCAGAAGCGGAACTTCGACGACAAGTACAGCTGGGTGATGTCGCCGCGCTGGTTCGACGGCAAGGACTACCTGGCGCTGGACACCGGCGGTGGCCCGATCGCCCGGCTCTGGTCCACGGCGCTCTCCGGCCTGGTCGACATCGGCTACGTCAAGGCCACCGGCCACAGCGTGGTGATCAACCTGCCGAGGACGATGACCAAGCCGGAGGCCACCTTCGAGTGGAAGATCCCGAAGTGGAGCAACGCGCTGGAACGCAACCGCGCGCGCACCTACTTCCAGGCCTACGCGGCCGCCGTGGCACTGCACTTCGCCGAGAAGGGCCTCGCCGAGGTGCGGGCCGGGCGCACCCGGACCTGGGAGAAGTTCGAGGTGCCCGAGGAGGGTGTGGGCGTCGGCTTCACCGAGGCCGTGCGCGGGGTCCTCTCGCACCACCTGGTGATCCGGGACGGCAAGATCGCCAACTACCACCCCTACCCGCCGACCCCGTGGAACGCGAGCACCCGCGACACGTTCGGGACACCCGGCCCCTACGAGGACGCGGTGCAGAACACGCCGATCTTCGAGGAGAACACCCCGGAGAACTTCAAGGGCATCGACATCATGCGCGCGGTGCGCAGCTTCGACCCCTGCCTGCCGTGCGGTGTCCACATGTACACCGGCGAAGGCCGGACCGTGAAGCAGATGCACGTGCCCACCGGCCTGAGCGGACTGGGCGGATGAGCGCCGTGGCGGCGGCCGCGCCGGTCCGTGCGGTGAACGCGGAGCAGGTCGGGCGGCGGATCGAGGAGATCCTCGACCAGTTCGCGGCCGGTGGCGACCGGGACGCCTCGGCCGCGGCCGAGGAACTGGTCCGCGTCCTGATGGAGTTCTACGGCGCCGGCCTGGCCCGGATCGTCGACCTGCTGGGGAGTGCCACGGTGGCGAAGACCCTGCTGGACGACGAGCTGGTGGCGAACCTGCTGGTGCTGCACGAGCTGCACCCGGAGGACCTGCCGAGCAGGATCGCCCGGGCCCTGGCGCACCAGCCGGTCGAGGTGGTCGACTTCGCCGTGGCCACCGGCACCCTGCGGGTGCGGTCCACCGGTGGAGGTTGCGGCTGCCCCAGCACCTCGGCCGCGACCCGCGAGACCGTCGCCGACGCGCTCGCCGGGCTCGCACCCGAGGTGACCTCGGTGGAGCTGGAGGGCGCGGCCAAGGAGTCGGCGCTGCTGCAGATCTCCACCCGGGCCCCGGGCGGCGGCTCGTGACGGCAGGTCTGCGCCGCTTCCTGGCACCGCGCGAGCCCGCGCCGGAGCGCTGCGAGCTGTGCGGCGCGGTGGTGGCCGAGCACGGCCACCGCCACCTGGTCGACATCGAGCAGCGCTCGCTCAGCTGCGCCTGCACCCCGTGCGCCCTGCTCTTCGAGCACTCCGGCGCCGCCGGGGGCAGGTACCGCACCGTCCCGGACCGCTACCTGACCGACCCTCAGCTGCGGCTGGACGACAGCACTTGGGACCTGTTCCAGATCCCGGTCGGTGTCGCGTTCTTCTTCCGCAACAGCGCGATGGACCGGCTGGTCGCGCTCTACCCGAGCCCGGCCGGCGCCACCGAGAGCGAGCTGGACCCCGCGGCCTGGCAGGCGGTGCTGGACGGCACCCGGCTGGCCACGCTGCTGGAACCGGACGTCGAGGCGCTGCTGCTGCGCCGCTCCCGCGACGGGTACGCCTGCTTCCTGGTCCCGATCGACGTCTGCTACCAGCTGGTCGGGCGGATGCGCCTGCACTGGAAGGGATTCGACGGCGGCGCCCGGGCCAGGAGCGAGCTGGAGGAGCTCTTCGGGTACGTGGCCGGGCGGGCCCGGGTGGCGCAGGAGGTGGCACGGTCGTGACCGAGTTCTCCTTCAGCTGCACCGGTGTGCGGGCCGACCGGTACGCCGCCGGGCCGACCCTGGTCTTCCGGCTGCGGATCACCGCCACCCCCGACACCCGGGTGCACGCCATCGCGCTGCGCTGCCAACTGCGGATCGAACCGGCCAAGCGCGGCTACCAGCCCGTGGAGGCCGACGGGTTGGCCGACCTGTTCGGTGAGCGCTCGCGCTGGGGCAGCACGCTGCAGCCGCTGCAGTTCGCCGAAGTCGCGCTGATGGTCCCCGGCTTCACCGGGGAGACCGAGGTGGACCTGGCGGTGCCCTGCAGTTACGACCTGGACATCGCCGCGACCCGCTACTTCCAGGCGCTGGGCGAGGGCGAGGTGCCGCTGCTGATGCTCTTCTCCGGCACCGCGTTCACCGGCGCCACCGGCTTCCACGTGGAGCCGGTGCCCTGGGACCGGGAGGCGCGGCTGCGCCTGCCGGTCGCGGTCTGGCGCGAGATGGTCGACCAGCACTTCCCCGGCTGCGGCTGGGTCCGACTGTCCCAGGACACCATGGCCGAGCTGCTCGCCTTCCGGTCCCGTCGCGCGCTGCCCTCCTGGGAGCTGACGGTCCGTGAACTCCTGGACTGCGCGGGCGTGACGGACGGAGCCGCCCGGTGACCGACAGCGCGCTCACCGCTCCCACCGCGCGGATCGAGGCCCGGTTCTCCGCCGCCCGGCAGCTGGCGGACGCCGTCCTCTTCGAAGGCTATGTGCTCTACCCCTACCGGGCGTCCGCGGCCAAGAACCGGATGCGCTGGCAGTTCGGCGTCCTGGTGCCGCCCGCCTGGGGCACCGACCAGGGCGAACAGAGCTTCCAGCGCACCGAATGCCTGATGGAACCGCGCCGGGGCGCGACGCTCTTCCTCGAGCTGCGCTTCCTGCACGCCCAGCGACGCACCGTCCAACGCCTCCGGGCCGACGGATCGTTCGAGGCGGTGGCTGAACTGGAGCTGGCCGAGCGGGTGTTGACGCCCTGGGACGAAGGCGTGGAGGAGCGGGTGCAACTGGCCGTTCCGGTCGCCGAACTGGGTGAGGAGATCCGGTCGGTGCCGTTCGCCAGCCCGGCCCGGGAGGAGATCGAGCCGGTCCACGACGAGAGCGACCGCCCGGTGGGCCGCCTGGTCCGGCGCCGCGAGGAACTGCGCGGCGCCGTGCGGATCTCGGCGACCGAGCTCCCCGGACCGTACTCGGTACGGAAGCTGACGGCGGTGGTGGAGAACACCTCCGACTGGTCACCCGAGCCGGCCGCCGACCGGGAGGCCGCGCTGCCGCGCTCGCTGGTCTCGGCCCACCTGCTGCTCGCTCTGGACCACGGCTCCTTCCTCTCACCCACCGACCCGCCGGAATGGGCCAAGGCCGCGACGGCCGGGTGCGAGAACCTGCACACCTGGCCGGTACTGGCGGGCGAACCGGGCAGCACGGACCTGCTGCTCTCCTCCCCGATCATCCTGGAGGACCACGCGGCGATCGCCCCGGAGAGCCCCGGCGTCCTCTACGACGCCCTGGAGATCGACGAGATCCTCGCCCTGCGCACCGCCGCGCTGACCGACCAGGAGAAGCGCGAGGCCCGCGGTACCGACGCGCGGGCGGCCGCCGTGATCGACCTCGCGGACTCCATGCCCCCCGAGGTACTGGAACGGCTGCACGGCGTGGTCCGCTCGCTACGGGAGATCACCGAACCGGCCGTGGCCGCGTCCACGGCCGCCGACCCGCTGGAGCAACTGCTCTCTCCCGGTGCCCCGTGGTGGGACCCGGCGAGCGACCGCAGCGTCGACCCGGACCGGGACCAGGTGCTCGTGGACGGCCGCCCGATCGGGGCCGGCAGCCGGGTGGTGCTGCGGCCCGGCCGACGGCGCACCGACGCCCAGGACATCTTCCTGCACGGCCGCAGCGCCCAGGTCGAGGCGGTGCTGCACGACGTGGACGGCGGGGTGCACCTGGCGGTCACCGTCGACGGTGACCCGGGCGCCGACATCCGCCGCGAGCAGGGCCGCTTCCTGTACTTCCAGCCCGACGAGTTGGCCCCGTTGGAGGACGCGTGACCTCGCCGACGAGGACCCTGGTCGCCGGGGTCGGGAACATCCTGCTCGGCGACGACGGCTTCGGCGTCGAGGTGGTCCGCCGCCTGGCACCCGGCCAACTCCCCGAGCACGTCGAGGTGGTGGACATCGGAGTGCGCGGCGTCCACCTGGCGTACCAGCTGCTGGACGGCTACCACACGCTCGTCCTGGTGGACGCGACCGCCCGTGGCGGTGAGCCCGGCACCCTCTACCTGATCGAGGCGGGCGGGCCCAGCGCTCTCGAATCCAGTGACGTCGAGCACAGTGCCCTCGAGCCAGGGGACGCGCTGCTGGACGGGCACCGGATGACCCCCGACGCGGTACTGGCGCTGCTCGGCACGCTCTGTGCCGGCACCGGATCGGTGCCGCCCCGGCGAACGCTGGTGGTGGGCTGCGAGCCGGCCGGCGTCGAGGAGGGCATCGGGCTCAGCGAGCCGGTCGCGGCGGCGGTCCCGGAGGCCGTGCGCCTGATCCACCGGCTGCTGGCCGAGGAAGCAGCGGGCGCGCCGCTGCTGCCGAACGTGGCCGACCCGGCCACGAACTGACGAGAGGAAACAACGCCGTGAAGAAGTGCCTCATCAGTGCCCTGGTGATCGCCGGACTCGTCTGCGCTGCCATCCAGATCATGCCGGACATCAAGCGCTACCTGCGGATCCGCAGCATGTGACGGTCCGCCCGCCCGGGAGAGCCGGCCTTGGCCCGAACGGGCTAAGCCGCGCCTCGACCGCGGCGCGGCGCCCGCGCGGCCCGGTGGAACCCGCCCTGTAATGGGGGGCGGCGGCTCCCGACGGGGCGGCCGTGCGGGAGGTCCGATGCACGAGATGTCGATCGCGATGGCTGTCGTCGGCCAGGTGGAGGAGGCTGCCCGAGCGGCTGGCGCCACCGCCGTGCGATCGGTGCTGCTCCAGGTCGGGGAGCTGGCCGGAGTGGTGCCCGACGCGCTCGGCTTCTGCTTCGAACTGGCCTGCGCCGACACCGTGTTGGAGGGCTGCGAGCTGGTCACCGAAGCGGTGCCGGCCCGCGCCCGGTGCGGGCCCTGCGCGGACGAATGGCTGGTCGGCATGCCACCCGAGCTGAGCTGCCCGGTCTGCGGCACGGTCACCGCCGAGCTGCTCACCGGCCGTGAGCTGCAGATCGTCAGTGTGCGGTGGGAGGACGACCGCGTGCCCGCCGCCACCCCCGAACGGACTCCCCAGGAGCGCTGAACCATGTGCCGTGTGGTCGACCTGCAACAGGCGGTCCTCGCCAAGAACGACCTCGGCGCGCGACGGCTGCGCGAGGAACTGGCAGCCCGTGGCACCATCGCCGTCAACCTGCTCTCCAGCCCGGGAAGCGGCAAGACCGCTCTGCTGGAGGGAGAGTTGACGGCTGCCCGGGAACGCGGTGTCCCGGTCGCCGCGCTCACCGCGGACCTCGCCACCGAGAACGACGCGCGGCGGCTGGCCCGTTCCGGTGTGCCGGTCAAGCAGGTGCTGACCGACGGCCTGTGCCACCTGGAAGCCGAGATGCTGGCGGGCCAGCTGGACGGTTGGCTGCCCGAGGGCACCCGGCTGCTCTTCGTGGAGAACGTCGGGAACCTGGTCTGCCCCGCCTCCTACGAGCTGGGCGAATCGCTGCGGGTCGCGCTCGCCTCGGTGACCGAGGGCGAGGACAAACCACTGAAGTACCCGACGGCGTTCGGCCTGGCGAACCTGGTCGTGGTGACCAAGACCGACATCGCGGAGGCGGTCGGGTTCGACGAGGCGGCCTTTCGCGCGAACGTCCAACAGGTCAACCCCGGCGTGGAGGTGCTGCTGACCTCGGTGCGCGGCGGCGTGGGGAGGGGCGAGCTGCTGGAGCGCGCCCTGGCCGTGCACGCCGGCGAGCCGGTGCACGTCCCGGTGATGGCCCGCCGGCCCGCGCAGACCCCACTGCACGAGCACGACCACGAGCACGAGCACGAACACGAGCACGGCCACGAGCACGAGCACGGCCACCCGCACCCGGCGCTGCACCTGTGACCACGGTGGGCACCGCCGTCGAGGTGGCGCAGCGCCGCCGGGTGACGGTCCACGGCGTGGTGCAGGGCGTCGGCTTCCGGCCGTTCGTCTACACCCTCGCCACCCGCCTCGGTCTGGCCGGACAGGTCGGCAACACCGCCGAGGGCGTGATCGCCGAGGTCGAGGGACCAGCCGAGGCGGTGGCCCGGTTCTGCGCGCTGCTCGCCACCGACGCGCCGCCGCTCGCCGTGGTCGACTCGGTCCGGCAGGAAACCGTGCCGGCGCTCGGCGCGGTGGGATTCAGCATCCTCGCCTCCCACCCCACCGGCCCGGCCCGCACCCTGGTCTCGCCCGACACGGCCACCTGCCCCGACTGCCTGGCCGAGCTGAGCGACCCCGCCGACCGCCGCCATCGGCACCCGTTCATCACCTGCACGCACTGCGGGCCGCGTTTCACCATCGTCACCGGGCTGCCCTACGACCGGGACCGGACCACCATGGCCGGATTCCCGATGTGCGGCGACTGCGCCCGCGAGTACGCGGACCCGGCCGACCGCCGGTTCCACGCCCAGCCGATCGCCTGCCACGCCTGCGGCCCGCGCCTGCGCCTGCTCGCCGTCGGACCGGAGTCCGGCGCCCCCGCCCGCGAACTGCCGGTGGCGGATCCGGTGGCCGAGGCCCGCCGGCTGCTCGCCGCCGGGGCGATCCTGGCGGTCAAGGGCCTGGGCGGCTACCACCTGGCCTGCGACGCCCTCGACCCGGCGGCGGTGGACCGGCTGCGGCGGCGCAAGGCCCGCGGCGACAAGCCGTTCGCCCTGATGGCCCGCGACCTCGCCGAGGTCGAGGCCCTGGTCGAACTCGGCCCCGAGGAACGGACACTGCTCACCGGGAACGTCCGCCCGATCGTGCTGCTGCGACGCCGCCGCGACCCGGCGGTGGCGCTGCCGGACACCGTGGCCCCGCGCAGCCCCGACCTCGGCGTGATGCTCCCGTACACCCCGCTGCACCACCTGCTGCTCGGCCTGCCCGGCGACCCGCCCGGACCACGGCTGCTGGTGATGACCAGCGGAAACCTGTCCGGCGAGCCGATCGTCACCGAGGACACCGAGGCCCTGGAGCGGCTCGCCGGGCTGGCCGACGGCTGGCTCACCCACGACCGCCCGATCCAGGTCCCGTGCGACGACTCCGTGCTGCGGGTCTGCGACGGGCGACCGCTGATGATCCGTCGTTCCCGCGGCTACGCCCCGCTCCCGCTGACCCTGCCCTGGTCGGTGCCTGCCACGCTGGCGGTCGGCGGGGACCTCAAGAACACGCTCTGCCTGGGCGAGGGAGGCCGGGCCTGGCTCTCCGCGCACATCGGAGACATGGACGACCTCGCCACCCAGCAGGCCTTCCAGCGCGCCGAGCAGCAGCTGGAGTCGATCACCGGTGTCCGGCCCGAGCTGCTGGTGGCGGACCGTCATCCGGCCTACCGGTCCGCGCAGTGGGCCGAAAAGCACCGGGCCGAGAAGCACCGGGCCGCCCGGCCGTTGCGGCGCGTCCAGCACCACCACGCCCACGTCGCCGCGGCCATGGCCGAGCACGGCCTGGCCGCCGGGGAGCGGGTGATCGGGGTCGCCTTCGACGGCACCGGCTACGGCGAGGACGGTGCCGTCTGGGGCGGCGAGTTCCTGCTGGCCGGCTACCAGGGGTACCAGCGGTTCGCGCACCTGGCGTACGTCCCGCTGCCCGGCGGCGACGCGGCCGTGCACCGCCCGTACCGGATGGCGCTGGCCCACCTGTGGGCGGCCGGCCTGGCCTGGGACGAGGACCTGCCCGCCGTGCGCGCCTGCCCGCCCGAGGAACGCCGCCTGTTGGCCCGTCAACTGGAACGCGGGGTCAACTGCGTGGCCACCTCCAGCATGGGACGGCTCTTCGACGCCGTCTCCGCGCTGGCCGGCGTCTGCCAGCTGGCCGGCTACGAGGCCCAGGCCGCCGTCGAACTGGAGGGCGCGGCGGTCGGCGCGGCGGGGGAGCCCGGCTATGCGTTCGGGCTGCGCGCCACCGAGCCGCTGACCGCCGACCCGACCCCGGTGCTGGCCGCCGTGGTCGCCGACGTGCGGGCCGGCGTCGAACGGAGCGTGATCGCCGCCCGCTTCCACGCCGCCGTCGCCGACCTGGTCCGCGACACCTGCGCGGCGGCCCGCGAGCACTCCGGCCTGGCCACGGCAGCCCTGACCGGCGGGGTGTTCGCCAACACGCTGCTCTCCGCGCGCTGCGCCGCCGCGCTGCGCGAGGACGGCTTCACGGTCCTGCGCCACGCGCTGGTCCCGCCGAACGACGGGGGACTGGCGCTCGGTCAGCTGATGGTCGCGGCCGCGGCGGTCGAAGCCTGACCGACCGCGGAACGCACCCACAACGAGGAGAAGCCCATGTGCCTGGCGGTGCCCGGCAGAGTGCTGGAGATCGAGGAGAAGGACGGTACCCGGATGGCCACCGTCGACTTCGGCGGCGTGGTCAAGGAGGTGTGCCTGGAGTACCTGCCGGACCTGAAGGTCGGCGAGTACGCGATCGTCCACGTCGGATTCGCGCTGCAGCGCCTCGACGAGGAGTCGGCGCGGCGCACGCTCGCGCTCTTCGCCGACCTCGGCATGCTCCAGGAGGAGTTCGGGGACCCGTGGGAGGCGGCCGCGGCGATGGCCGAGCTCGGCGGGTCCGAGGTCGACGGCACGGCCGAGGAGGCCACACGGTGAAGTACATCGAGGAGTTCCAGGACCCCGAGCTGGCGCGGCGGCTGCTGGACGACATCCATGCCACGGTGACCCGGCCGTGGGCCCTGATGGAGGTCTGCGGCGGGCAGACCCACACCATCATCCGGCACGGGATCGACCAACTGCTGCCGGACCAAGTGGAGTTGATCCACGGGCCGGGCTGCCCGGTGTGCGTCACCCCGCTGGAGGTGATCGACAAGGCACTGGAGATCGCCTCCCGGCCGGAGGTGATCTTCTGCTCCTTCGGCGACATGCTGCGGGTCCCCGGCACCGGACGCGACCTGTTCCGGGTCCGCGCCGAGGGCGGCGACGTGCGGGTGGTCTACTCGCCGCTGGACGCGCTGCGGATCGCCCAGCAGAACCCCACGCGCCAGGTGGTCTTCTTCGGCATCGGGTTCGAGACCACCGCGCCGCCCAACGCCATGACGGTCCATCAGGCCCGCAAGCTCGGCATCCGCAACTTCAGCCTGCTGGTCTCGCACGTGCGGGTGCCCCCGGCGATCGAGGCGATCATGCAGTCGCCGAGCTGCCGGGTCCAGGGCTTCCTGGCGGCCGGCCACGTGTGCAGCGTGATGGGCGTCGCGGAGTACCCCGTGCTGGCCGAGCGCCACCGGGTGCCCATCGTGGTCACCGGATTCGAGCCGCTGGACATCCTGGAGGGCGTCCGGCGCGCGGTGCGGCAGCTGGAGCGCGGTATCCACACGGTCGAGAACGCCTATCCCCGAGCCGTCCGGCCGGAGGGCAACCCGGCGGCGCTGGCCATGCTGGAGGACGTCTTCGAGGTCACCGACCGGGCCTGGCGCGGGATCGGCACGATCCCCGGCAGCGGCTGGCGGCTGTCCGAGCGATACCGCGAGTTCGACGCCGAGCAGCGCTTCTCGGTGACCGGCATCCAGACCCGCGAGCCCGCCGCCTGCCGCGCCGGCGAGGTCCTGCAAGGGCTGCTCAAACCGCACGAGTGCGAGGCCTTCGGCACCACCTGCACCCCGCGCAACCCGCTCGGCGCCACCATGGTCTCCAGCGAGGGCGCCTGCGCGGCCTACTACCTGTACCGCCGGCTGGAGACCCCGCCCGCGGCTCCCGCGCACCTGGAGGCGAGCCCCGTTGCCTGAGCCCATCGACATCCTGCCCGCCCCGCGGCCCGACCTCACCGCCTGGACCTGTCCGGTCCCGCTGCGCGACCAGCCGCGGGTGGTGACCGGACACGGCGGCGGCGGCGCGATGACCGCCGAGCTGGTCAGCGAGGTCTTCGCGCCCGCTTTCGGCGGCGAGCTGCTCGGCCGTCTCGGGGACAGCGCGGTGCTGTCGCTGGGGGGAGCGAGGCTGGCCTTCACCACCGACTCGTACGTGGTGCGCCCGCTGTTCTTCCCCGGCGGCAGCATCGGTGACCTGGCGGTCAACGGGACCGTCAACGACCTGGCGATGAGCGGCGCCCGGGCGACCTACCTGTCCTGCGGCTTCATCCTGGAGGAGGGCCTGGAGATGTCCGTCCTCGGCCGGGTGGCCGAGGCGCTTGGCGCCGCCGCGCGGGTAGCCGGCGTCGAGGTGGCGACCGGCGACACCAAGGTGGTCGAAGCCGGGCACGGGGACGGCATCTTCATCAACACCGCGGGCATCGGCCTGGTGCCCGCCGGGGTCGACCTGCGACCGCAGCGAGTGGTCCCCGGCGACGTGGTGATCGTCAGCGGCGCGATCGGACTGCACGGCGTGGCGATCCTGAGCGTGCGCGAGGGACTGGAGTTCGGGGTGCAGATCGAGAGCGACTGTGCGCCGCTCGGCGGCCTGGTCGACGCGATGCTCGCCGTGACCCCGGACCTGCACGTGCTGCGCGATCCCACCCGCGGCGGGCTTGCGGCCGCCCTCAACGAGATCGCGGCGGCCGCCGGAGTCGGCGTCGTGATCCAGGAGCGCAGCGTGCCGGTGCCGCCGCCGGTGGCGGGCGCCTGCGCGATGCTGGGCCTGGACCCGATGTACGTGGCCAACGAGGGCAAGCTGGTCGCCTTCGTGCCGCGCGAACACGCGGAGGCGGTACTGGCCGCGATGCGCGCGCACCCGCTGGGCGCGGACGCGGTGGTGATCGGCGAGGCGGTCGAGACCCACCCCGGCATGGTGGTGGCCCGGACCGGCCTCGGCGGCACCCGGGTGGTGGACCTGCCGATCGGGGAACAGCTGCCGCGGATCTGCTGATCGCCCGGTGTGCTGATCGGGTGGTGTGCTGACGGCCTGGTGTGCTGATCGGGTGGTGTGCCGGCGGCCGGGCGGGGTTCAGACCCGGCCGAAGCGCACGGTGTGGTCGGCGAACGCCAGCGCCATCTCGGTCGTCACCGTCGGCCGGGTGCGTCGGATGGTCTGCAGGTAGTCGTCGGTGCTCGGATGCGAGCGCTCACCGGTGTCCAGGGTCCGTTCGAAGACCGCCTGGGCGACGGTACGGGCCGCCTGGGCGATGTCCGCCGGGGTGAACCCCTCGCTGGCGTCCGAGAGGGCGCCGGTGTCCGCCTGCGCGCCGGCCCGGGCCAGGTAGCTCGACCACAGGGCGCGCCGCGCCTCGTGGTCGGGCGGGCCGACCGGCAGCACGTAGTCGAAGCGGCCGTGCCGCAGGAAGGCCGGATCGAGGGCCGCCACGTCGTTGGTGGCGCAGATCAGCAGCCGGCTCTCCCGGTCGCGGAACCGGACGATCGACTTGAGCAGCTCGTTGACCACCGCCGTGGCCGCCGGCTCGGCCGCACTGCGCCGACCGGCCAGCTCCTCGACCTCGTCGATGAAGAGCAGCACGTGGTCCAGTCGGGCCACCTCGTCGAACCACTCGCGCAGACCGGCGGCCATGGTGTCGGCCAGCCCCAGCCGCGACGGGAACAGCTCCACGAACGGCCAGCCCAGGCGGCCGGCCACGGCCTTCGCGAAGGTGCTCTTGCCCGTCCCCGGCGGCCCGAACAGGACGACGGCCTGCGGCGGCTCCACCCCGTGCTGGGCGGCCAGCACGGGATTGGCCAGCGGCAGCACCAGGCGCCGTTCGATCAGTCGCTTCTCGGCGGCCATCCCCGCCAGCGTGCCCCACAGCCCCGTGCTCGGGACCTCCGCGCCCAGCGAGGAGAGCAGCACCACGTCCTGGGCGGTCACCGCCTCGGACTTCTGGAAGTAGGTCATGCCCGGGCGGGGACGGAAGCCGGAGTTGCGCAGGGCGACGGCTCCAGGGTCCTCGTCCGGGAGCAGGGCCGCCAGCGTCCGGGCACCCGCGGCCAGCAGCCGGTGTTCCAGGGCGCCGAGCAGGGCGCTGCCCAGGCCCATGTTCCGCCAGGACGGGTGCTGGCTGATCCGCAGCACCCAGGCCCGCTCACCGTCCACCCGGCCCACCGCCGCGCCGACGATCTGCTCGCCCGCCGCGGCCACCACCGCCGGGTGCGCGGCCTGCAGGGCGGCGACCACGTCCGACAGCCGGAACACCCGGTCGTCGGCTCCGCCCTCGTCGCCAGGAGGGTTCGCGGGGGCGTCCAGCCGGACGACGGCCTCCAGATCGTCCGGCGCGAAGTCCCGCAGCTGCCAACTCGTCATGGCCCGCTCCCGTCGACGCGTGCACTCCTTACATCCTGAGCCGATCGGCCGGTCGACGCCCGCCGTGCTGGGCCCGAAAGCCGGTCAGGACCCGGTGTTACCGTCGCGCCATGTCGAAGATCGAGATTGATGTGCTGACCGCCGAGTTCTTCGGGGCCTTTGACAATCGGGGCGGGAAGACGGCCGACCTGGAGCGGATCCGGCGGCTGGTCATACCTGAGGGTGTGATCGTCAAGACCGGCCCGGAGTTCACGGTGTACACGGTGGAGGAGTTCATCGAGCCTCGCCGGCGGCTGCTGACGGACGGTCGGCTGGTCGAGTTCTCGGAGTGGGAGACCTCGGAACGGACCGAGCTGGCGGGCGACATCGCCTCGCGGTTCGGCGAGTACCGCAAGTCCGGGATCCTGGACGGTGAGCCGTTCGAGGGCGGCGGGACCAAGACGATCCAGTTCGTCCGCACCTCACAGGGCTGGCGGATCGCGGCCTTCTCCTGGTACGACCAGCCCTGACCGCAGGACGGATGGGGCGGTACTGGCTCGCCCGAGGCGGTGGCCAATGCGCCGCGCGGTCGTTAACAGGGCGGGACCGCCGTGCCCGGCCCCGGCCCTGCTGTGGCGGCCGGGGTCGCCCCGTCCGCAGCTGGGAGACCTCCGTCCATGCGACCTCGCCGCTCACTGACCGTGGCCTTCGCCGCCGTCGCGGTCCTCTTCGTGTCCAGCGCGGGACCCACCCCGCCCGTTGACGAGGCGGGCGGCCTGTTGCACGGCGTGAACCTGATCACCGAGGACATCGGCACCCGGCAGGCGAAGCTCCATCAGGTCGCCGACGCGATCCAGGACCTGGTGGACAGTCACACCCCGGGCACCGACGGCTACGCGGGGATCATCGTCGACCCGACCGCACGCGCGCTGGCCCTGTACTGGAAGGGCGAGCTGCCGCCCCTGGTCAGTACGATCATCAGCACCAGGACCCCCGACCAGTACACCGTCAGCGTGCATCCCGCCCGGTTCTCCCGGGCCGAGCTGGACCGCGCCATCGACGTGTTCGTCGCGGCGACCCGCGGCTCGGCCGGGGAGTGGTCCTCGGTGTTCCGCCAGGAACAGGGCAGCGGAATCCGGATCACCTACCAGCCGACCACCTCGCACCGGATCGCCGGCCCGATGCCGAGCGCGGACCGGTACGCGGCGAGGGCCGCTGCCATGACGGGCGTTCCGGTCAGCGCCACGCCCGGCCAGGGCTTCGTACCGCTGGCCGGCTCCCGCGGCGCCGCTCGCGGGCCGTGGGACGCCGGCGCCGAACTGCGCACTCCGCGGGGCTCGTTCTGCTCCACCGGCTTCGGCGGCTTCAAGGGCAACCAGCGGGTCCTGCTGACCGCCGCGCACTGCGGCCCGCTGGGCGACTACCGCACCGGCGACGGCCAGGTGGTCGGCCCCGGCCTGGAGTCGAACAGCGCGCTGGACGTCGCGCTGGTCGGCATCGACCAGACCCCCGAGGGCCGGTTCTTCGACAGCGCCTGGAACTCGCCCTCCACCCGGGGCCTGTACGGCGCGGGACGGAACAACGTCGGCGACCTCACCTGCACCTCGGGCGCCGCATCCGGCTACCACTGCGACGTGGAACTGACCGGGGTCGAGGGCAGGATGGCCAACGAGCACGGGGACGTGATCAGCCCGGTGGACGTCGGCGAGCACCGCGGCGGTCACGCCGTCGTGGTCGCCCTGGGCGACAGCGGCGGCCCCGTGGTGGCCGACCCGGCCGGCCCGCAGGCGGCGATGACCGCGCGCGGAATCATCGTGGCCGGCGGCAAAGGCACCCAGATCCAGTGTCGTGGCGGCAGTGACACCGCGGTCGACACCGTCTGCTTCTGGCAGGTGATGTACGTCCCGATGACGCCGATCCTCAACACCTTCGGTATCTCCCTCTCCTAGACCGGCCAGTCCCATGGCTCAGGCCCTGAGCAGCGTCACCTCCTCGGCATGGCGGCGCTGCTGGTCGGCGTCCCAGTCGCCGGTGCAGTACACCGAGACCCGGGCGATCGCGCCCTCCTCGACGTCCGCGCGCAACAGCTCCCGGCAGTACCAGGACTGCCCGTCCTGCTCCCAGCGCTCCTCGACCTCGAGGACGAAGCCCGTCGGTGTGGTGTCCACCCGGTGGCGCGGGATCCTCCCCGGGGACGGGTGGCCGCCCTTGCGCAGCGCGACCAGGTCCTCGATGCCCTCGGACTGGAGCCGCCAGGCCGGCAGCGTGAGGTCGCAGAAAACGTCCGGCCGGAACAGGCCCTCAGGCACGGTTCCCGTCTCCATGAAGCTGATCAGGCGGGTCGCCAGCGTCTCGTTCATCGCTCAACTCCCGGTCAGTGCGCCGCCGAGCTTTGCGGCGTCCAGGTTGCGGCCGACGACCGCCATGGTCCGCTCCAGCGCCTCGGTCGGACTGAACTCGATCAGCTCGGTGCCGGCGAAGACCAGCGGCAGGTGGCCGGGCGCGCCGTAGTAGGCGTCGCCGGCCTGGTAGACCTCGTCGTGATCCCGGTAGCGGAACACCAGCTTTCCGGTCACCACCAGACCCCAGTGCGGGCACTGGCAGCGGTCCTCGGGCAGTCCGGCGAACAGGGTCGCCGGGTCCATGTCGGCCTTGTGGGTCTCGAACCCGACGGTGTAGCCGTCCAGTTCGGCGTAGCGGCCTTCGATCACCGGCTCGTCCAGGACGAGCGCCGCCTCGGCTTTGGAGATGCGTGGCACGGTGGCCTCCTCGATCCGTTCCGGCCCCCTTCACCTGGAGGGCGTGAGATCGGCCGGCACGATGTGCGGCCACGGCTCACAGCTGCCAGACCACCGGCTGCTCGGGCTCGTACACGCAGAGCGTGCCGGTGTGCACGGCGTTGGCCAGGTGCCGACCGAGAGCGGGGTGCGCGCGGGCGATCCGGTCGATCGAGGCCCGCACCCGGGCGGTGACGGCGGTCCTGGCCCGCTCGGGGGCGGAGCCGGTGCGGCGAGCCCGGCCGCCCAGACCGTACGCGGCCGAGAGCTGGCCGACCAGCGCATCGCGCTCGACGGCGATCCGCGCGGAGCCCTCGGCGTCCCCGGCCGCGTCCGCGTCGGCGGCCTCGCGCTCCAGCTCCTGGAGCCGGCTGCGGTAGGCGGCGCGGGCGGTCGCGTCGATCAGTTCGCCGGTGTCGCCCGGGGAGTGGAGGCCATCGAGGCCATCGGGGGAGTGCGCCCCGTCGACCGACCGCGAGCCGGCGCCGGCTGCGGTGGCGAGGTCCAGCGCCGGCACCGGGGTGCCGGGCCGGGACAGCAGCACCGCCAGGTCACGCATCCCCTTGCTGTCGGGCAGGATCGCCTCGCGGCCGGCGTAGCGGAGCTGCCACAGCTCGCCGGTGCGCCGGAACACCTGGTGCTCCTCCGCGGGCGGCGCCGGGCGGGCCTCCCGGGAGCTGCCGGCCTCCGGGGAGCTGCCGGCCTCCCGGGCGATCCGCTCGGCCAGCCGGGTCGCGCCGATCGCGCGGGTCGCCGCCAGGGCCGCGTCGAAGTGGCGCCGCGCGGCCTCCGGCTCGCCGAGCGCGCTGGCCAGCAGACCGAGGTGACGATGCACCGGGCCGCGCACCGCGGCGCCGATGCCTTCCACCACGAACAGCTCCCGGTACGGCGCCAGCCAGTCGTAGAGCTGCCGGGCCACCGGGGCCGGGCCGGTCAGCGCCACGGTCTCGGCGACCTGGGCGAGCATCGGCAGCCACTCGCTGTCGCGTGGCGCGCCCGCCAGCAGCGGCGCCACGGCGGCCAGTCGCCGACGGGCCTGATCGAGGTCGCCGAGTTGGGCGGTGACCAGCGCCTTGGTGACCTTGGGCCACACCCCCGGGAGCTCATCCAGCGCGGGCAGCCCGGTGAGCAGCTCCGCGAGGCCTTCGCGGTCCGCCAACTCGGCGAGCAGGCACCAGCGCTGAGTGGCGGCAAGCAGCGGGGCGTTGTCGCTGCCGGCCCGGCGGCCCAGCTCCGCCACCCGGTCGAGGCTGCGCCGGCAGTCCTCGAACCGTCCCTCCAGCAGCGCGCGCATGCCCTGCCAGAGCGCCGGGTACCAGGCGTACAACGGCTGGCGCAGGGCGCCCTCCGCCGCACCGAAGGCCTGCGCCTCGGCGTCGGCCCCGGCGAGATCGCCGAGCTCCAGCAGGGCCACCAAGCGCAGCCGGCGGCCGAGCAGTTCGAGCGACAGGTCGGGCAGCTGCCGGGCCAACTCGACGATCTCGGTGGACCAGCCACGGCGTTCACGGCAGTGCGCCGGACCGGCCTGCGCGTCGCAGAGCGCGGAAAGCGCATAGGCGAGAGTGGCGGCGTCCCCGCCCGCCCGGGCCAGCCGCACGGCCTCCTCGGCAAGGGCCCGCCGATCGGCCTCCGGCTCGATCAGGGTGGCCGCCACGGACAGCCGCGCGGTGACGGCCGCCAGCAGCGAGGGCCACTGCCGGGAAGATCCGCTTGCGGCGGGGCCCGCTGCCGCGAGCCCCGCTCGGGCTTCGGTGAGCAGGTCGAGCTGGGTCCGGTCGAGAAGGTCCACCTCGAAGCCGGTCGGTCCGGCGCCGAGCCCGAGCGCCGCGCCCGCCAGCAGGTCGGGACGCCCGCAGCGCCGGGCCACGGCGGCGGCCCGCAGGAACTCCGCGCGTGCCGCCGCCCGTTCCCCGGCGCCCAGCCGGGCCGTCCCGAGGTCGAGCAGCGACTCGGCGAGCAGGCCGTCCGTCGCACCGGCGGTGCCCAGGGCCGCGACGGAGCGCTCGTACCAGTGGGCGGCGTCCTCGTACGCCAGCAGCTCCGCTGCCCGGTGCCCGGCCCGCCGGGCGAACTCGGCGGCCTCGGTGGCCCGTTCCGGCCCGGCCAGCAGCAGGTGGTGCGCGACCTGGGCGGGCCCGACGTCGCGGCCGCGCGCGGTGAACCGCGCCAGCACGGCCGCCGCGCGATCGTGCCACTCGACCCGCCGGGCCGGCTCCAGCGCCGCGTACACCGCTTCGCGCATCAGGTCGTGCCGGAACGCGCCGGACCCCGGTTCCACCATGGCGAGCAGCCCGCCGGCCACCGCCTCGGCCAGCACCGCGCGCAGTTCGCCCAACGGCACCTGGGCGACCTCGCCGAGCACGTCCAGCCGAAATCCGGTCCCGAGCACCGAGGCGGCCCCCAACACCCGGGCGCAGTCCGCCGGCAGCTGCGCGGTCCGGGCCTCGACGGCGGCCCGTACGGAGGTTGGCACCGGATCGGCGGCGCGGTGGCGTAGCAGCTCGGTGACGAAGAAGGCGTCGCCGCCGGTGCGGGCCAGCAGTTCGCGGACGGTTGCCGGATCGGCGGAGTCCCCGGTGGCGGCCCGGACCAGGGCGGTCACCTCCGGCTCCGCGAGCGGTCCGACCGGCAGGCTCCGCGCGGTGCGCAGCAGCGCCGCCCGTTCGGCAGCCCGCCCGCGCCAGGCCGCCGGCTCGTCCCGCGCTGTCACCAGCAGCAGCACCGGCGTCGTCCGCACCCCGGCCGCCAGTTCCAGCAGCAGCTGGACGGAGGAGGCGTCGGCCTCGTGGAGGTCGTCGACGACCAGCAGCAGCGGCCGGTCGGCGGCGCCGGTACGGACCAGTTGGACCAGGTCGCCGGTGAGCCGTAGCCGGGCCGCCTGCGGGTCGGTGCCGGACAGCCCGCCGGTACCGGACAACCCGCCGGACCGGCCGCCGACGCCGCGACCGGCCACCAGCGCCCGCAGCCCCGGCGAGGCCCGGACCAGCCGCCCACCGGCCAGATCACCGGTCACCAGCTCGCGGGCCACCGCCGACCAGGGCTGTAGCGCGCCGGCGGCCGCGCCGGGCGGGCACCAGGTCCAGAGCAGCCGGAACCCCTTGGCGCGGAGTGTGGCCTCCTCGGCCGCCCGGGTCTTGCCGGCGCCCGCCGGGCCGGTCAGCGCCAGCAGCGCGCCGCGCCCGGCCCGGGCGTCGGCGAGCGCCGCGTCGAGGTCGGCCAGCACCTCGGCACGGCCGACGAAGGGGAACCCGGGCATGGCCGCTTCTCACCGGCGGGCGAACAGGCTGGCCAGCGCGGCGATCGAGTCCGGCACCTCCACCCGGACCAGCCGGCGGTGGCGCAGTGGCGCCGCCAGCAGTCGGCGTCCGACGGTCTTGGGGTGCAGCTCCCAGCTGACGGTGAGCCGCGATCCGTCCGCATCGGGCTCCACCTGCCAGCGCCACTCGGCGTAGGACGGATTGCGGTCCTCGGCCGTCGAGCGGTGCCGGAAGACCCGGCGTCGCGGGTCCAGTTCCTCCAGCCGCGACCGGCTGGCCCAGCCCGGCCACCCCGCCGGCCTGATCCGGACCACCCACTCGACCCCCGGCTGCAGGGCCGCAGGCTGCTCGATGACGCGCTTCAGGGCGCTGTTCCACTCCGGGAGCCGCGCGATGTCGGTGACCAGCGCGAACACCTCGTCCGGCGGTGCCGGGACCGAACCGCTCACCGTCGCCGCCCACTTGCTCCGGGTGCTGCCGTTGGCGGACATACCGTCCCTCCGTTCCCGACGGGGTCGTCAGGGGATGGGTACGGTCCCAGTCTCCCAGGGATGCCGCCGTGGCGAACGCCGTCTCGCCCAGGGCCTTGCCAACGCTCGAGCGAGGCGTAATGTTGATTACATGATTACATCAGAGCAGGAAACGCTGCGTGGCTGGTTCACCGGGCGGCTCCCGGACGGGCTCTTCGTCGAGCTGGTCGAGGTCGCCGTGGACCGCGAGGAGATCACCGTCGTCGGCCGGATCCCGGGGCCGGAGATCGGTGCCGAGGTGTCGCCGGCGGAGCGGGCGGCCGCGGTGGAGGGGCGGCTCGCCGAGTTCCGCGAGCGCACCAGGGGCGAGCGGATGGCCGTCGCCCGCGAGGCCGAGCACCGGTTCGGGCGCAAGGTCTCCTGGGGCGCCGAGTGCGAGGGGACCAGGGCGCTGTTCACCACCGTGGCGGCGCCGGTGATGACCAGGCTGCGCCAGCCCGAGCGGCAGGTGCTCGACACCCTGGTGGAGGCCGGCGTGGCGCGCAGCCGCAGCGAGGCGCTCGGCTGGTGCGTGAAGCTGGTGCAGCGTCACTCGGAGGACTGGCTGGGGGAGTTGCGCGAGTCCCTGGAGCAGGTGCGGCGGCTGCGCGCGCAGGGCCCGGACCGGGAGCCCGACGCCTCCTGACGCCGCGAGGGCGTCGAGAGGACGCGGTGAGGACGCGGTGAGGACGCGGCGAGGACGTCGAGCCAAAAATGCCGGGCGCCGCGCGACCGGTCCCAGTACGGTGGTCGCCCATGACCTCTCCTTCCCGCACCCGTCCCGCCTACGACGTCGACGAGCGAGCGCAGTTGATCAGCTGGCTCGACATGCAGCGGGCGATCATCCACTGGAAGTGCGAGGGGCTCTCCGAGGAGGACGCCCACAAGGTGGTGATCCCGACCTCGCCGCTGATGACCGTCGCGGGCCTGGTCTCGCACATGCGGTGGGTCGAGCACTGCTGGTTCGAGGTGATGCTGATGGGACGGCCGCCGTCCGGCCCGCTGTTCGACGAGAGCGTCGAGGACGGGGACATGCGGGTGGCGGGCGTCCCGCTGGCGCAGCTGCTGGCGGAGTACACCCGCCAGTGCGCCGTCTCGGACGAGATCATCGCGGCCCACGGACTGGACGACGCCGGCCGGCAGACGGAGTTCCGGGCCGGCGCCGCCACGCTGCGCTGGACGCTGTTGCACATGATCGAGGAGACCGCGCGGCACGCCGGGCACCTGGACATCGTCCGCGAGCTGGTCGACGGCTCGACGGGCTACTACTGACCGACAGTCACTCCTGAACCGCCCCTGAGTCGCCCCCCTCGGGCGAGACGTCCTCCGGCGGCGCGCTCTCCGGGCGGCGGCGACGGGGGATGAACAGCGCACCGAGGATGAGCAGCGCGCCGAGGATGCCCGCGATGATCGGCAGCGTGGTGCCGGCCAGCTGGATCGCGTCGCGCCCGTCCTTCGCGTCGCTCACGGCGTCGGACACGGCCGCCGGGGTCTGCCGGTAGTCGGCGTCGATGACCGGGAGCAGCGGGACGAGGCTGCCGTCGGGGGCGGTGACCGCCGCGATGCGCTGCTGGGAGCGCTGGATGTCGAGCACCGCGCCGGTCTCCGGCTCCACCCAGAAGGTGTCGCTGCCCTGAAGGGTGTACGAGAGCGGGGCCGGATCGCCGAGGGCCGGGAGCAGCGCCGTCAGCTTCTGCTGCTGATCAGGCGTCAGCGGGCCGAACTCGACCAGCAGTTTCAGCAGGTTCTGCGGCAGCGCCTTGGGCAGACCGGCCAGCACCTGGCTGTCGGTGATCCGGGTGGCGGTGACGCTCGCCTGGTACACGTAGGTCTGCAGGCCGGAACGCTGCTCCGCGCGGGTGTAGGTGACCGGCGTGGTGGTCGCGGTCTCCGGCACCCAGCCGGTGTAGGTCTTCTTCTGGGCGCCGAACGGGAAGCTGATCGTCAGGCCGTGTGCGTCGACGACCGACCAGTTGCTCGGGTGGTGCGACGACGGCTCCAGGCTGCGCCGGTCCACCGCGTACTGCCAGGTGGTCTGCTCGACCTTGGTGCCCGCCGCGCTGGTCGTCCGCGCATCGCTGACCAGCGCGGTGTTCTCCGCGGTCTTCAGCACCTTGACCTGCCGGTCGATGGTGAGCGGGACATCGTGCTTGAGCGCCGTCGCCAGGCTTCCCTGGGCCAGTGCCTGGCCGTCGAGCAGGGTCTTGAAGGTGCCGGCCAACGGGCGCTGCACGTCGACGTCGTCGGGCAGCCGGGCCACATAGGTCGGGGTGATCCAGAAGGCGGTCAGGAACGCGCCCGCGATCAGCAGCACGCCGACCACCAGGGCGCAGGTACGGAGGATGTTCGGTCGTTGCATGCCAGCCACGATCCTCCGCACCGGGCCCGGCGGCGGGCAGCACCGGGGCCACGGCCGCCGAACGGACCCACGGTTCACCCGTCCGGCAGGCAGGGACCCGCCACCCGCCGCGCGACGACGTCAATGCCGCCGTCGCGCACGCCGTCACCGGTGGGGCGGTGGGCGGTGGGCGCCGGTCAGGAGGTGCCGGCGCAGTCCTGGCAGATCGGCTGGCCGTTCTTGTCCTCGCCTGCGAGCTGGGTGCGGTGGTGCACCAGGAAACAGGTCATGCAGGTGAACTCGTCCTGCTGGATCGGGACGACCCGGACGGTGAGTTCTTCACCCGACAGGTCGGCGCCCGGAAGCTCGATGCCCTCGACGGCCTCGGTGTCGATGTCGACCGCGGTGTCCGCCTTCTGGTCGCGTCGGCCCTTCAGTTCCTCGATGCTGTCGTTGTCGCTCTCGTCGCCGGTGTTGCGGGGGGCGTCGTAGTCGGTGGCCAAGGTACTAACCTCTCGTCAGGTGGGGCTCGCGGAAATGATCCGTGCCAGCTTGCCCTGTCGGCGGCCCGCGCGCTCGTGGACTGCGATCTTCGCGCGTCGGGAGCCTGTGTTCTGCGCGAGTTCGTCCGTGTTCGTCCGTGTTCGTCCGGTTTCGCCCGCGGCTGTCAGGCGCCGGTGAAGGCGAGGACGCCGTCCATGGTGCCGAGGAAGATCCGGGCGCCGGAGAGCACCGGCGAGGCGAAGTGCGGCACCTGACCCACCGGCAGCCGCTCGCGGATCCGCCCGTCGACCGGGTCGAGCAGGTCCAGTTGCCCGCTGCCCCGGTCGCCGCCCTGGTCGACCACCCAGACGGCGCCGCCGCCGACCACCGGCGAGCCGGCGCCGTTCAGCGGGACCCGCCAGCCCGGGTGGATCGTCCCGTCCTCGGCCACCGTCAGCTGGGCGAGGCCGTCGCTGCACGGCAGGTAGACGGTGCGTCCGTCGACCGCCGCAGCCCCGTAGGCGGGGCAGACCTGGGCCTGGGAGAGTCGGCCCCCGATCCCGCCCAGGTGGTCGGCGGCCAGTGTGTAGGCGGTGCCGCGCTTGCCCGCGATCAGTACCTGGCGCCCGATCAGCACTGGTGACAGTGACCCGAGATCGAGGTCGGCGGCATTGTCCTGGGCCCAGGAGGCGGGTGCGAAGAAGTCAGTCCGCTGCAGGTCCGCGGAGAGCGCGAGGACCGAGTCGGAGCCGTCGTAGCCGCCACCGGTGGCCGAGCCGTTGCCGACCGAGACCAGCAGCCGCTCGCCGTCCGCCACCGGCCCGCCCGGCGCCCAGATCCCGCCCTGGCGCGGGGTGGGCACCGAGTAGGCGAGGGTCGGGCCGCTGCCGGTCACCGGCACCGACAGCAGCGCGCCGACGTACTGTCCGCAGTCGCCGTACAGGCCGCCGAAGGCGATCTGGACCCGCCCTTGCCAGAGCGCGAGCGCGCTCCGCTGCTGGTGCGCCAGGCGGTCGCCCTGCGGCGGCTCGACCTCCCGGCTGACCGCCGGCGCGCCGGTGGCGGCGTTCAGCCCGACCAGCTGGTGGCGGCCGCCGGTCAGTTCGGCGACCGCGAGGACCAGTCCGGTCGCCGGATCGAAGACCGGGGTGCCGGTGATGCCCAGCGGGTCGATGTTTCCGCACGGCAGCTCCGCGCCCCGGGCCGGCGCGCCCACATGACGCTGCCACCGGACCGCGCCGGTGGCAGCGTCCAGGGCGTACAGCGTGTTGTTCTCGGTCGCCGCCAGCACCTGGTCCCCGACCACCAGAGGCTGCCCGTAGACGGCCCCGTCCAGTGCGGCCCGCCACAGCCGGGCCACCCCGCCGGCCGGCGGCAGGCCCGGCGCCAGACCGCTGCGGGCCGCGTCCCGGTGGTACGTGGGCCAGTCGCCGGGCGCGAGCGCGACCGGGGCCCGGGCACCGGCCGAGACCGCCGCCGAGCCGGGGAACCCGCCGTCGAACGGCCCGCCCGCCGGCCCCGAGGCGCAGCCCGCCACCACTGCCAGCAGAGCGGACAGGCTGAGCAGGACCCGGACCCGCCCGCACCGCGCGGTCATCCCGAACCCCTTCCCTCCGGCAGCCGGCTGCGCCGACCCTCCCACCGCTGCCGGGGCCGCCGCCTGCCCGGTCTGCCATTCGGCTCAATCGCCCGACCCGAACCGCTGAGCTACGGGCGCGCCTGGAGCCGGCGGCGGCCGGACCGGGGGCAGGTGTGGGGGAGCACATTCGATCCGCTCACCGGAGGAGCTTCGATGGGACAAGCCCGCCTGGCCGCCACCTCGGTCGCCGCCGTCGCCCTGCTGGTAGCCGTCTGCGGTGGCTGTTCCAGCAGCACGAAGACGTCGACCGCCGCGAGCAGCTCGCCGTCGGCCGCCGCGTCGGCCTCCGGATACGCGACGGGTGGTGCGAGCGCCAGTGCGAGTGTGACGGGCGCCGGCGCCGTCATCTCGGTGGCCGCGGCCGGGAAGTTCCCCGGGATCCTGGTCGACTCCGCCGGCTGGACGCTGTACCTGTTCGAGAAGGACACCTCGGCGACCTCCACCTGCACCGACGCCTGCGCGGCGTCCTGGCCGCCGGTGACCACGACCGACGCACCCACGGCCGGGAGCGGCGCCGACCAGGCGCTGCTGAGCACCAGCGTCCGGCCCGACGGCAGGACCCAGGTCGTCTACAACGGCCACCCGCTGTACCGCTTCACCGGGGACGCGACGAAGGGTGACACCTCGGGCGAGGGGTCGACCGCGTTCGGTGCCAAGTGGTTCGTGGTCGACGCCAAGGGCAACAAGGTCGAGGGCAGCTGAGCAGTGCACCGCGCTGATCCACCCTCCGGGTGGCAACCGTTGGCTCCGCTTCGGGTGGCGCTGTGGGCGCTGCTGCCGATCGCGGTGGCGGCCGGGCTCTACTGGTACGGCCGGGCCCACACCCCCGACTACACCGCCAGCCTGTTCGGGCAGCGGGGCAGCGACGCCAACCAGCTGAAGGCCGAGCTGGGCACCGCCCTGCTCGGCCTGGCGGTGATCCAACTGCTGCTGGCACTGTGGATGTACGGGCGGTTGCCCGCCGTGGGCCCGGCCCCGAAGCCGGTGCGGACCGCGCACCGGGTCACCGGCCTGGTCGCCTTCCTGCTCTCGCTCCCGATCGCCCAGCACTGCCTGGTCGCCTACGGTGCGCAGTTGACCGACAGCCGGGTGGCCCTGCACGCGGTCACCGGCTGCTTCCTGTACGGCGCGTTCGTGGCCAAGGTGATCGTGGTGCGCCACCGCCGGCTGCCCGGTTGGGCCTTGCCGGTGGCGGGCGGCGTGCTGATCTGTGCGATCGCGCTGGTCTGGTACTCGGCCGCCTTCTGGTACTTGAACGGCTATCAGGCACCGGGCTTCTGACGCTACGTCAGGACTGATTCCGGAGGCTCCGCCGGCCGCGGGCCGAGGGAGCCTCCGGAGCGGCTACAGCGGGACCGTCACGAAGGTCTGCCCCGCGTCGTTCACCACCGACACCGAGCTGACCTCGGCGGGCGCGACCAGCGCCGATCCGTCCAGCGAGGTACCGGACTTGGCACCGGCCGGGGAGACCAGCCAGCTGCCCGCGTCGGTGGCCGTCCCGTCCTTGCCGTTGACCACCAGGCGGCAGCGCTGACCGGCGGGGACGCCGGTGACGGCCGCGCTCACCCGCACCCAGCCCGCCGCCGGAGTGACCGTCAGGGTCATCCGGGCGCCCGTCGACTGGTCGGTCGCCGAGGCCGTCCGGGTGCCGGCCGGGGGCGGCGTCACCGACACCGACGGCGCCGGGCCGACCGCGACGGGCGGCGTTGCGGGAGTCGTCGCCCGGCCCAGCAGCACGCCGCCGGTCAGCACGGCCGCGGCCGCGACCACCGCCGCCACGCCGACCAGCGCCCAGCGGCGGCGGTGTTGCGTGCCGCGTTCGCTGCGGGCCTGCCGCAGGGTGCGCTGCAGCAGCAGGTCACCACCCTCGGGCGGCCCGTCCACCAGTAGCTCGGGCGGCACCTCGCCCAACGCTCGTTCCAGATCCTGCAATTCGGCCACCTCCTGCCGGCAGGGCGGGCAGTCGAGCAGGTGCCGCTCGACCGACGCCAGGTCCGCCGCCTCCAACGCGCCGAGGACGTAGGCGCCGAGGAGCCCCGCGCTCTGCTGGTGCTGCTCGGTGTTCATACCGCTGCCTCCTTCAACGTCCCAGCCCGCCCGGTGTACGACTGCTTCAGCGCCCGCAGCGCGTAATGTGCACGGGACTTGACCGTCCCCGCCGGTATCCCCAACTGCTCGGCCGTCTCGGCGACCGACAACCGTTGGAAGTAGATCGACCGCAGCACCGCGCGATGGTCGGCGGACAGCTGGTCCAGCGCCTCCGTCATCACCAGCGACTCCACCACGGTGTCCGCGTGGTCGTGCGCCACCGGCACGGTGGCCAGCTCCTCCGACACCTCGGCGACCTCGGCCGGCCGCGCCGCCCGGGCCCGGAACCGGTCGGTGATCAGGTTGCGTTCCACCGTCAGCAGCCAACCACGGACCGAGCCTCGGTTGTTGGTCAGTACATCGGGGTTGCGCCAGGCGCGGATCAGGGTCTCCTGAACCACGTCCTCGGCCGCCGCCCGGTCACCGGTCAACCGGACGGCATAGGCGAGCAGCGCGCCGCCGTGCTGCTCGTACAGCGTCCGGATCAACGCCTCGTCGGCTGCGCCCTGCCGGGCGCTGGATCGGGTTCCTGCCATCCGCCCCACTCCTCCGTCGTGATGTGCCACGCTCAGCACGTCCGGCACGGGCGATGGGTTCAACCGGATTCCCGGCAGTTGCGGTTCTGGTTCAGGCAGGCGACCACGGACGCCATCCGACTGTCGGTCATCACGTCGATGAACACCCCGTGGTCGGTGGTCGGGTCGTGCTGCTGCTCGGGGAAGGCGTCCAGTGCGAACGCCCGGCCCGGCGGCGGCCGGTAGCCGACGGTCACCCGCAGGTGCGGGATCGCGAAGGTGTCGCGCGGGCAGACGCCCGAGGGGCCGGGGAACACCGCCTGGGTGCGGTGGTCCGAACTGTCCGTGCTGCGCCCGTCCCAGCAGCTCGGGAAGTCCAGGGTGCGGGTGAGCAGGCTGCTGCCGGGGCAGAGCGGGTAGCGGGTGGTCGCCCGGTCCGGGAACCCGCTGCAGCCCCACCGCGCATGGCCCTGGGCGCCGCCGTCGGTGCCCGCCGTCGGGTCGCCCTCCAGCAGTCGCAGGAAGCGCGGCATCGGGACGACCTGGCTCCACGGGTTGCCGAGGAACTCGACGGAGACCGACTCGGGGTCGAGGATCTCACCGCTGTTGCCGTGCTCGTCGTCCTGGCTGTCCGGTGAGGCGCCGCGGTCGGTGCGGCGCAGCACCGGCCAGTAGTAGCTGGAGAGATCGCCGCCGACACAGCTGGTCCCGGCGGCGGCCAGGGTCTGGTCGGTGGACAGCGCGTTGGTGGACAGGTTGCCCACGTAGTCGTGCACGTGGTGGGCGCCGCCGACGTTGCCCGGTGAGATCACCACGTTGTCGGTGTTGCGGTGCTGCTGCTGGTTGCGCCCGCAGTCCTCGGTGTACGAGCCGGTGGACGCGTCCGGGCCGGGCGGTCCGGTCGGCGGCTCGGCGCCGACCTCGGTGATCCGGACGTAGTCCGGGGAGCCCGGCGGCTTCGGCCACAGGTGCACCGTCAGGAGGCCGAGCGCCAGCACCACGCAGAGCAGGGTGCCGACGGGTAGCGCCATGCCCTCGAGCGGACGGCGGTCGCGACCTGGGTTCACCGCGACAGTCTCTCCAGCTCACCGCCGTGGCGGCAAGTCCGCCCCGGCCTGCGGGGCGGGGCCGACGGCCGGGCGATCGAGCGGCCGGCCGTCGGTGGCCGATCGTCAGTACCCGCTCGAGTAGCCGCCGTTCTGCGAGGCGCTGGCGGAGGCGCTCGGGGCCGGCGCCTGCCCGGCGCCCTGCGCCTTCTTGCCCTCGGGCGTGCTGGCGAACCAGGTGCCGCCCACGCCCTGCCCGTTGAGCTGGCCGGCCGCGCTGTCCCCGGCGAAGCGGTACAGCGGCCAGCCGTTCAGGGTCAGCTGCTTGGTCCCGTCGGGCCGGGTCACGCTGCCGACCAGGGCCGAACTGACGCCCTCGAGGTCGACCTTGTCCTGCACGGTGGCCGGCGGCCACTTCGCGGCGCAGGCGTCGGTGCAGTTGGTGGCGGAGGGCTTGTTGGTGTCCTTGTCGAAGCGGTACAGGGTGCGTCCGGCGGAGTCGGTCACGATCGGGCCCAGCTTGGTGGAGTCGACGGCGACGAGCTTGGCGGCGCCGGCCGCGCCCGCCGCACCGGCGGCGGGGCTCGACGCGGGGCCGCCGCACTGCCGGCCGGGGCGGCAGCCGCAGGCGCGGCGGGCGCGGCGGACGGGCTCGTGGTGGTGCCGCAGGCGGTGGCGGCGAGTGCGATCGCGGTGAGGCCGGCAGCGAGGATCAGGCGGCGACCGTTGGTCTTGGGCATGGCGAACTCCCCCTGGATACAGGTGAATTGGTGTGAGGTCCGCGAGCGCTCAGGTCGCTCGCACCCTCAACACGGAACTGCCCGGAGGGGGGTTCAACGCCTCGAGAACTTTTTCAGCGGCCGCCCGCTGCGGGCTCGAAGCCGGCCAGCATCTGCTCCAGCGCCGCCTGGTCCGGTCCGAGGAAGGGGGAGCGGCCGGCCGCCGAACTCAGCGTGTCGATCATCGGTCCGGTGATCCCCGGAGCCGACGGCAGGTGGGTGGAGAGGACGAGCTCCGGTTCCCGGTCCCGCAGCGTCCCGAAGGAGGCGCGGAACCGTCGCTCGTCCACGTTCTCCAACCAGGGACTGTCCACGCTCGCCCAGAGCAGCTGCGCCGCCCGCAGATCCTCGGGGTCGAGCGCCCGGACGTCGGTGGCCTGCGCCAGCTCCGCACTGGGCATCGGACCACCGAAGCAGTCCGAGCTGAAGCAGACCCCGGTGGAGTCGTCGAAGAAGCCGACCGTGGCCGGGTTGTCGAACAGCGGCGGCCGGAACCCGGTGAGGGTGCGGTCGCCGACGTCCAGCGACTGCCCCGGGTTGAGCAGGTACACCCGGTCCAGCGGCAACTGCCGCTCGCAGGACATGATTCCGACGCCGATGAACGTGGTCACGACGCGGGCCCGCGGCGCCGCCGCCAGCAGGTCGAAGATGCCGCCGGTGTGGTCCCGGTCCGGGTGGGTGAGCCAGATCCAGCGCACGTCGGCGGGCTCCAGCACCGAACCGAGCGTCTCCAGGAAGTTCCGGTCCGGCAGCCCCAGTCCGGTGTCGACGACGACCGGCTCGGCGGCCCCCAGAACGAAGGCGTTGACGGGAATGTGCCCGATGCCGGGCACCTCGAGACTGTCGCTCAGGACGCTGACGTCCGTTCGGACCTTGTGCACCGGCATGGCGGAACTCCCTGGCCCCCGGGGGTGACGATCGCGCACGGCCTACCGTCCATCCTCGGCCCTGGTCCGCGCCGCCGCCATCGCCGAGCACGTCGGGCCCCGGTTGACACCCCTGGCGGCCGGGGATAGAGAGGGAGAGTGCGCGAGGGCGTACCGGCGGACCCCATCGGGTCGCGACCGGGCAGCGGTACCAGGGCGAAGCGCACCGGGCCCGAGCCGGGCAGCGCCCGCCATGCCGCCCGCGCAGCCGCGCCGCCGACGCCCCCGCACCCGAGCCGGACGGACCCGCGCCGGAGGCCGTCGAGCCCGCCGAACTCCGCGACGAGCCCCGTGAGTCCCACGACGAGCCTCGTGAGTCCCACGACGAGCCTCGTGAGTCCCGCGACGAACTGCTCGCTGCCGCAGTTCGCAAGGCCGTCCAGTCCAGCGATTCGTACGGCTGCCTGATCTACCTGCGCTCCCGGGACCGCCGCGCGCTGCAGCTCAGCGCCGTCGCCGGCGTCCCCGTCTCGCTGGTCGGAGCCTTCCAACGGGTGTCCGCCGGCAGTGCGCTGCCGGGCGCTGTCGCCTACCGGACCGGACGCACGGTCGCGCTCAGCGGCCCCGAGGAGACCATGCGCCGCTTCCCGCAGCTCCTGGTCGGCCTGCCCTACGCCTTCGCCTCCCTCTATGTACCGATCAGTAGCGGGTCGGAGAGCTACGGCGTGCTCTGCGCGCTCTGGCCCGCCTCCGCGCACGGCATGGTGCCCAGCGCCCGGCGTCACCTGCGCACTCTGGCCAACCGGCTGGGCGCCGCACTCGCCGCGTTGGCCGAGAGCGGCGAGCAGGTCGAGTCCGACGACAGCCCGGCCATCGTCGAACTGCCGGCGCCGCCCGGGCCGATGGCCGCCATCGGCCTGTTCGAGTGGAATCTCAGCACCGACCTGCTCACCGCCGACGAGCGGGCCGGCGCGCTGCTCGGGCTCTCCCCGCAGGCCCTGGTCGCCACGTCCGCAGAGCTCGGCCGCCGGCTCCACCCCGGCGACCTCGCCACCCTGCGGGTCGCCGCGTCCACCCTGCGCACCGACCCGAACGGCGGCGGTGAACCACTCGCGCTGCGGCTGCGGTTCACCGAGGAGGACGGGCGCACCCGTACCGTCCAGCTGTGGGCCCGCGCCCTCGCCGCCAACCCCCGTCAGCTGGTCGGGGCGGTGCTCGACGCCTCCTGGGGCGAGGCCGCGGCCGCCGCCATCGAGCGGCTGCGCCACGGCGTCTTCTCGCTCGACCCGGACGGCTGGATCACCTGCGTCAACCGGGCCACCGAGATGATGCTCGGCGTCACCCGCGCCGACCTGCTCGGCCGCCACCCCTGGGAGGCGCTGCCCTGGCTCGCCGATCCGACCTACGAGGACCGCTACCGGGCGGCGATGCTCTCCCAACAGCCCACCTCGTTCCTGGCCTGCCGCCCGCCGGAGAACTGGCTGGCCTTCTCGCTCTACCCCGACGCCCACGGGGTGACCGGCACGGTGGTCCCCGCCGCCGCCCCCGAGCACGGCCCCGCGCGCGGGCCCACTGCCGCCGGGCACTCGCCGCCCGGCCCGCCCGTCCCGCTGCAGGGCCCGCCGGCCGGTCTGCAGACGTCCGTGCCGGCCGGCCCCGGCTCGATGTACCACCTGATGCAGCTGGCCAGCCTGCTCACCCAGGCGGTCACCGTGCGCGAGGTGTGCGAGACGGTGGCCGAACAGATCCTGCCGGCCTTCGGCGGCCAGCAGCTGGCGATCTACGTGGTCCGCGACAACCGGCTCCACCTGTCCTTTCAGTCCGGCTACCCCGACGGCTTCCTCGACCGCTTCGAAGGCACCCCCATGCGGGCCCGGCTGCCCGGGGTCGAGGCGCTCAGCACCGGCTCGCCGATCTTCTTCGAGTCGGTCGACGAGCTGGCCGCCGCCTACCCCGGGATCGCGCTGGACGAGCGGTCCGCCTGGGCCTTCCTGCCGCTGATCGCCTCCGGCCGCCCGGTCGGCAGCTGCATCCTCGGCTTCGAGGAGTCCCGACCGTTCACTCCCGAGGAACGCGGTGTGCTGACCGCGCTCGGCGGCCTGATCGCCCAGGCCCTGGAGCGGGCCCGCCTGTACGACACCGAGTTCGCGCTCGCCCGCGGCCTCCAGCACGCGCTGCTGCCCAACCGGCTCCCCGAGCCGCCCGGGCTGTCCATCGCCGCCCGCTACCTGCCCGGCACCAGCGGCATGGAGATCGGCGGCGACTGGTACGACGCGATCGTCACCGGGGACGGGGTGAGCCTGGTGATCGGCGACGTCGAGGGCCACAGCGTGGCCGCGGCCGCCACCATGGGCCAACTGCGCAGCGTCGTCCGTGCGTTCGCGACCATCCAGGCGGGCCCGGAGGAGGTGCTGGCGCGCACCAACCACCTGCTGGCCGAACTCGACCCCGGACTGCTGGCCAGCTGCCTGCTGATCCAGCTGGACCCGGCCGCCGGCCGCGCCCGCGCCGCCCGCGCCGGACACCTCCCGCCACTGCTGCGCCATCCCGACGGCCGCACCGAGGTGCTGGAGCTGCCCGGCGGCCCGCTGCTCGGGGTCGACCCCGCCGCCGAGTTCCCCTGCAGTACCCTCACCCTGCCGGCCGGTTCGGTCCTCGCCCTCTACACCGACGGCCTGGTCGAAGAGCCCGGCGCCGGCATCGACCAGGGCATCGACCGCCTCCGCAGCGCCCTCGCCCACGCCGACCCCGCCTCGCTCGAATCCCTCGCCGACCGCCTGGTCACCCCCGCCCGCCGCTCCACCCACCGCGCCGACGACGTAGCCCTGCTACTCACCCGCCGCGAGAGGTAGGCACTGGTGTGGTGTCGGCGTACGGTCGGTGGTCGTGATCCTCGATCAGACGCGGGTGAACCGGATCTTCCTGCCCGAGACATACGCCGACGGTGTGCCGTACGAGCTGCTGCAGGAGCTGCGGGCCTCGTCGCCGGTGTGCTGGGTGGAGGAACCGGCGGTGGGGGCGTGGCCGGCCGGGCCGGGGTACTGGGCGGTGCTGCGGCACGCGGACGTGAAGCACGTGCTGCGGACACCGGAGGTGTTCTCCTCGCAGCTGGGCGCGACCCAGATCCGTGACCCCGACACCGCGGCCGACCTGGACTTCGCCCGCACGATGATGCTCAACCAGGATCCGCCGGAGCACTCGCGGCTGCGCCGGATCGTGGCGGCCGCGTTCACGCCGCGGGCGTTGGGGGAGTTGGCCGCGGCGATCGAGAGGTGTGCCCGGGAGCAGGTCGATTCGGTGCGAGGGTTGGGCAGGGCGGACTTCGTTCAGCTGGCGGCGGACCTGCCGGTGCGCACGTTGGCCTGGATTCTGGGGGTGCCGGAGCAGGACCGGCAGTTGCTGGCGGACTGGTCGAATCGGGTGATCGGGTACCAGGACGCGGACTACGCCGACTCCCGTACCGTGGACCCGTCCCGTCTCACCGAACTCGGCCGCACCGCGCTCGCCGCCCGCCCCGCCACCCGCACGACCCCGGACGGCCGCCCGGTCAACCCCCGCTCCAGGGCCGCCCTGGCCGACATGTTCGCCTACGCCCACGGTCTCGCGGCCGACCCCCTGCCGGGCAGCCTGCTCTCCCGGATGCGCGAGGGCGGCCTGAGCACCGAGGAGTTCGAGACCGCGTTCTTCCTGTTCGCGATCGCCGGCAACGAGACCGTGCGCAACGGCCTCCCGGGTGGGCTGTACACGCTGCTCAGCCACCCGGACCAGTACCGGTTGCTGGTGCGGCGGCCCGAGTTGCTCGCCTCGGCCGTCGAGGAGATGCTGCGGTTCTGGCCGCCCGTGGTCGATTTCCGCCGTACTGCCACGCAGGACGTCGAACTGGCCGACGTCCGGATCCGGCGCGGTCAGAAGGTGGTCGTCTACCACGGCTCCGCCAACCGCGACGAGACCGTCTTCCCGGACCCGGACCGCTTCGACATCACCCGGACACCCAATGACCACGTCAGCTTCGGTTACGGCCCGCACTTCTGCCTGGGCGCCCAACTGGCCCGGATGCAGCTGAAGGCGATGATCCGGACCATGCTGGAGCTGCCCGAACTGGCCCTGTCCAGCGACGGTCCGCCGGCCCGGCTGGTGTCCAACTTCCAGAACGGGTTGAAGAGCTTGCCGCTGTGTTGGCAGAGCTGCTCCTGACCGGTGCATCGGGGCTGTCCGTGGTCAACTCGCTAGAGGCGGGTCGCAGTTCGGACGAGGTCGGCGACGGCTCTGGATCGGCTGTGCGGTGGCCAGGCGATCACGGTGGTGACGGTCGGCGCGTCCAGCACGGGTACGGCGGCGAGGTCACCGTGCAGTTGGGCTCGGCACGACTCCGGCGAGACCGCGCAGGCCCGGCCGAGCGCGACGAGCTGCAACAACTGCGCGTGGTCGCGGACTTGGGGGCCGGGGCCGGGAGGGTAGCTGCCGTCGGGGTCGGGCCAGCGTGGCAGGGGCAGGCCCGGGAGATCGGTGATGTCGGCCATCCGCACATGGGCCCGGGTGGTGAGCGGATGCCCGGCCGGCAGGACCACCACCTGGCCCTCCGTGCTGAGTTCCTCGGTGTGGAACCCGGCCGTCGAGTCGAACGGCCGGTGCAGCAGCGCCACGTCGGCCCGGCCCTCGCGCAGGAGTCGTTGCTGCTCGGCCGGGCCGCACAGGATGACCTCGATGGGGACCGCGCCGGGTTCGGCGGCGTACGCGTCGAGCAGTTTCGCCAGCAGTTCGCGGGACGCGCTGGCTTTCGTGACCAGCGCCAGGCCGGGCCGGCCGGTCGCGGAGAGGGCGGCGCGGCGGGTCCGGCGCTCGGCAGCGTCGACCGCGTCGAGGGCCGCTCGGCCCTCGACCAACAGCACCGAGCCGGCCTCGGTCAGCGTGACGCTGCGGCTGGTCCGATCCAGCAGCGCTGCCCCGAGCCGGCGTTCGAGCCGCTGGATCGCCCGTGACAGCGGCGGCTGCGCGATCCCGAGTCGCAGTGCGGCGCGCCCGAAGTGCAACTCTTCGGCGACAGCGACGAAATATCGCAGTTCCCGGGTCTCCATCCGGCCACGGTACTCCGGATCCATACCCGGACGGTATCGCTGCCCACCTGATCGGTCTTGGACCCCCTGCCAGGCCCAGAGGCAGCATGGTGCCCATGAGCGAACGAACGATTGCGCTGGTCACCGGCGCGAACAAGGGAATTGGCTACGAGATCGCCGCAGGCCTGGGCGCCCTCGGCTGGAGCGTCGGAGTCGGCGCCCGCGACGATCAGCGCCGTGAGGCCGCGGTGGAGCGGCTGCGCGCGGTCGGCGTCGACGCGTTCGGCGTACCGCTGGACGTCACCGACGACGCGAGCGCGACCGCCGCCGCACGGCTGATCGAGGAACAGGCCGGGCGCCTCGACGTGCTGGTCAACAACGCCGCCATCGCCGGCGGCGCGCCCCAGGAGCCCACCCGGGTCGACCCCGCCACCATCCGCACGGTCGTGGAGACCAACGTGATCGGCGTCATCCGCGTCACCAATGCGATGATGCCGCTGCTGCGCCGCTCCGCCGCACCGCGGATCGTGAACATGTCCAGCAGTGTCGGCTCGCTCACCCGGCAGGCGGGACCCGCCGCCGAGCTGACGACGGGTCCGGTGGCCGTGGCGTACGCGCCGTCGAAGACGTTCCTGAACGCCGTCACCCTCCAGTACGCCCGGGAGCTGCGCGGCACGAACATCCTGATCAACGCCGGCTGCCCCGGCTACGTCGCGACCGACCTCAACGGCTTCCGCGGCGTGCGCACCCCGGAACAGGGCGCGGCGATCGCCATCAAGCTCGCGACCCTGCCCGAGGACGGCCCGACCGGCCAGTTCTTCGAGGACGCCGGCGAAGTGCCCTGGTGAGGTGACCGGCGGTGCTGATCCGCGGGGGTGCGCGGCCGGGGCCCACCGCCTCGGGCCGCGTTGCCTGGCACTGGCGCGTCGGGCGCACCGGAGAGGTCCGCGCCTCCGACGGGGTGCTCGACGAACTCCTCGCGGTCCCCAAGGAGATGGGCGGGCCCGGCGGCGACAGGACCAACCCCGAGCAGCTCGTCGCCGCCGGCTACGCCTCCGGCTTCCACAACGGGCTGCGCCTGATAGGAGGTCAGCAGAAGGTGAAGCTGGGCGAGTCGACCGTCAGGTCCACGGTGAGCCTGATCGCCCTGGACAACGGGGGCTTCTCCCTGAAGGTCGCACTGGCGGCACACCTGCCCGGGCTCGAAGCGACAGTCTGAGCCGGGGGCTGACGCGGTGTGCAGCTACGCCCGGGCGAGGCGCTCGATGCCCTCGGTGACCTGGGACGGGCTGTCGGTGCAGGCGTAGCTGAGTCGCAGGCGCGGGGCCGGGGCCTCGGCGGCGAAGTACGGGCGGCCGGCGGTGACGGCGACACCGGCCCGCAGCGCGGCCGCTGCGAGCGCGGATTCGTCGGTACCGTCGGGGAGCCTGAGCCACAGGTGGTAGCCGCCGTACGGGACGTGCGGTTCGGGCAGACCGGGCAGACCGGGCAGACCGGGCAGTCCGCGCCGCAGCGCGGTGACGGCCGCGTGCCGTCGGTCCCGCAGCGCGGCGGCGAGTTCGCGCAGCTGGCGGGCCCAGGCCGGGGAACCGACCAGTTCCAGTGCGGTCTCCTGGAGTGGACGTGGCACGAAGAAGCTGTCCACCGCCTGGACGGCGCGCAGGCGTTCCAGCGCCGGGCCGCGCGCGGTCAGGGCCGCGACCCTTAGGCTCGGGGAGGCCGCCTTGGTGAGTGAACGGACGTGCACCACCACGCCATCCGGGTCGTCGGCCGCCAGCGGCGCCGGCAGGGCGGGGGCGTCGGCGTGGACCAGCCGGCGGGCGAAGTCGTCCTCCACGACGAAGGCTCCGGCGGCGCGGGCGATCCGCAGCACCTCGCGGCGGCGCTCGGGGGAGAGCACGGCGCCGGTCGGGTTCTGGAACAGCGGTTGGCAGACGAACGCGCGGGCCCGGGTGGCGGCGAAGGCGTCGGCCAGCAGCTCGGTCCGGACGCCGTCGCGGCCCACCGGTACCGGGACGGGCCGCAGTCCGGCCGCCCGGGCGACCGCCAAGGTGCCCGGGTAGGAGGGGGATTCGACCAGCACGGGCGCGCCGGGCGCGACCAGGGAGCGCAGCGCCGTGGTGAGCACGCTCTGCCCACCCGCCGTGATCAGGACGTCCGAGGCGGTCAGGTCCCCGCCGATGTCCCGGGCGAACCAGGCGCGCAGTTCGGTCAAGCCCTCGACCGGCGGTCGCCCCCAGGCCCCGGGGCGGCGCCCGGTCCGGGCGAGCGCGTCTCGGCGGGCAGGTAGGAGGTCACCACTCAGGACAGGTGGGAAGCGCTGCCGGGATCGGAGACAATGGTGGGCAGCGCGGTGCCGACGATGGTCCGGTCGGGGGCGGCGAGCAGCATGCCGAGGATGATGGTGCCGAGGACGATGTTGCGCCGGCGCAGATCGAGGACGGGCGGCGCGGCCTGCGCAGTCACGGCGGGGGTGCTCATTAGGCAGGCTCACATCGGCCGAGCCCGGGCGTGAGCCGGTACCGCTGTAACGGTGAGTCAGTTCCGGGCCGGCTGGGGACCGGTCGATCGGACAGGTTTGAGATTCGCCAGGGCGGGCAAGAGCGGGCCCACATGGCAGCGATGGCGTGGTCGGCACGAGGAGGCGCCTGATGAGCGGCAACAGTTCGGAGGTGACGGCCCAGGTTGAACTGGACCTGTTGGTGCCGGGGCTGGACGACCGGATCTGCCTGCTCTCCACCTGGGCCTACGACGCCCGTGACCCGCTGGCCGTGCACGTCGACTTCATGCTGCCGTTCGGTGGGACCCAGCGCTGGACCTTCGCCCGTGAGCTGCTCACCGAGGGCCTGGACGTACCGGCCGGCGGCGGCGACGTGCTGATCGAGCCGGAGGAGGACCACGACCACGTGCTGGTGCTGCTGCGCGGCACCAACGGCTCAGCCGTGCTGCGGGCCGAGGAGCACCCGCTGCGCGAGTTCCTGGACCGCAGCTACGCCAGCGTCCCGTCCGGCAGTGAGCGCTGCGCGGACGAGCTGGAGCGCTGGCTGGACGAGTTCGTGACCGGGGAGCCGCCCGAAGACCGGCTGTGAGACGGCTCAGCTCGGGCCCGGGCCGGTCGGCGCCGCGCTCAGCTCCGGCCCAGGCCGGCCAGCGCGGCACGCAGCTCCGGCCCGCCGGGCGCCCCGGAGACGGCGGTCAGCACGCTCAGCGAGGCGTAGCCGTGCGCCAGCAGGTCGGCGTCGGTGCGCGGCTCGGCGCCGGGGTCGGCCGTCGGCCCGTTCTCGCTCAGGCTCACCCGGACGAATCCCCGGCCCCGCTCGGTGACCGTGGTCTGCACGGTGCCGAACGGCGCGAGCTCGGCGCCGCGCACGCCCTTGAGCTGATCCAGCGGCCGGTTCGGCACGTTCAGGTTGAAGAGGGTGCCCGCCGGGGCCGACAGCAGCAGCGGCAGGATCCACGCCGTGACCTCCTCGGCGGCCGACCAGTGCGGCGGTGAGCCGAGGTCCAGCGAGACCGCCAGCGCCCGGCACCCGTCGTGGACGGCGGTCAGCGCCGCGCCGACCGTGCCCGAGTGCAGCACCGCCCGGCCGGTGTTGGCGCCGCGGTTGATGCCGGAGAGCAGCAGGTCCGGCGGCGAGCCGAAGGCGCCCTGACCGGCGATCAGCGCGATGAAGCCGGGCAGGGCCTGCACGGCGTGCGCGGGAACGTCGTCCAGCCCGGTCAGCCGCCGGTCCTCGACCGGGATCCGGCCGTGCTCCTCGACGGCGCCCAGCGCGGCGCTGCTGCCGCTGGACTCCTGGGCCGGCGCGGCCACCACCACCTGCTCGGCGATCCGGCGGGCGGCCAGCGCCAGGTGGCGAAGGCCGGGGGAGTCGATGCCGTCGTCGTTGGTGACCAGCACCCGGGTCAGTCCGTGCGACACCATGAGGCCAGCTCCTCCCGGCTCAGCCGCACCCGTCGCTCCGGCTGGTCCGTGGTGTACGGGCGCAGCTCGATGTCCCGGGCCAGCCGCTCGACCGCCCCGCGCAGTCGCTGCACCGCCTCGCGGCCGCCGCCGGGCGCGTGCGGGACGGCGTTCAGGGCCCTGGTCGCGGCGCCGAGGCGCAGTGCCGCGCCGATGTCCGCGCCGCGCAGCAGGCCGGCCGCGACACCGGCGGTCATCGACTCCTGGCCGATCGGTGGATCGGCCGGTGCCAGTGGTTCGGCGCGCAGCTCCAGCAGCTCCGAGCCGATCAGTGCGAGGGCGGTCGCGGCCCCCCGGGTGACCAGCACGTTGCGCGCGCCGCGGGCGCGCAGCTGCTGCATCGCGGTTGCCATCGAGCCGGCTGCCCGGTCGGGCAGTTCGGCCTCGTCGAGCTTGACCAGGTACGCACCCCCCTCGGCGGCCGCTGCGAGCCGGGGACCGGCGAGGTCGGCCAGCACCCGGCGGCCGTTGGCCGTCAGGTCGGCGGTCAGCCGGTAGTAGAAGTCCGAGGGCGCCGGCTCGGGTCGGCCCGGCTCCGGTTCGCTCAGCAGGGCGAGTTCGGCGCCGAGCCCGGTGACCAGCGCAAGGTTGTGCAGTTCGTCCAGGTCGTGCCCGGAGGGCGCGGCGGTCGGTGCCTCGGCGACCGTCAGCTGCTCGGCCGGGCGCCGGTCCTCGATCCGCACCCCGTTGCGGAAGGTGCCGCGCACCGGGCGCAGCGCGATGCCTTCGGCCCGCAGCAGGCGGCGCAGCACCAGGCCGCTCTCCCCGCCGAAGCCGCCGCAGAGCACCACCCGGTGGCCGAGCGCGGTGAGCATCCGTGCCTGGCGGACGCCCTGCCCGTCGGCATGCAGGTGCACATCGGGATCCTCGCCGCGCTGCTCCACGGTGACTGCCAGTACTGGAGCGGGTGCGAAGACCATCGCGTACTCCGAGGTCACATCGCGGGACTTACCCGGTCACCGGCCGGGTACACCCGGGCCGCGGCCGCCCGTTGCGCGGGTGGTGGTCCGGCGCACGTGCCGCGCGGGGTCCGGTCCGCGCCCGCCGCCGGTCCTGAGGCTCAGGGAGCGCGGAAGTAGCCGGGGAAGCTCGGCGCCAGCCAGGGCTTGCGTCCCCAGGAGAGGATCTTGCCACGGCTGATCGCCTGCAGCGGTGTGCAGCGGCCCAGCGCCATCAGGAAGAAGGTGACCGGCTCGGTGATGATCGTGCAGTCCGGGCGGTCCGGCGGATCCTGACTGACCGTCACCACCCCGTCGGCGAGGGCGACCCCGAACCGCGCGCCGCCCCGCAGGCCGATCGCGAAGCTCGCCCGGCGCCCGGCGGTGGCGGCGGGGTCCGCCACCCGGGGCATCGCGGTGAGCAGGAACGGCAGCGACAGCTCGACCCGGCGCCGGTCGATCATGTGCGGCCGCTTCAGGGCCCGGGCCAGGTCGTAGCCGTGCCCCAACTGGTGGGTCAGCAGGTAGCAGGTCAGGGTGCCCAGGTCCATCGGCCCCAGCGGGGTCACCACCGGCTCCTCGGCGGACCGCCCGACCAGCGCCTGCGCGAACTCACGGGTGTGCCGCACGATCTCGTCGGCCAGCACGGTCGGCTCGCGCTCCGGGTAGGCGGCCAGCGACTCCTCGTTGGCCGCCGCCAGCCCGCCGGGCGTCCCGTCCCCGTACGGTCGCGCCGCCCCGCGGGCCAGGTCCGCCATCAGCAGGTTCGCCAGCGCCAGGTGCGCCGCCGCCTCGCCCGCCGACCAGGCGGCTCCGGGTATCCGCGCCGTCGCGTCCGGATTCGACCGCAGCAGCTCGGCGATGTCCTCGGCGGTGGCGACGGTCGCCTCGATCAGCTGCGTGCTCACCCCGGCCGGAGCGGGGGCGGGGGCGGGGGAGTCGGTCATGGGGAGGAGCCTGGACCACGGCGCAGCGGCTGTCCAGAGGCGCCGGCATGTTGCCGGACCAGCAACTTTTCTTGGCGTCCGCCCGAGTCTGCCGGAGGCTGCGGGTATGACGAACTCTGTCCAAGGAGAGGGCCGGATGACCAACAGCGAGGTCGAGGAGTTCTGGGAAGGGCACTACCAGCAGCGCGACCGGATCTGGAGCGGACGGGCCAACGCCGTACTGGTCGACGTGGCCGGACCGCTCACGCCCGGCAGCGCGCTCGACCTGGGGTGCGGGGAGGGCGGTGACGCCGTCTGGCTCGCCGGGCGCGGCTGGCGGGTGACCGCCGTCGACGTCTCCGGCACCGCGCTGCGCCGGGCCGCCACCGGTGCGGCCGAGGCCGGCGTGCAGGAACGCATCGACTTCCAGCAGCTCGACCTGGCCACCGCCTTCCCGGCCGGCCGGTTCGACCTGGTCTCCGCCCAGTTCCTGCAGTCACCGGTCGAGCTCCCGCGCGAGCGCGTGCTGAGCCGGGCCGCGCAGGCGGTGGCGCCCGGCGGCCTGCTGCTGGTGGTCGAGCACGGCGCCTTCCCGCCGTGGTCCCGCCACGCCCATGCGCACGCGCACACGCACTTCCCGACCCCGCAGGAGACCTTCGACGCCCTCGACCTGCCGCAGGGGCTGTGGCGCACCGAGCGGTTGGCCTCCGCCGAGCGCCAGGCCACGGGCCCCGACGGGCAGCAGGCCGTGCTCACCGACAACGTGATCGCGCTGCGCCGGGTGACCTGAACCCCGCCCAGGCCAAAGCCGGGTGCCCGCAGAACATTCTCGGAATGACCATAAGCGGCTTTGTTCTCGCCTCGGGTGTTCGGTTCGGGAGCCCGACCGACAGGGCTCCTACCTGCAGCTTTGGAGCGATAAGACGTTCTGTGATAAGTGCCCGGCGGCTCCTGGGAAATGGAGCCGCCGGGCGGCTCTTTCCGCTTTCACAAACGATTCACGCAACCCTGCTTGCGACGGTGCGGGTGACTGTGGGCATGATCTGAGCCATTCATGCCACACCATCGCGGCTCCTTGGGGGAGGAGTGCTGGACAGGAGAGCCACACCGTGAAGTTCCGCGCCAAACGCTCTGCCGGAGGCGCCCTTGCGCCATCGACACCGGAGAGCGAATGGCTGCCACCGGCTGCAGCGCCACAGCCGGACAGCGCACTGATCCGGGCCAGCCTCGCGGTGGTGGAACCGTACGCGGCCGATCTCCCGGTCTTCTTCTACGCGACCCTGTTCAACCGCTACCCGCAGGTCCGCGAGCTCTTCCCACCGGACATGGACGTCCAGCACGACCGGCTGCTGCGCGCCCTGCTGATGATCGTCGAGCTGGTCGACGACCCCGAGAACCTGGTCCGGTTCTGCTCCCACCTGGGCCGTGACCACCGCAAGTTCGGCACCCTGAGCGCGCACTACGACGCCGTCGGGGAGTGCCTGCTGGCCACCCTGGCGCACTTCGCGGGCGCCGCCTGGACACCGGAGATCGCCGCCGCCTGGACCCGCGCCTACACCACGGTGGCCGAGGTGATGGACGGCGCCGCCATGGCCGACGCCGCACTGCGCCCGGCCACCTGGGAGGCCAGGATCGTGGACCACCGCCTGCACGGCCAGGACCTCGCCGAGATCACCGTCCGGACCACCCAGCCGTACCCGTTCACCGGCGGACAGTACGTCAGCATGGAGACCCCCTGGTCGCCGAAGGTCTGGCGGTACTACTCGCCCGCCAACGCCCCGCGCCAGGACGGCACCATCACCTTCCACGTCCGGGCGGTCACCGGCGGCCGGATCAGCAACGCGCTGGTCCGCCGCGCCGAGGTCGGCGACCAACTGCGACTCGGCGCACCGCAGGGCGACATGGTGCTCGACCCGGCCTCGCCCCGCGATGTCGTCTGCGTGGCCGGCGGCACCGGTCTCGCGCCGATCCGCGCGCTGATCGAGCAGGCCGCCCTGGACGGTGTACGCCGCCAGGTGGACGTCTTCCTCGGCGCCCGCACCGCCCAGGAGCTGTTCGGACTGGACGACCTGCTGCGGTTGTCCAAGCGGTACCGCTGGCTCACCGTCCGCGCGGCCGTCGCCGACGAGGACGTCCGGGACGGCGCCGGCCAGCTGACCAGCATCCTGGCGCAGGCCGGCCCTTGGCAGCGGCACGACGCCTACCTCAGCGGCCCCGCACCGATGATCGTCAGCGCCGGCCGGGTACTCCTGCGCGGCGGAATCCCGCTGCACCGGATCCACCACGACCCGTTCGTGTCGCTCGAAGACCCCACCTCCTGAGGAACGCCGTGACCCAGCCCTCCCTCCGCTTCGGTTCGGCCGGCGAGCACCAGCTGCAGCTCGAGTTCGGCACCGCCGAGCGTGCCGCGGACTTCTACGATCGCCAGGTCCGTCCGCAACTGACGCTCCAGATGCGTGAGTTCATCGCCCGTCAGACCATGGTCTTCCTCTCCACCGCGGACGCCGACGGCGCCTGCGACGCCAGCTTCCGGGCCGGACCGCCCGGATTCGTCCAGGTCCTCGACGACCACACCCTCGCCTACCCCGAGTACAAGGGCAACGGGGTGCTGGCCAGCGCCGGGAACATCAGCGAGAACCCCCATCTCGGCCTGCTCTTCCTGGACTTCTCCCACGACCACATCGGCCTGCACGTCAACGGCACCGCCCACCTGCGCCCCGACAGCTCGCTGCGCAGCGCCCATCCGGAGCTGCCGTTCGAGACCGCGCCGGGGCGCCGGGTCGAGTTCTGGATCCACCTGTCGGTGGACGAGGCCTACATCCACTGCTCCAAGCACATACCGCACCTCGTGCCGGCCCCGCGGAGCCGCCCGCAGACCGAACGGCCCAAGGACGCCGACTACTTCACCGGCGAGCCGGTCGCCCGCCGCGCGCCGGCCGCCCTGGAGACCCCCGAGGAGCCGCAGTCGGCCGCTCGGCCCAGCTGGTCCGCGGCACCGACCGGCGCGGGGAGCCGGCGAAGCTGGCGGTGGGGCACCCGCCGCCGGAGCAGCTCGACCAGGGGCCGCGGCTAGAGGCTGAGGCCGCTGGCCGCAGCCAGGGGCTGGGGCCGGACGGGCCTCAGGGCCACCGACCGCACAGCAGTGAGGGACCGACCCCACCAAGGGGTCGGTCCCTCACTGCTGTGCGGAGAGCTGCCTACTTCCGGCCGGTGGCCTCGGTGGTGAGCTGGGGGAGGACGTCGAAGAGGTCGCCGACGACGCCGTAGTCGACGAGGTCGAAGATCGGCGCCTCGTCGTCCTTGTTGATCGCGACGATGGTCTTGGAGGTCTGCATGCCGGCCCGGTGCTGGATCGCACCGGAGATGCCCGCGGCGATGTACAGCTGCGGGGAGACCTGCTTGCCGGTCTGGCCGACCTGGTTGCTGTGCGGGTACCAGCCCGCGTCGACCGCGGCGCGCGAGGCACCCACCGCCGCGCCCAGCGCGTCGGCCAGCTCCTCGACCACCGAGAAGCCCTCCGCCGCACCCACACCACGACCGCCCGAGACCACGATCGCGGCCTCGGTCAGCTCCGGACGGCCGGTCGACACCCGCGGGGTGCGGGCGGTGACCGTTGCCGCGTTCCCGCCGAACACCACGCTCACGTTCTCCACCGCACCGGCCGCCGGGGCCGGCTCGGGGGCCGCCGCGTTGGGCTTGACGGTGATCACCGGCGCGCCCTTGGTCACCTTCGACCTGACCTGGAACGAGGCCGCGAACACCGACTGCGTCGCGACCGCGGTGCCGTCGGTGTCGGCCTCCAGGTCCACGGCGTCGGTGATCACGCCCGAGCCCAGGCGCAGCGCGGTGCGGGCGGCGACCTCCTTGCCCTCGCCGGAGGAGGTGACCAGCACCGCCACCGCGCCCGACGACCGGGCGATCTGGGTCAGCGCGTCGACCTTGGGCACGACGAGCAGGTCGGTGAACTCGGGCGCGTCGGCGACGTAGACCTTCGCGGCGCCGTACTCGCCGGCCTTGGCGGCGATCGCGGCCGCGTGGTCGCCGGCGCCCAGCACCACCGCGGCGGGGGTGCCCAGGCGGCGGGCCAGGGTGAGCAGTTCGAGCGCGGGCTTGCGCACCGCGCCGTCGGCGTGGTCGACCAGGACGAGGATCTCGCTCATGACGTTCGTTCTCCTAACAGCGGATCAGGGGCGGCGGATCAGGGGCGGCTTAGATGAACTTCTGCTCGGCGAGGAAGCCGGCCAGCTGCTTGCCGCCCTCGCCCTCGTCCTTGACGATCGTGCCCTTGGTCCGCGCGGGACGCTCGGTCACGGTCTCGACCGCCGTCCACGCGCCCGCCAGACCCACGCTCTCGGCGTCGATGCCCAGGTCGTCCAGGTCCCACTCGACGACCGGCTTCTTCTTCGCCGCCATGATCCCCTTGAACGAGGGGTAACGGGCCTCACCGGACTGGTCGGTCACCGACACCACCGCCGGCAGCGCCGCCTCGACCTGCTCGGTCGCCGTGTCCCCGTCCCGACGACCGCGCACGGTGCCGTCCTCGACCGACACCTCCGACAGCAGCGTGGCCTGCGGCAGGCCCAGCCGCTCGGCCAGCAGCGCCGGCAGCACGCCCATGGTGCCGTCGGTGGACGCCATCCCGCACACCACCAGGTCGAAACCGGTCTTCTCCAGCGCCTTGGCGATCACCGCGGAGGTCGCGATCACGTCCGAGCCGTGGATGTCGTCGTCATTGACGTGCACACCCTTGTCCGCACCCATCGACAGGGCCTTCTTCAACGCGTCACGCGCGTCGTCCCCACCAACGGTCAACACGGTCACCTCCGCGTCCCCGGAAGCCTCCGCGATCCGCAGCGCCTGCTCGACGCCGTACTCGTCGAGCTCCGACAGGAGGCCGTCCACGGCATCCCGATCGGTGGTGGTGTCGTCCGCGAAGCGACGGTCACCAGTCGCATCGGGCACGTACTTCACACAGACAACGATCCTCAAGCTCACGGCCTGTCTCCTGTACTGGTCTCGTCCAAGTGGGCCCAGTCGCACCATAAGGGTACTGAGTGCCATTTGCAAAGGCACTCAGTACCCTCGGCCCGTTTTCGGTGGTAGCGTCCGCAGCATGAGCCAGCAGCGCGCCAGCAATCAGGACCGCGAACCCGCAGGCCGGACCGGTGCCGCAAAGCCGCCGATGCGCGACGCGCTGGTGGCGGCGGCGCTGCGACTCTTCGCCGAGCGGGGCTTCGAGCAGACCACCATTGACGACATCGTCACCCTCGCCGGGGTCGGCCGCCGCTCGTTCTTCCGGTACTTCCCGTCCAAGGAGTCGGTGGTCTTCCCGGACCACGACGGCTGCCTGGCCGAGATGAACGCCTTCCTCGCCGACCCCGCCGGGGCTGCCGAGGACCCGGTCGAACGCGCCTGCGCGGCGGCCCGGCAGGTGCTGCGGATGTACGCCGCCGACCCGGTCTTCTCGGTGCGCCGCTACCAGCTCACCCGGGTGGTCCCGGCCCTGCGGGCGCACGAGCTCTCGGTGGTCTGGCGCTACGAGCGCGCCCTCGCCGACTTCCTGCGCATCCGGTTCGCCGCTCGGCCGGACGGGCGACTGCGCGCCGACGTGGTCGCGGCGGCCGTGGTCGCCGCCCACAACAACGCGCTGCGCTCCTGGCTGCGCTCCGGCGCCGACCACGACCCCGAGGCGAGCGTGGACGAGGCGCTCGCCTACGTGGTCGCCGGCTGGGGTGACCAGCCCGCTTCGGGCGGTGCGGCCGAGGAGGAGGTCGTGGTCCTGGTCGCGCGGCGCGGGACACCGATGTGGCGGGTGGTGGACGAGATCCAGGTGGCCCTGGAATCCGGGTGACCAGCGAGGGCACTCAGTGCCTTGTGCGCTGGCACTGAGTGCCATATGGTCGCTCCACACTTGCCGTCAGGAGGGGACCATGAACCAGACGCTGACTGCCGACGCCGCCGTGGATGACGCGGTCGTGCTCCGCTACCGCCAGTGCCGGTGGTGCAGTTCACCCACCGAGCGATTCCGGCTGCTCTGCCCGGTGTGCGGCGCCACCGACATGGACGAGCTGCAGAGCGCCGGCCTCGGCGTGGTCCGCCGGATCGGCCCGGTGGTGCGCTCCGCGCTGCTGGAGCACCGGATCCGGCAGAGCTGCGCGGTCACCCTGGACGAGGGGCTCACCATCCCCGCCGTGGTGATCGCCACCCGCTACGAGGTGATCCCGGTGGGCACCAGGGTCCAGCTCTCCGGGGTCGGCACCGACCACGAGGTCGCCGAGTTCCGGCTGGTCTGACTCCTGAGCAAGCGCTACACCGTCGCCGGGACCTCGCTCGGGCGTGGGACCGGCGTGGCCAGACCATCGGCGAGCGGGGAGCGCGAGAGGCCGACGCAGCCCGCCACCACCAGGGCCAGGGCCGCCAGTTGCGGCAGCAGCCACCAGCCGCTGCGCAGCGTCTCGGCGAACAGCGTGACGCCGTAGCAGGTGCTGATCAGCGCGTCGCCGATGCTGAGCATCGGCTGCGAGGCGGCCAACGAACCGGCCTGCAGCGCGTTCTGCAGCACGAAGAGCGACCCCACCCCGACCAGCGCCGTGCCGTACAACTGCCAGGCGGAGAACAGCGCCACCACACCGTGGTCGAGCCGGGCCATCGCGTCCTTCATCAGCGCGGCCGTCAGCGCGTACCCGCAGGCCGCCGCCAGACCGAGCGCGGCGGCCCGGGCGTTGCCCCGGGTCCGCAGCCCGACCACCAGCACCACCGCCAGGAAGGCCCCGGTGGCCAGCAGCGCCGGGACCCAGGCCCCACCGGAGACGGCCTCGTTCCCGCCGCTCGGCGCGGCCGCCGTCAGGAACAGCGCCAACCCAACGGCCACGGCGGCCACCGCGATCCAGACCGAGCGCGGGAACGAGCCCCGGAAGAGCAGCCCGCCCAGCAGCAGCGTGAACGGCAGCTCGATCACGAAGATCGGCTGCACCACGGCGATCGGCCCGGTGGCCAGCGCCACCGCCTGACAGAGTGCGGCCACCGCGCTCATCGCGATCCCGCCCAGCCAGACCGGGCGCCGCAGCAGGTCGCGCAGCAGCGACAGGTGCAGCGCGTCTTCCTCGGGCGCGTCGGCCGCCGCCCGGCGCTGCAGCACCGAGGCGGTGCCGTTGCTGATGGCAGTCAGCACGGCGAACAGGATCGAGATCATCAGACCATCATCGCTCGCCGCGCGGCTTGGTGCCGCCGCAACGCCCAGGACCGCCCACAATTGGCCGGGTTGCGTCAAGTGCCCACGCCGGCACGCAGAGTGAGAAGCCGGTTGCAGTGCTCACCACTGCGCCTGCTGATAGTCCTTCAGGAAGACCCCGGACAGCGGCGCACCCGCCTCGCCTTGCACGATCGGGTGGTAGACCCGGGCCGCGCCGTCCACGATGTCCAGCGGCGTGCGGAAGCCGCGCGCGGCGATCCTGGCCTTCTTCGGAGCCGGATTCTCGTCGGTGATCCAGCCGGTGTCCACCGCGCACATGTGCACGCCCTGTTCGGCCAGGGCGGCCGCGCTGGTGCGGGTCAGCATGTTGAGCGCGGCCTTGGCCATGTTGGTGTGCGGGTGCCCGGGGGTCTTGTGGCGGACGGCGAACCGGCCCTCGACGGCGGTGACGTTGACGATGTAGCGGTTCGGGTGCGGGGCGGCGAGCAGCAGCGGGAGCAGCCGGTCGCAGAGCAGCGCGGGGGCCAGCGCGTTGACCAACTGGGTCTCCAGCACCTCGGTCGGGTCCAGCTGGCCGAGCCGGGCCGACCAGGAGTTGCTGGGCGCGGTGTCGGGGAGCAGACCGGCCTCGTCCGCCAACGCGGCGACGGTGCTCGGCAGCGCGAGCCCGGCGGTCAACTCGTTGGTGGGCGCGGGTATCGCGGTGAAGCCGGGGGCGTGCCGGATCGCCCGGCGCGCCGCCGGGGGCAGTTCGTCGGCCGACTCACCGGCCACCAGCAGGGCGTAGGCCTCGGGCGGGCGACGGACGGTCTGCGCCGCGTTGTTGACCAGGATGTCCAACGGCCGACCCTCGGCCCGCAACTCCTCGCACAGGCCCAGCACCTGGCGCGGATCACGCAGGTCGATGCCGACCACGCGCAGCCGCTCCAGCCACCCCTCGCTGCCGGGCGCGGCCTGGAAGCGGCGCACGGTGTCCTGCGGGAAGCGGCTGGTGACGATCAGTTCGGCGCCGTCGCGCAGCATCATCAGGGCGAGCTGGAAGCCGATCTTCACCCGCCCGCCGGTGAGCAGCACCCGGCGACCGCGCAGGTCGGTGCTGATCGCCCGGTACGCGGAGTTGTCGCGCGCGCAGTCCGGGCAGAGCTGGTGGTAGAAGCCGTCGGCCTGGCGGTAGCTGCCCTTGCAGACGTAGCAGCGGCGGGGCCGGCGGAGCTCGCCCACCGGTGCGGGAGCGGCGACCGGGACGGGCAACGGCGCGTCCTCGCGCCGGGCGAGCGCCCCGGTGGCCGTGCCGGCCAGCAGGGCGGCGTCCGCGGCGACGTCCTGCAGCCGCTGGGCCTTTCGGCGCTGCTTGCGGCCGTCGCGGACGAAGGACTCGGCGATGTGCTCGGCACGCAGCCGGGCCGGGTGGTCGTGCGAGAGGCGGCTCAGCCGGCCGATGGTGCTCGCGAAGGCGGCGAGCTCGTCCTCGGTCGGCGCGGCGAACTGGTCCCGGGCCGCCTCACCGGCCGTCAACTCGACCTTCGGCATGGCTCTCCCCGCGCTCGTCCGGAACTGATGAGTGGCCCCGACCGGATTCGAACCGGTGTATCCGCCATGTAGTAGCGGCGCGCCGGCCAACTGCGCTACGGGGCCTGCGCTGCCCGGGGCCGGATTCGAACCGGCGTTGCCGCCGTGCGGACAGCGGAGCGCCTGCCTCTGCGCTACGCCGGACAGCTGCGCCGATGTTAGTAGATCATCAGCCCGGGCCGGTACTGGTTTGTCGTCGGCGTACCGGCCGGTAGCGTGTGGCGCACCCAACGAGCGAGGGAGAGCCGAGAACCATGGCCGAGGCACTGATCATTGGCGTCGGGGGCTTCGAGCCCGAGGTCGACCCGACCGCGTTCGTCGCGCCGACCGCCGTGGTGGTCGGCGCGGTGCGGCTCGGTCCCCGGGCGAGCGTCTGGTACCAGGCGGTGCTGCGCGGCGACGCCGGGGCGATCAGCATCGGCGCGGACTCCAACATCCAGGACAACTGCACCGTGCACGCCGACCCCGGCTTCGACGTCGAGGTCGGCGAACGCGTCACGGTCGGCCACAACGCGGTCCTGCACGGCTGCCTGGTCGAGGACGACGTGCTGGTCGGCATGGGCGCCCGGGTGCTCAACGGTGCCCGGATCGGCGCCGGTTCGCTGGTCGCGGCGGGCGCCGTGGTCCCGCAGGGCACCCAGGTCCCGGCGGGCTCCCTGGTGGCGGGCGTGCCCGCCAAGGTCAGGCGCCCGCTCACCCCGGACGAGCTGCTCGGCATCAAGGCGAACGCCGAGGGCTACCTGCTACTCGCCGAGGCGCACGCCGCCATCCCGCGCTGAGCGGCCCGCACCCCCAGCCGAGCGGCCCCACGCTCCCGGGTCACCGCCTACGCCGCCCCACCATGCGCCCGGGCCGCTGAAGGCAGAGACTGGCGGCGTGAGCGAGAACGTGTACCGAGGATGGGCGACCCTGATCGACCACGGCTTCGAGATCGTGGTCCACGCCGATCTGGCCACCCGCGACCCGGGCCAGAGCGCCACCTGGGGCGGACACCTGCAGGCCGACCGCGACGAGGACTTCGAACTGATGGCGAAGGTCCGCGACGGACAGCTACGGCTGCCCGACGGCGCGGAGGCGGACTTCACGGCCGTCACGAACCAGGTGGGGACCGGTGGCCTGGAGATCGCCGGTGGTGCGGCCGCGCCGTTCTGAGCCGCATCCGCGGTGGACCCGGGGCCTGCGCAGCGTCGCGGGCCAGATGTTCGCCGTCCAGGTGGCCGTGGTGCTGGTGCTCGTGGTGGCGGCCGTGCTGGCACTGGTCCTGCAGTCCGAGCGCGACAGCGACCGGGAGGCCCGCAACCGCTCGCTGGCCGTCGCCCAGACCTTCGCGAACTCCCCGGGCATGGTCGCCGCCCTGCAGTCACCCGACCCGACCGCGATCCTGCAACCCAAGGCCGAGGCGGCCCGGGTCGGCTCCGGGGTGGACTTCATCGTGGTGCTCAACACCGACGGGATCCGCTACACCCACCCACTGGTGGACCGGATCGGCAAGAAGTTCGTCGGCAACTACCTGCCCGCCGTGCACGGCCAGGTGGTGGTGGAGCAGGTCAACGGCACCATCGGACCGCTGGTGCAGGCCGTGGTCCCGGTCTACGGCCCCAACCACGTGGTGGTCGGCGAGGTCTCCGCCGGCATCACGATCAACAAGGTCAGCGGCGTCGCCAACCACCAGCTGCCCCTGCTGCTCGGTGCCGCGGCCGGCGCGCTGGCGCTGGCCACCGCCGGCACCGCGCTGGCCAGCCGCCGGCTGCGGCGCCAGACCCACGGCCTCGGCCCGGTCGAGATGACCAGGATGTACGAGCACCACGACGCGGTGCTGCACGCCGTCCGCGAGGGTGTGCTGATCCTCGACGCCGACGGGCGGTTGCTGCTCGTCAACGACGAGGCCCGCCGACTGCTCGACCTGCCCGCCGACGCCGAGGGCCGCCCGGTGACCTCGCTGGGCCTCGATCGCGCCGCGACCGACCTGCTGGCGCCCGGGCGCGAGGTCAACGACGAGATGCTGGCGATCGGTGACCGGCTGCTGGTGGTCAACGTGCGCCCCACCGACCGGGCCGGCGGACCACCCGGCAGCGTCGCCACGCTGCGCGACTCCACCGAACTGCACGCCGTCTCCGGCAAGGCCGTGGCCGCCCGGCGGCGCCTCAAACTGCTCTACGACGCCACCGTGGCCGTCGGCACCACCCTCGACGTGGTCCGCACCGCCGAGGAACTCGCCCAGGTCACCGTGCCCGCCTTCGCCGACTACGTCACCGTCGACCTCGCCGAGTCGGTGCTGCGCGGGGACGAGCCGCAGCCCGGCGCGATCCCACAACTGCAGCGCGCGGCGCTCAACGGCATCCGCTCCGACGCGCCGTTCTACTCATCCGGCGAACTGATCACGGTGGTCCCGGTCACCCCCTGGGCGCAGACCCTGGACACCGGCGAGGCCGCCCTGGACGCCGACCTGCGCACCGCCACCGCCTGGCAGGCCCAGGACCCCGAGCGGGCCCGCCGGCTGCTCGAGTTCGGCGTCCACTCGGCGATGCGGATCCCGCTGCGTGCCCGTGGCGCGCTGCTGGGCAGCGCCATGTTCTGGCGCTCCGAACGGACCGAGCCGTTCGACGAGGACGACCTGTCGCTCGCCGAGGAACTGGTGGCCCGCGCCGCCGTCTGCATCGACAACGCCCGCCGCTACGCCCGCGAGCACGCGATGGCCACCGCCCTGCAACGCAGCCTGCTGCCGCAGTCCCTGCCCGAGCAGAACGCGCTGGACGTCGCCTACCGCTACCTGCCGGCCCAGGCGGGGGTCAGCGGCGACTGGTTCGACGTCATCCCGCTGCCCGGTGCCCAGGTGGCGCTGGTGGTCGGCGACGTGGTCGGCCACGGCCTGCACGCCGCCGCGACCATGGGCCGGCTGCGCACCGCCGTGCACACCTTCGCCACCCTGGACATGCCGCCGGACGAGCTGCTCGGCCACCTGGACGACCTGGTCATCCGCCTGGACCAGGAGCAGGGCAGTACGGGCGGCGGCGCCGTGATCGGCGCCAGCTGCCTGTACGCGATCTACGACCCGGTCGAACGCAGCTGCTCGATCGCCCGGGCCGGGCACCCGCCCCCCGCGCTGGTCCACCCCGACGGCACCGTGGAACTCGCCGACGTACCGGCCGGGCCGCCGCTCGGCGTCGGAGGGCTGCCCTTCGTGGCGGCCGAGCTGCGGCTGCCCGAGGGCAGCCGCCTGGTGCTCTACACCGACGGACTGGTCGAGGACCGCGAGCGCGACATCGAGGACGGCCTGCGGCAGCTGCAACGCGCCCTGGAACTGGCCCCGTCGGCGCCCGAGGCCACCTGCGACACGGTGCTCGAGGCGCTGCTGCCCGACCACCAGACCGACGACATCGCGCTGCTGGTCGCCCGCACCCGGGTGCTGCCGGCCGACTCGCTGGTGCAGTGGGACGTCCCGGCCGACCCCGCCGCCGTCGCCGAGGTCCGCCGCTCGGTCAGCCGCCGCCTGACCGACTGGGGCCTGGACGAACTGGCGTTCACCACCGAGCTGATCCTCAGCGAACTGCTCACCAACGCGATCCGCTACGCCACCGAACCGATCCGGGTCCGGCTGCTCCGCGACCGGACGCTGATCTGCGAGGTCTGGGACGCCAGCAACACCGCCCCGCACCTGCGGTACGCCGCGACCACCGACGAGGGCGGCCGCGGCCTGTTCATGGTCGCCCAGCTCGCCGAGCGCTGGGGCACCCGCTACACGGCGGCCGGCAAGGTGATCTGGGCCGAGCAGCCGCTGCCCTGAGCTACCGGCTGCTACCGCCGGGCCAGGCAACCGCGGACGAAGGCGGCCTGGCCGACGTGCTGGAGGTCGTCGGACAGGATGCTGATCAGCCGAACGCCCAGCGTCACGGGCGGGTCCCAGGCGGTGTCGACGATCCGGCCGTAGTCCCGGTCGTGCAGGGTCGCCAGGTAGTCCACGGTCTGCCGGTGCACCGCCTCGTGGTAGCCGGCCAGCAGCTCGACCGGGGCGGTGAACTTCTGCACCTGGGTGCTGGAGGCGCCGTACCCGCTCGCGTCGACCGGGTACGGGAGTGCGAACCGCTGGTGCCAGTCCTGGGCGATCCACACCTCCGGCAGCTCGGCGACATCGGAGATCTGCAGGTCCTGAACCCGGCTCAGATGCCAGACCAGCCAGCCGACCGGATTGGTCCGCTGGTCGTGCCCCCGCCAGGCCAGCTCCTCGGGGGTCAGCCCGTCCAGCGCCTCGGCCACCTCCTCCCGGACCCGCTCGAAACCGTCGATCAGCAGTTTGGCGCTCGCCGCCGTCATGGGCGCACTCCTTCGTCGGTCGCCGGTACTCGCGCTGTGGTGTTCCCGCCCCAGCCTGCCCGGCTCGCGGCGGCTGCGCACGGGAATCACCAACGGCACACCCGATCGGACGTGCGCCCTGACGGCTTGGCCGGTTACGGGTTGACGGTGATGGTGAAGGTCGAGGTGGGGTTGTACAGGTCGATGTGGTTGTTGTTCTCGGTCAGGTGGTTGAAGGTGACCGAGCCGACCGCCGGTCCCTGCCCGCTCTCCGGCAGCGGGTTGGCCCAGATCCCGTAGCCGGACTTGGCGTTGTAGGCGTCACCGCTCTGCTGCGCGCCGGTGATGCTGACGTTGGTGAAGACCGTGTCGGTGATCGGGTTGAGCGCGGTGCCGCCGGAGTAGTCGGTCTGGAACATGATGCCCGCGTAGGTCGGGTCGGTGATGTCCAGGTTGTTGATCCGGATGCCCTGGAAGGGCTGGGTGGCCGAGAAGAGCCAGAGCGCGGGGAAGACCTGGCTGCCCCAGAAGTGCCCGCCGTCGCGGACCAGCGAGACGTTCTGGATCACGGTCTGCGGGCTGGCCCCGAAGCCCTCGAAGGGGTAGCCGAAGTTCAGCGAGCTGACGGTGATGCCGGCGTAGGTGAGGGTGTCGGCGACGTACAGGTTCTGCAGGGTGTTGGCGTAGCCGCCGTAGACCGCGACGCCGGCCGCCCGCCAGGGGGTCAGTGCGGTGAGGTTCTGGAAGGTGTTGTTCTTCAGGTCGGCGCTGTTGTGGTCGGTGGCGGCGAACAGGGCGAAGCTGTCGTCACCGGTGGAGCGGGCCTCGTCGTTGCTGACCAGGTTGTTCTGGCTGCCGTTGGTCAGGTTGATGCCGTCGGCGAAGGTGTCGCGGATGCGCAGGTCGGTCGCGGTCAGGCCGTTGACGTGCGTCCCCCAGATGGCGCACACCTGGTGCTCGATCCAGATGTTGTCGACGGTGAGGTTGGAGACGTCGGTGAGGTCGAAGACCTTGCCCGGGCCGTCGATCCGCGAGACGTAGTTGCCGAACCAGGCGAAGCCGGCGAACGAGGAGCCGTTCGCGCTGGCCGAGACCGACCAGCCGTCGTCGGTGCTGTCCTGGGTGGTGGGGGAGTCGAACTGGGTGAACCAGGGGCCGGCGCCGAGCACCTTGACGGCCTTGCCGTAGACCTGGAGCTTGCTGGACACCTGGTACTGGCCGACGGGCAGGTAGACGCCGGTCAGGGTGCCGGTGGTGTCCATCCGGACCTTGTCGAGCGCGTTCTGCACGTCCTGCTGGGCGAAGCCGGCGGGGGTGACGTAGGCGGCGGGGTCCGGGTTGGCGACCGCGGTGGCCTGCTCGAGGTCGACGAAGTCGATCGCGTACTGGGAGGAGTTGGCGGCGTCCTTCTGCAGCTTGATGGTGGCGCCGGCCGGGATGGTCTGGCCCAGCAGCACGTGCGCCTCGTCGTAGATGTGGCGCGGCCCGCCGGCGCCGGGGTCGTTGCCCGGGCCGGTCTCGGCGCCGTACAGCCAGGCGTAGTGCGAGGTCAGCGTGACCGGCTGGACCAGCGTGCCGTTCACGTACAGGTCGAGGGTGGCCGTGCTGCCGCCGCCGCCCGGGGCGTCCGGGACGGAGAACCGGGTGACCAGCGTGTTGGTGCTCTCCCGCGAGATCCACTGCACGTACGAGCCGGTCGAGTTGAGCGTGACCGCCTTGCGGCCGGAGGCCTCGCCGGCCAGGTCGCCGATGACCCGGTTGGGGCCGACCACGGCCGCGCCGCCGCCGAGTTGGCCGTCCTCGGCCTGGTAGGTGTCGTACGGCATGTTGGCGCCGCGGCCGACCGCCAGCGGCGTGTCACTGGTGTTGTTGG